>JAGUZN010000398.1 GCA_020060775.1 Armatimonadota bacterium
ACGTCCGGATGTCGTGCGCAATTACTTCGAGGAACCGCACGTCCAGTACGCCAAAGCCGAAGCCGCCTAATGTCTACATTATGATTGTCGGGGTAGTAAACGTCATCGCGCTAACCATGTGCCGAATTTGGCAATGAAAGCGAAAAAGATGTTGCGCGCCGAGCGGTTGGCATCATCCGAGGTGACGCGGGAAGCGAAAATTCAAGAGGCGTTAGACACAGCGGACCAATTGCAAGAGATTAATAGTACCTGTTTGCTCATGTTGCGGGAGGCGCGGGAGGACGGCAACCGACCGCAGGTGTTGCAGATCACCGACCGGCTTGTAAAGATCATGGAATTGCAAGGGAAACTGTTGGGGAACTTGCAGGATGGCACGCAGGTGAACGTGATTACCTCGCCACAATTCGCCCAACTGCAGCAGGTCATCGTCGGGGCGCTGGATAAATTCCCGGATGCGAAATCACGGGTAGTTGAAGCGCTCGCGAGTATGGCGAATACGGCGAATACAGCGGGGCAGAATGTTACGGATGCCGAGGTAATTATTAGTGAGTGAGCAGCCCCTTCCCCTTGCCGATGAAATACGCTACACCCTGGACCCCGTAGCCTGGGCGCAAGAGCGTGTTGGTATGGTGTTGGACCCCTGGCAGGTTGATGCGCTCACCAGCGAGCGCGCGCGACTTATCCTATTGACGGGGCGGCAGTGCGGGAAATCGACAGTTAGTAGCCTGGCGGCCACGCACAACGCGATTTACCGGCCTGGCTCGTTATCTATCCTAATTAGTGCCTCCGAGCGGCAGGCGAAAATCGTGCACGGCATGGTGAGGGATTATGTCAATAAATTAGGGATAGGCCCGGATATGCGGGAGAATAATAAGTTATCCGCTGAATTCCCCAATGGGAGTAAGATCGTCGCGCTACCGGCCAATGAGGCGACCGTGCGAGGGTTCCCCGGCGTGTCATTATTAGTCATCGATGAAGCGGCGAAAGTGGATGATAGTTTATATTTTGCGGCGCGGCCATTCCTAGCAACCACCAATGGGAAATTACTGGTGATGTCAACGGCCTTTGGGCAGAGCGGCTTTTTCTATGATGAATGGACAGACGGCGGCCCCGGTTGGCATAGGATAAAGATAAAGTCGTGCGAGGTGCCGAGAATATCAGAAGAGTTCCTGGCGAATGAGCGGGCGAGCATGGGTGACGCCTGGTATCGGCAAGAATATGAGTGTGAATTTATGGGCGTTGAGGCTGGCCTGTTCACCAGCGAGCAGATTAATAATATATTTTCTAAATCGATAAAACCGCTTGCGATTAGCGGTTGGTAATTGTGAGGCGAAAATGAGCAAAAATAATAAATACGTGTTGGCGGTAGACCTGGGGCAAGCGCAGGATTTTTCGGGCGCGGCCCTGTTGGAACAGACCGAGGACCAGGGCGCGAATATCGTGAATTTGAAGCGGTTCCCGATTGGGACCAGCTACGTCGATATTGTGGATTGGTGCGAGAATATCCTGCAAGAGCCGCCATTGTGCGGCGAGCACGAACCCATGGCGGAGCGCTATGGGGGCATGGCGACACAGGAGCCGCACCGGCTCGCCTGGCAGGTACGACCCTCCCCCTTGGTGATCGATGCGACCGGCGTTGGTGCTCCCGTGGTGGATATGTTCCGGCGTCGGAAAATTTACCCGGTTGCGGTATGGCTCACCAGCGGCAGTAACGTGAATTATGACGAGGACATGAAACGGTATTTAGTGCCGAAGTCGGAAGTCATTTGTCGCCTGCAGGTTGGGGTTCAAAATGGTAAAATATTAGTAGCTGATGAACTGCAATTTGCCGAGGCGTTTAAGCGTGAATTGCAGAGTATGCGATACAAAATTACCGATAGCAAGAATATCACTTTTGAGCATAGATCGAAGGATGATGGCGCGCACGCTGACCTGGTGTTAGCGGCCTGTTTGGGGAACTGGTGGCTGTATGGTACGAAACCGGCACCGACGAAGAAAACGGTGAATTTGCCGCCAAGCCTGGACAGGTTCCGGCCCGGATACGGGATGCACTATCGAAATAGAATGTAAATAGGTAATGGCCTTTGTTATGCCGAAAAACGGCAAGGAAAAAGGTAAAGATAAATCGGGAAAATAGCCGCATGGCTTTTTCATATATCGACAATGAATTTTATGAGGTGTAACACAACATGAGCGAGCGACTACAACAGCTATTTTTATCACGTGTGGATGAATTACAGCAGGATGCTGAAAGTGTCATGGGTGTGTATGATACATCACCATACCCGCAAGCCGTTGACGCGGTGAAAACCACGCACAAAACAGCGATGGAATTACTCGCCAAAACCGAGAAGGATTTACGGAAGATTATTGATGATACTTCCCTGTCGCCCGAGTACAAAGCGGCGCGGCGTGCCGACATGGTGCAAGCGGCGGAACGGCAGATTGCTGAAGCGCATGGTGCAATGACGGCGACCGTCAACAGTGTGGGCGCGGCCCTGGATGCTGTGAGCGGCTATCCTATGCCGGAAGGCGACCCGGTGCACAATGAAACGCGCGCACAAACGGCGCGGCTTGATATGCAGATGGAACTGCAGAACGTTCCCCCCGAGCGGATGCCTGAGGCGGTGCACCAGGCGGTGCGCGATGCCGTGCAGCAGGGTGATGCCGTGACGCTGAATCTTCTCAATGGCCCATGGTTGCGCCGATATTTGCGCTCGCGCGGCATGGGTGAAATGCAAATTCAATCCATTGCCGGCGTGGTTGATCGGGAACTGTTGCCGGCATTGCCGGATGCACAGCGGAAAGCGCGGTTGAAGCGCGAGAAGGTCAACACCACGCTTAACCATATTGGGCAATCATCGCAGCAGTACGCGCGTCACAAACTCGAAGAGTTGCGCGGCATGAAAATTTAGCGGCTCGCGGCCACGAGATCAGCAAGGGGCGGGGCTGGCGAATCGACCCCCACCCCTCCCCCTTGCTGACATTTATAACATGATCGGACAGTGTAGTTATGGCAATCGAGGTGATAAGGTGCTAACAACCATTCTAGAGCGCGAGCAGGATTTAATTGACGAGCTCGTGCACGGTGTAGAGCAGTGCCTGCATATGGTATTCAATAGCCCATGTTATAGCGTAGCAGAGAAGCGGCATAAAGCCTATGGTGCAATTGATGAGATCGCGCGCAACATACAGGCAATCTATGCCAACAACGACAGTAACTATCCTGCAGACAGTGACAACATGGTGGCTGTGTCGGCAGCGAGAGCGCTCGCGGATGCACGCATTGCTAGTCTGCGCGCTGGTGTGGCGTCTCGTCGGTAGTCTATGGGCGAAAAGTGGGAGAGAGAGTAGTTTTTTGCTATGACGGACATTGTACGAACCGCAAACGAATTTTATATTGGTGACCTACTCACCAATTACGCCTATCAAACGCAATTCGGCTATGCGATTACGGATATTCCTGCCGCCAAATTTGAAGAGAAATTGCGGTTTGATGAATATCAGAATGTAAATAACGTCTTCTATTTGCCTGCCATTAATGGCGTCGTATTGATGTTCGATTACGAAGCGCAGAACATGCAATTGTCGCAGTTCACTGTTGCGCAAGGCGACTTCAATACTACCAAAATATCTGTTGAGCGCACGCCTGACTCAAATTATATTCACGCCTACAATGCGAGCGCAAACCATATTACGGATATTACTAGTAATTATTTATTGCCCGCCACTCCCTCATTTCATTTTCAATTCCATCGTATGCCCATGACCCCCGCCAATATGGACCCGGCAGACCAAGAATGGCGCTTGTCATTTGGTGGGGGCTATACGTTAATGTGGAAGCGTATGCACGACGGCCCGGAATTGTACTATAACAATAAGCTTATATCGTCGTATATTGTGGACCTTGAGGATGCCGAAAAATACGCAACAGACTCGGCGTTGTATTGGAAAATATATAACCTTATGGGTAGGCTATATATTATCTGTTCGGCTTTTCGTAACCCATGGATCATTGATGATATTGGCGAATTGCCCGCCGCCACATTCCGTGTACAGGGCGCGGGCGGGGAATATGCGTTTAATTTAACGCCGTATACTTTCGCCACAAGCGGCTATTTTGAAACCGATCTTGTCGAGCATATTTGGAATTATGATAGTGGCGATTTAGTGGGAACAGTATTCCCAAGTTTGCCGAGCAATTGCACTGCAACGATCACCGTGGTGGAGGAAGTTGGTACTAGCAAACGCTATCGTGTGGCGTTGACGGGGCCGGGCACCACCACGCCGGTTGTACAAGCATTTGAATATTTGTATATGCCGGAATTCTCCACGCCTTCGGCGGTCTGGAAAAATATTACCCCGTGGGTTTACAAGGACCAGGGCACCGAAACCATGCCCAAGGATTTATCCGCGCGGTCACTCTCAATCAATCTCGTACCAGACAAAATCATTAATGGGCAGAATTTATGGGATTTCGTCGGCGGGCTGAACGGCCAATATGCCTTCAAATATAAAATTGGCTATCAATATGCGAATGGTAGTACGGATACCCAGGATAGGATGCAGGGCGTATTAACCGTTAACGATTACAAATTGGAAGTGAAAAAATTCGGAAGGCTCACATTGACTGCCGTGGATAAGTGGGAACGGTTGGCGGGCACTGCGCTTTTGTTCGCCCCGAATTTGACCGGCTTGCGCGTGGATGTGGCGATTGCGTTGATCGCCAAATGGGGCGGGATTCCAAGCACTCACATCGCGAGCGAAGCTATCAATATCTATATTGATGAGCCCGTCACGGATGCCACGCGCATTCCATGGCTTGCGGCGAACGGGACTAGTGCCGGGGATTTCATCCGCCAATTGGCGACCACGTATGGCGCTGTGGTGGAATTCGACGAGGACGGCGTTTTGCAAATCCGCAACGGCTACAATACAGCTTCGCAGGCGACATATCGATACGATGAGGGGGCGACACTGGATGAGGCGATTATCAGTGTCGAGGAGCACGAGGATACGCAGGGAGCAAAAAACATTGTCATGGTGGAGGGACAGACGGAAGGCGGGCGACCATTTTTTGCCACGGTCTACGATATTGAGAGTATTCAGACGAGTGGCGCGGGGGGCTTCCTTGGGCGTCCATCGGTGCATTACGAACGGAAGCCGGATTGTACGACGGCGGCGAGTGCCAGAGAAGCCGCTATTGCGATTTTCCGGGAAGTAAATCGCGGCTGGCCACGCCGGACAATACGCTCAAAAATTGGCGATTTATGGAAAGCCTGGCCGAATCAATATATCACATTGATTAATACGGCTGGGCATGGCACGGAAGATGTATTGATCACAGAAATTACCGGCAAACTTGGGGCTGTGATTAACGAGCATACGGCAACCGGCGAAGTGCGGGGATAGTTGTTGCACAGTGGCGTCGTCGTCGGGGCGGGGCTGTCTACACCTCCAGCCTTTCGGTCTAGGTTGATCGACCCCGACGGCGGCCCTTACACCAGCAATAAATGCCAATAGGGGATGGGAATATGCCACAATGCAAAACCTGCGTACACCCACAGCGGGAGGAGATCGAAAGCAAACTAGCATCCGGCATGAGCGCGGGCGCGGTGGCGCGGCAATATCCGGGGGTGACGCGCGCGCAGATCAAACATCATTATGACGTACACGTCCGATTGATGCCTCCACCCGTGCAAACGACGGCGGCGAGCGAGCAGGATACTCCTGTTGCCGGCCTGGATGATTTACCCACCCCCTGCCCGGTATGCGTGCATCCCCGGCTGGAACTCATTGATGAATTATTGATAGCGGGATGCGGCCTTGTCGCGGTTGCTCAAGTCGCCGGTCGGGGCGTCACGGCGAAGCACCTGAGAAAACACCGGAGGGAGTGCCTGGCAGGTGAGCAGCCCCCGGTTGAAACAGTAAGTTATCACAAGAAGGCGCGCCTGCTGGCCGAGGTGATCGAGCGGCTTGCCGGGCGCATGATCGAGCGCGAGCCCCGATTTTCTCTTTTCGATGCCATGGCGGCCTGTCGCCTGGCTGAGTCTGAATTACGCATATTGGCGGTTGGGGAGGCGCGCGTTGGATACCCGCGGCGGCAGGATTTTCACCGGCAGGGAGGCGTGGTGTTGGGCGGGGATGACAGGTCATCGGTATATTCGATTTTCTAGGGGTTGACAAGGTATTTACGCTATGTTATGATACCTTTCGATAACTTATGTAAGCGAGAGGATGCCATGTCAGACAACGACGTGATGACTTTTGAGGAGGCGATGAAGCTTCTCAAGGTGAGCAGCACCACACTCTACCGCATGGTAAACGACGGGAGAATACCGGCTCGTAAAATCGGGCGGCAATGGCGCTTCTCGCGCCGGGTGTTGATGGAGTGGCTAGAGAGTGGTGAAAGCCATGGGTAGTAGCTGTCCGCTCGATATGTCGCTAATCCCCGAGGTGTTCCGTGAAGGAGCGGAACAAGCATGGATGCAACGCGATGTCGCCCAAATACTATGCTACATTGACAACCTAGATTGCTTGGCCTTCGTGGTTGACAACCTTCGCTCCCTAAAAATAGCTGGCCTTTACGAAGAGGCACTACTAGACGCCTATTTTATTACCCGAGTGAATCACCACAGATGGGAGCTAGGTGCTTTACAAATGATATTTGAGGTGGCAGACCGCAAGGTAATGCTCGGCCTTTGTGAAGACATTCCGACACCTCTACCCTGTACAATTTATCGTGGTGTATCCGGCAGGGGGCGCAACCGACGGGTTAGAGGGTTGTCATGGACACTCGACTTTGAGCAAGCTAAGTGGTTTGCCACACGGTATAAAGAACTGCCTTCCCCTGCGGTGTATCAGTACACTGTGAAGGATGATCGTTATATCTATGCATATAGCAATGATCGGCAAGAGCAGGAGGTGGTGTGTCTGTTGCCACGTCATGCGAAGCCAAAGTTGGTATGGGGGACAGACTCGAAGAGATAACCGAATAATACGCAGTAGGGGCAGGATGCTACCAACACCCCACCCCTGCGGCCACACTGACAACCAAAGGAGAAAACAGCATGACCGAGAACATTGTATCACGCACGAACCTGGACCGCGAACTCACGAACCGGCCCACAGCACCGGGCGACGAATGGCGGCGCGGCGTAGCCCTGGCGCTCACGGATGCACGGGATGAGATTCAAGACCTGATTAACATGGTCACACTTGAATCCACTGACCATGGTTCCGGCACGCGCGAGCACCCTGGGCGCACGGACATTGGCGCATACTACAACGGGATAACCGTTGCCATCGGCCTGCTTGCCGAAGTGGCGAGCACGAAGTTTAATATTGTTGGGCCCCACAAGGGGAATGACTAACGGCAATCCTGCCGCACGACCAAGGGGAGGGAGAATAGGACAAACTAGAGGTGACTAGTTGTATTACCAGTGAGCGCAGCGTCGTGTACGTGATGCCTCCCCATATCGCGCGCCAATTCGATGCCCGTGTATTAGCGGATGAGGAATATTTCCAAACTCATGCTAATACATGGGCATTTTGTCGCCCGGTCGAATTGTGCGACACCTGGCCCGCGTACCCCGTGGACCCGGAAGGCGTCATGGTGCGCGTTACGCAGTGGGCGGGCGGGCAATATCGGCGCGAGGTGTTCCGGCAAGGGGGCGGGGAGGTAGTCATGCGCCATATTGGTCATGGCGGGTGTTCTATGGTAGAGTGACGCGGCAGGGATTCCCCTTCCCAAACTAGCGAAAGGTAGCCTATACCATGCCGATTCAGTTTGCCTCAGACGAAGAGCGCGAGGATTTCTACCAGCGACAAATGCGCGTGATTCGACCATACGTAGATGAATTCATGGAAGATTTCCGCGCGGGCAAGGTGGATGAGAACTACCGGTTTTCCGAGCGAGAGCACGCGCAACCGAAACCGCCAACGCATGAGAAGTAGCCCCGGCGTGCGGTGGGTGAGCATTTAGCCCGCAGTGCTCCTAGCCCTCTTGACGCCTGTGTGTGCGTCTTGTAGAGTAGCCCCGGAGGTTCGAGCGCGGCGAAAAATCGTTAGGTCTAAAGGGGTATCATCGACAATCGTTAGGTCTATTTGAGCGTGAAAATATGGTAGTGGTAGAGCAAACGGCTCATAATCGTTAGGTCACTGGTTCGAATCCAGTCGCTGCCACCACCCAGATTTTGCCCGGAGTCCGCGAGACTCCGGGCTTTTTATTCAGCACCCCGGCCCGCTGCCGTTAGAGTTCGAGGATGACAGGGATGACCATGGGACGGCGGCGCGTGCGTTCATACACAAACCGGTTGAGCGCGGTGCGCACGGCTGACTTGGCAGATTCCCAATCCGTGCTGCTGTCGACGCTCAGTTCACGCACAGTGTTCACGACCACCGTTTTCGCATCCTCAATAAGCGCTTCCGCTTCCTGTACGTAGACGAATCCCCGCGTAATGATATCCGGACCGGCCACCACCTCGCCGGTTTGCGAGTCGATGCCGGCCACGGCGATGAGGATGCCATCCTGTGAGAGGTGTTTGCGGTCGCGCAGCACCACGGTGCCGATGTCCCCCACCCCCAGGCCATCGATCATCACGCGCCCGGCCTGCACCTGGCCAATGACCTGCGCGCCATCAGCGGTCATCTCCAGCACATCGCCGGAATGGAGTAAGTAGATGTGATCATCGGCATACCCCATGCTCTGCGCCAGATTGCGGAACTGTACGAGGTGTCGGAATTCGCCGTGCATGGGAATGAGGAATTGCGGCGACGTGAGCGTGAGCATCATCTTCAACTCTTCTTCGTTCCCATGCCCCGACACGTGCACCTGATCGTGGCCCTGATAGATGACATTCGCGCCAGTGCGGAAGAGCTGGTTGATGGTGCGATACACAAGATCCTCATTCCCCGGGATCGGGGTGGCGGAAATGACCACGAGGTCGCCCTGACTGAGTTTGATGAACTTATGCTCGCCAGCTGACATCAGCCGCAACGCGGAGAGCGGTTCACCCTGGCTGCCGGTGGTGAGCACGGTGACCGCTTCAGGCGGATAGGATGCCACCTGATCCGGCTCGATGAGGATATCCGGATAGGGAAGTTGGATGAACCCAAGCTGGCGTGCGACATCCATATTGCCGCGCATGCTGCGCCCGATCACACAGACACGGCGGTGGTTGCGCGCGGAAACATTCAGCACTTCCTGCATCCGGGCGATATTTGACGCAAAGCAGGCGACGATCACGCGTCCGGTAGCATCGGCAAATAATTCGTCGTAGCTTGCGGCCACTTCACGTTCAGACGGCACCCACCCGGCACGCTCGACATTAGTTACGTCGGTCATCAACGCCAGCACGCCGGTGGACGCGGCATGCACGAGCTTATGCACCTCGGTGCGTTGCCCCAGCAGCGGTGTCTGATCGAACTTGAAATCGCCGGTGTGGACGACGCGTCCGGCCGGCGTGTCGATGATCATCCCCACCCCATCGGGAATGCTGTGCGTCACGCGGAAGAAAGCGATGGTGAACGGCCCCAACTCCAGTGTGGCATCGGGATCGATCTCATGCAATTGCACCGGAGGGAGATACGGATGCTCGGCAAGCTTGTTGCGCACGAGTCCGAGTGTCAAACGCGTCCCCCACACCGGAAGATCCAGCTCATTGAGCACCCAGGGCAGCGCGCCGACGTGGTCTTCGTGACCATGGGTTAAGATGATGCCGTGCACGCGTTCCGCATTCTCGAGCAGAAACGTGATATCGGGGATGACCAGGTCGATGCCCAGCATTTCCTGTTCGGGGAAGAGGAGTCCGCAGTCGATGACGATGATTTCACCGCCATACTCATACGCGAACATATTTTTCCCTATTTCACCGATTCCCCCGAGTGGAATGAAGCGCAATGCCTCGGGATTCGTGGCAAAGGATGGTTTGGCATCCTGGGGCTCGACACCCTGACCAATCGGTTCTTCCAATTTACACCTCGGTTACCGGATCATCCGGTTACATTGTTCATTTTAAATCAATATAGTAATTCGTGGCATCACCGCTCAATCCTTCACCGAGCGCAACTTCGTGCTTATACAGCGATGTTTTACCCCGTTGACAAGTGGCAGGGTGAGGGAAATTGCAGTATAATGCAACGGATTTTGGACAGGGAAGGTACTCTGCATGGCTGAATACGAACCGGTGATTGGATTTGAGATTCACGCTGAACTGGCGACACACTCAAAAATTTTTTGCGGATGCAGCACCGAGCCTGGTGCGCCGCCGAACACCCATACCTGCCCTATCTGCCTCGGGCTGCCCGGGGTGTTGCCCGTGTTGAATCGCACGGCGCTGGAGTACGGATTGAAGGTGGCGCTCGCCTGCCACTGTTCGGTGCCCAGCCCATCGATCTTCGAGCGGAAGAATTACTACTACCCCGACCTTCCGAAAAATTACCAGATTTCGCAAAAGCGTTCGCCCATCGGTCTCGACGGCTGGTTTGAGTTCGAGGTGGACGGACAGCCAAAGCGTGTGAGTATTATCGACATTCACCTCGAGGAGGATGCCGGCAAACTGATTCATCCGGAAGAACGCAGTGCGGCCGGGCAGAGCCTGGTGGATTTCAATCGGGCGGGTGTGCCGTTGCTGGAAATCGTCTCTGGCCCGGATTTACGCAGCATCGCCGAGGCGGAAGCCTATATGGCAGGGATGCGGCAATTGCTGCTATATCTGGACGTCTCGCACGCACGTATGGAGCTGGGGCAAATCCGCTTTGAAGCGAACATTTCAGTGCGGCCCAAGGGATCGACCACCTTGGGCAAGCGCGTCGAGGTCAAGAATGTGAACTCGTTCCGCACAGTGACGCGGGCGATCGAATATGAGATCGACCGCCAGATCGAAGCCTATGAACAGGGTGAGCGCGTGCTGCAGGAAACGCGCTTGTGGGATGAGGCGCGCGGGATGACAGTGGCGATGCGCAGCAAAGAGGAATCGCATGACTATCGCTATTTCCCCGAGCCTGATCTGGTGCCCATGGTGTTCACCACGGAGTATCTGAACGGTTTGCTCGCGCAACAGCCAGAGTTGCCTGCTGCGCGCCGCACGCGATTTATCGAGCAGTTCGGATTGCCCGCATACGATGCGGCGATCCTGACCTCGGAGAAAGCTTTTGCCGACTTTATCGATGCGGCGGTCGCATTGGGTGTTTCGCCGAAAGCCGTATCCAACTGGATGATGGGCGAGATGCTGCGCCTGTTGAATGAACGCGGCCTGGCGCCGGAAGCCATGCCGGTGCAACCGCGGCAATTGGTGGAACTCATCGCACTGGTTGAGGCTGGACGCATCAACACCACCCAGGCCAAGAAGGTGTTCGAAGAGATGTTCGAGACCGGGCGCGATGCGGAAGCGATCGTACAGGACCGCGGCTTTGCGCAGATCTCCGACACGTCCGCGCTGGAGGCGATTGTGGATGCTGTGCTTACTGCCAATCCGGAGCCGGCAGCCCGTTATGCGGCGGGTGAGGACAAACCGTTAGGATTCCTGGTCGGCCAGGTCATGCGCGAATCACGCGGCCAGGCCAATGCCCCGATGGTCAACGAGCTGTTACGCCGGCGTCTACGCGGCGAATAAGGACACACCTAGACGTACATGATCACCGCCTGATGGACCATTATGGGCTTCCATCAGGCGGTGAATGTTTACGGGCTGGGCTGCGCTCAGGCCAGTTTCGCCTGGTATTCGGCAGCGGTCTGCAGGCTATCGTACTCATCGGGGTTGGCCATGTCGATTTTGACCATCCAGCCGGCGCCGTACGGATCTTCATTAATTTTTGCCGGTTCATCGATCAGCGCTTCATTCACTTCGACGACCTTGCCGCTCACCGGCGTGTACAGGTCGGAAATGCTCTTCACGGATTCCACGCTGCCCATCACTTCTTCCGCGGCGAGTTCGTCATCGACCTGCGGCAGATCGACGTATACCACTTCGCCGAGCTGATCCTGGGCGTAGTGGGTGATACCGATGGTCGCCACATTGCCATCTTTGCGCACCCACTGGTGGGTCTCGTTATATTTCACATCGTCAGGGTACATAAGCTCCTCCACTATGAAATTTGTGTTGCCGTACAGACTATCGGCCTCATGGCTGCTGCGGAGTGTTGCCTCGCGGCAGAGCCGGGATGCCGGACGCCCGTATCTTTTCTACAACACCTACCGCTAAATTCCCTCCTGCTCTTCCATAAAGAATGCACACACGGTACAATACAGGCATGGAAAGATATACGACCAGTCTCGATGTCCACATTTTCCAGCGTCAGGCGGGCCGCATGCTCTACCTGCTGCTGCACCGGGGACCGCAGAGCGGACATGCCGGCCAGTGGGAGGCCGCGTCCGGTCCCTTGGCCGAGCAGGACGATCTCATTGCCGCTGCCAAGCGCGTGGTCGCACTGGAAAGCGGGTTACAGCCCATGGCCCTCTATGCCCTGGATTACCTGCACAGCTATTTCGACCCACAGGACGGCCGCATCCATCTCGCGCCGGTCTTTGCCGCTGAAGTGGCGGAGGAGGCGGTGACCACCGCCAGCGACGTTGATGCCAGTCGCTGGGTGACTTACGATCAGGCCATGGAGATGTTGCGCCGACCCGGACATCGCAAGGGCTTGCAGCGCACGCACGAGGATGTGGTAAGCGCCGTGGACCGCGGTGGTCCCTTCCGCATTTCCCGCTGACGGATCCCCCGCATTTTTACACAAGGATAGGGCATGATCCGCTTTCCGCATATCAAGCCTGGAAACCCGTTAGCCAATCTGCTCACGACTGCGCACACTCCAACGGGTTACGCCCTGCAGGGTGTGGCGCGCGTCGGACGGCGCACAAAAAATCTCGTCCGACGACTGCGGCCGGGAGAAATCGCTGTCATTGATCATGCCGACCTCGATGGTCCGGCAGCCGAAGCGCTGGCGAATTGCCGCGTCGCCGCCGTAATCAATGCCGCGGCCTCCATTACCGGGCGTTACCCCAACCGTGGCCCGCAGGTATTGCTTGACGCCGGCATCCCGGTGCTCGACTGCGCCGGTACGGCGATCATGGATAATATTCCGGATGGCGAACTCATCAGTATTCACAACGATGCGATCTATTTCCAGGAAGATCAAATCGCTCGTGGACAGTGGATGACTCAGGAACGCCTGGCCGCAGAACTACTGGCCGCACGGGACAATCTGGATATCGCCCTCCGCGATTTTGTCCGTAACACCCTTTCCTATGTTGAGGAGGAACGCGGCCTCCTTTTCGAGCATGTGCAGTTGCCGCCGTTCGCCATCGACTTGCAGGATCGTCCGGTGGTGATCGTCGTACGCGGCGAAGGCACGCGACAAGATCTAGCGGCCATTCACACGTATATCCGAGATCAACGCCCCGTGCTCATCGGGGTCGATGGGGGCGCTGATATCCTGCGCGAACTTGGCTACACCCCGGATATCATCTTTGGCGACATGGACAGCATCAGCGATGCATCGCTGCAGTGTGGCGCCCAGGTCATTGTACACGCCTACCCGGATGGACGGTGTCCGGGCAAGGAGTGCCTGGATCGTCTCCAGGTTCCGTATGACATTCTTCCCGGGCGCGGTACCAGCGAAGATGTCATTATGCTGGCCGTCTACGAGAAAGGTGCGGAACTGCTGATTGCGGTCGGCACGCATTTCAATCTTATCGACTTTCTGGATAAAACCCGGGGTGGCATGTCCAGCACCTTCCTCGTGCGCCTGCGCGTCGGTTCCCGCCTGGTCGACGCCAAGGGTGTGAACCGACTGTATCACGTCTCCTATCCCCTCCTCCACTTCTCGCTGATGGTCGCAGTGGCCCTGCTGGCGATCGGCACGATCTTCATGCTGTCGCCAGGGGTGCGTTCGCTCGTGCAGCTCCTGCTCATGCAGATCCAGCGTACTATTGGCTGGTAGTCACCGTCGGAGACACACCAGCATACCGCAGTTCGCTCTGCACACCAGCACGCTGAAGACCAATGCGCCTTGACAACTGGCGGGCCCTTGGGTAGCATGAGCCGGGATTTCCCCGTATCGGAGTGCAGAATGTCGGCCTTGCCTTTTGAACTCATCTCTCTGGATCTCGACCTCACGTTCCTGGACACGCACCATCGGATCAGTCCGCGCAATCTGGCTGCCGTACGCCAGTGTCACGCCCTGGGGGCGAAAGTCATAATTACTTCGGGGCGAATGTACCGGTGCACGTTGCCATACATCCACGAGTGCAACCTGCACGACACCCCAGCCATCACGTATAACGGCGCGTATATCAAGCAGGAGAATACCGGAGAGATCTTGCTTCACGAACATCTGGATATCAACGTGGCGCAGGAAGTGGTGGAATTCTGTGCTCGCGAAGGCTTGAATCTCAACTATTATCTGGATGATCACCTGTACATCGATCAGCCCAATGCCTGGGCTGATTTGTATGCAGAGCGTACCGGTGCACCATTGAATGCGGTCGGAGACCTGCGCCAATTCGCCGACTGTGCGCCAACGAAAGTACTGATCGTGAACGAACCGTCGCGGATCGCCCGGTTGTTCGACGTCATGCGGGAATACTATGCCGGCCGGGCATACGTGACCATTTCGAACGCGGAGTATCTGGAATTCATGCCGATCGGCGTGGACAAAGGCAAGGCGCTGTCAATGGTGGCCGAGCACTTCGGCATTGCGCGAGAGAAGGTGATCGCCTTCGGGGATGCCGGCAACGATGTTCCGGTATTGCGTTGGGCGGGGGTTGGCGTGGCCATGGAAAACGCGGGCGAAGCCGCGAAAGCCGCAGCTGATCGTATCGCCCCGCGACATGACGAGGATGGCGTGGCCGTTGTGCTGGAAGCTTTATTCGGCTTTGTGTCAACTGCCAGCGTCTCCTAGATTGCAGAGGCAGCCATGATGGTGGTGGGCGTCGCCGAAATCGCCCTGGAGATTACCGATGCCATGACGTTGAAGGATAAGCGTCAAGTGGTGCGCAGCCTGTTGGCACGCATCCGCAACAGCTTCAATGTCTCTGCTGCCGAAGTTGGCCAACTGAATGCCCACCGGCAGACCACGCTGGGCATCGCCGGGGTCGCCAACGAGAAGGCCTACGTACACGGCATGCTGGAAAAGATTGTGGATTTGATCGAGCGTGACGGGCGTGTGTTGTTATTGGATTATTCAATTGAATTCGTCTAGATGACATGCCACCTTGCAGGAGAACCCATGGCTTCAACACGACAACAAAAAATGGCGCGTGTGCTGCGGGACGAGTTGAGCCGCATTATACGCGAAGAAGTGAATGACCCGCGATTGGGGCTGGTGTCGATCACCGGTGTCGATGTCGCTCCGGATATGAAATCGGCCCGCGTGTACGTGAGCGTATATGGCTCACAGGACGAACAGCAACAGTCACTGGACGTGCTGGTGCGGGCCAGCGGTTTCTTGCGCGGCGAGTTCGGACGGCAGATCAACCTGCGGTATACCCCCCAGCTTTTTTTTGAACTGGATACGTCACTGGAACGCGGGGCACGTGTTGTCGAACTCTTGCATGAGATCGAGAAAGAGCAGCAGAAAGAACATCATGAAGATCAGGCCTGAAGCCCAACATGTGGCGGATGAATTGCTGCGGTACCCTGCCTGCTTGATTGCCACACATGTCAACCCCGAGGGGGATGCCATTGGCTCCCAACTGGCATTGGCGCTGGCATTGGAGCAACGCGGCATTATCGTCCATTGTTACGACCGGGACGGCGTCCCCGATACCTGTCGTTTCATGCCAACCTGGGAGCGCGTGCGCACGGTGGTGCCCTCCCCTGCCCCTCCGTTGGTCATCTACGTCGATGCCGACCGCCTGGAGCGATGCGCCCTGTCCGTCGAGGAGTTGCCCGGTGCGCAATCGTTCGTGCGCATTGACCACCATCAGAGCACAGCGGTTGGCCCGGGCCTGTCATTGGTCGATACCCATGCGGCGGCCGCCGGCGAGTTAGTGTTTGAAGTCCTCGCCGCTATGCAGGCGGACCTTACTCCGGAGATCGCCACCTGTTTGTTAGCAGCCTTGATGGTGGATACCGGGCGCTTCAGCTATGCCAGCACCACTCCGACGACGCACCATATTGCCGCGGAACTGCTGGCGGCGGGCGCTGACCGGGAAGCGATTGTCGATTGGACGTGGGGGCGCGCCAGCCTATCGGCGCTCAAGCTGAAAGGGCTGGCGCTGTCGTCATTACAGGTCAGCGCAGATGGCCAGATCAGTTGGGCGGTGCTGCGGCAGCAAGATTTCGAGGCGGCATCCGCCTCCCCGGAAGACACCGAAGGGATTATCGACCAGGTGCGATGCGTGGCCGGTACGCGTGTTGCCGCTCTGTTTTCCGAAAAACATGGCGAGGTGCGCGTGAGTCTGCGGTCGCGCGGTAGGGTGAATGTGGCCGAACTGGCCTCCAGCTTCGGCGGCGGGGGGCATGCGCGCGCTGCCGGCATCACCTATAACGGCTCCATGGATGAAGCCGTTGCTGCTGTGCTGCAGGCTATTAAAGATGCGCTGGCACAGATCGCTTAATGTCAGCAGGAATTGCTCCTTCCTTCGCTGAACAGTATCGTTACGGATATTACCATTGGAGGACCTGCTGTTGACCTCGCGTGAACGTTTGCTCACCGCCATGCGCCGGGATACCCCGGACCGCATCCCGTATACTTTTGACGCCACGGCCGAATGCGCGCAGGCGCTCTGCCAACACCTGGGCTTGAGTGATGCGGCTGAAATTCCCGGCTACTTCGGCTGTGACCGCTTCAGCAATTTAACTCATCTCACCGGTGCGCCGCATATTCGCTGGAACCTGCCGACCGAAGGTCCGGATGGCACGCGCCTGACGATCTGGGGCACCCCGATGAAGTATGTGTCCTATTCGACGGGTGGCTACTGGGAATACGACACCCCTCCCCTCGCCCAGATGGATTCGGTCGCTGAGATCGATAGTTACGCCTGGCCGAACCCGGATCGCGTCACCTTCGCACCATTGCCCGCTGATGGCTCGTGGCGGACACGACATACTGAGGCGGTGTTCGGCGAGGGTAGCTTCATCGGGCCATTTGGGATCGCCTGGCAAGTGCGCGGCATGGAAAATTTGATGATGGACATGATCGCTGACCCCGCCATGGTCGACGCCATTGTGTCCCACATCGAGGCGTTCACGCTACCGTTGTTAGAACGCTGCTTGCAGACCTATGCCGGAGCGCTCGATTATGTCGGGTGCGGCGATGATTTCGGCACGCAGCTCGGTTTGTTGATCAGCCGTGAACATTTTCAGCGGTTCTTTGCCCCCAGTTTACAACGGCACTTCGCGCTGGCCAAATCATACGGCGTGACCTGTTATCAACACTGTTGCGGTGCGATCGCCGAGATTATCCCGGATTTGATCGATTGCGGCATCGAGGTGCTCAATCCGATCCAGGTGACGGCAACCGGCATGGAGCCTGCCTGGTTGAAGCGGGAATTCGGCCAGCACCTGGCGTTTCACGGCGCCATCGATATCCAGCAAACATTGCCGACGGGAACGCCGGAGGATGTGCGCCGTGAGGTGTGCGCGCGCATCGAGCAGTTGGGTCCGAATGGCTACATCCTCGCGCCGTCTCACTCCATGCAGGTGGATATTCCTCCTGAGAATATCGTCGCCATGTATGATGAAGTGCGGAACGCCGTGCCGGCATAACCGGCAGGGGTAGTCCGTTCCGCGTATTCGGGAGGCTGCAAGGGATGGCCATGGATATCCGCGATGTGTTAGCGAAGATTCCCCAGGGTGATGCGCTGCTGGCGGCGCGGCATGAGGTCGGCATTCACGCATGGATTGTGGGCGGGGCCGTGCGCGATCTGCTGCTACAGCGCACGCCATGCGACGTCGATGTCACCTGTGCGCAACCGGAAGCGCTGGCACGCACCTTCGCCGCGAAGCTGAATGCGCATGTGGTGCCTATGGATGTGGAGCGCGGCATCTGGCGCGTCGCGATTGCCCGCGCGGCCTACATGGATTTCTGCGCATTCCGCGATAGCGATATCGTGGGTGATCTCCGCGGTCGTGACTTTACCTTCAATGCCATTGCCCTGGAACTGCCGTCAGCGGATGCACCGGATTCTAAAGGCGTGCTCGACCCGTTCCATGGGATCGAGGACCTGGACGCCGGTGTGTTGCGCATGGTGGATCCACGCGCATTCGCCGATGATCCGGCGCGGGTGATGCGCGCTTTCCGTTTTCTCGCCGAGCTCCCCCTGACGATCGAAGAAGATACCTGGGACGCGCTGGTGGCGGTGGCGCCACGCCTGCTCGGCGTCGCACGGGAACGTGTGCTCGTGGAACTCTGGAAGCTATGCGCAGGCGCGCGCGCCGCCCATGCCATACAGCGCATGGATGAGGCGGGTGTCCTGGGCCGTCTTATCCCGAAAATCGAAGAGGCCAAAGGGGTCACCCAGAACGCCTACCATCACCTCGATGTCTGGCACCACCTGCTGCTGGCGGTCACCAACATGGCGCGCATACTGCACCACCCTGAAGAGGAGTTGCAGCAGTACGTCGGGGCATTCGGCCCGGTGCTGGATGACGCACATCGCCGCGCACGCCTGGTGTTCCTCGCGCTCATCCATGATATCGCCAAACCGGCCACACGTACGGTGAAAGCCGGGCGCGTACACTTCTACGGGCATGACGAGGTCGGGGCGCAGATGGTCGCGGATATTGCGCGACAGTTTGGCATGAGCAATGACGATACGCGGGCGCTCACAACGGTCGTGCGGCACCACTTGCGCCCGTTGTTTATGATGCAGTCCCTGCAGCGCGGGCAGTTATCCCGTAAGGCGATGGGTAAGTTCTACGATGACGTCGGCCCGTACGCCCTGGAGGTGCTGTTATTAGCGATGGCGGATAAGATGGCCGGGCGTGGCCCGTTGGCGGAGCCGGACATCCAACGGCAGATGCGCGACCTGTATGGCCAATTATTTACGTTCTATGACACGGTGTATCGTCTGATACAGGAGCACCCGCTGGTCACCGGCCATGATCTGATCGCGGAACTCGGCATCCCTCCGGGAAGCGAAGTAGGACGCCTGCTGCGTGAGATTCGTACACGGCAAGTGCTTGGGGCACTATCGACGCGCGATGAGGCGTTGCGCTGGGCTCGCCGCCAGCACAACCGCCAGTCATAATATACTGACGCCCTCATTTCTGCAGCGGACAGGATGCCCCCTCGGGGATCGGCACTTGATTGAGGTCGACGGGCACGCGCACACTGATGGCCGGTGCGTGCAGCGAATCCAATATGTCTTCCAGTGCGATATCCGCACGGCAGGTGTACTCGTCGGCCGCGCCATAGTAGATGCGCACGACCTGGTCCTTCTCCACCCCCGTTGCCACCGCGCCGCAGGTAAAGACCACGTTGCCATAAAACCCGGTACGCTCATACTCCGTTTCCGGAATGAGGAACGGGACATTCGACCGCGCCAGGATTTTCGACGGGTCGTCCAGGTCCAGCAGCACCGCCCCCAAACAGTAGCCCTGATCGGGATTGACGCCATGGTAAATCTCCAGCCAACCGTACTCCGTCTTGATGGGGACGGCGCCGGCGCCCAACCGTGTGCTGTCCCACATGCCCGGGCGCTTACCCATAAGCGGCACATGGTGTCCCCAGTGCATCAAATCGGGCGAGTAGCCCATCCAAATCTGCTGGTTGCCCAGACCAGTCGTGGCCGGTCGATGCAGCATAATATACTCGTCGTGAATGCGTTCGGGGAAAATCACCACGTTCTTGTTCTCCGGCGGCAGGATGACACCGTGTTTCTGATAGTGTATAAAGTCGGTCGTTGAGGCGAGCGCCACACTGATGCCGTAACGAGAGACAGCCGTGTAGTTGATGTACACGGTGTCTTCGACCTTCGTCATACGCGGATCTTCGATCCCATACTCTTCAAAGTACTCGGTCGGAAAAAGAGCGGGGACGTCGTCGATATGGAAGCGGAATCCATCTTTGCTGCGTGCCAAACGCAAGTGCGATAGCGAACTCAAGTAGATCTCATCCTGATAGATCACGGCGCGCGGGTCAGTGATATCGAGTCCGGGAGTGTTCACATTGAAGCGGCGCACGGTGATGCGCGCTTCTCCGTCATGCCGCTCGACGATGGGCACGGCGATCTCGCCCTCCGGCACTTCTTTGGGCATCTCCGCCACACGGAGCAGAAGGAACGTCTCATCACCCCACATCACAGTTGCCGCGTTAAACGCACTCACCACCCTCATCTCGGACGATGAGGGTTTTACATGGATCGGCGAGATCAACGGGTTCATCTGCGCGCGTTCGATGCGCATGGCGACTCCTCTCTACACTCCCAGGCAGCAGCCCTCCACTATCGTATCCGTAGTGCCTGTCTTAGCAGGTATACCCCCATTTCACACCCGGCACGGCGTGCTTACGCCGCACATGCCGCATTAACCGCACAGAATGTGACATGCCGAACCACAAACAGCGCATGCACGATATCTCGGAGAGATACCGCACACACGCTGTGTGGTCTTACTATCGCCTATGATTAATTAACCGCGTTCAACAAACACGTACGGGAGGAGTTTGCGATAGCCGGCGCGGTTTCGCATCAGGGCAGTCATCAGGAAGCACCACCCTTCCGGGAGATAGCCTTCGTACCCTGTCGGATTCCCTTCCCAATCGTGGTGCTCGGCGCCAGTGCAATTAGTGACGTGCAGGCCGTTCTGTAGTTCTCCGGCCTCGGCGGCCTCCAGCATGGGGTTGAAAATCCAGTCAGCATCATCAGGCATGTCCATCACAAGCAGCCCCATGAGCAGGTACGACGTGAGCATCGTTTGCGTCGCACCGTTATACAATGCTTTCCCTCTGAAACTTAACTCGCCGGTGGGATCGTTGAAACGGGGCAGCCCCAGTTCATCGAACTCGATTGGCAACGCGCCGTGCGCAGTATCGGCTATGCCGCCGGTAAAGTCGACGGTGAACGCGGGTTGCATGAGGTCGAAGTCAGGCACGGGCAGCAGATTTACCGGCACCCCCCAGCGCCATCCCTCGGGCTTCATTTCGCGCAGGCGCGCCATGATGCGCCCGAGTATCTCCCGTCCGAGCGGTTTTTCGACCAGTCCGTACGCACACGCCAATCCGTTGACAAAGGGGAAGATATAGTCGTGCACTTTCCCGTCTTGACTCACCCACCCTGCCAGCACACCGGTCTCCGAGTTATAGAACGTCGGCACATACGCCTGCTTCAACCGGTCGGCCGCTCGCGAGAAGACGGCCGCGGCTTTCGTGTGTTCGAGCATCGTCAATAAATCCACCATGCAATGGTAGGCACGATAAGCGATGGCATTGGTGATGGCGTTTTTATAACCGAAGTTGATGCTTTCCAGGTAGAAATCCGCACGGTCAGGATCGCGCAGGCTCCAGGCGTTGCCACTTTGGATCGACTCGGCGATGCCATCCTGGTCCTGATCCCTCCGCAGGATGTACGCGGCGATGGTTTGCAGATGCCAGATATTGGCGCGCAGCCAGTCAAGGTCTTGCGTCATCTGGAGGTAATCCCACGCGGCGAGGATCACCATGGGATTGGTAAACAAGTAGAGATCGTGCTTCCCAAATGCAGCGATGTTGCCCAAACCCATCGCACGGTTCTGGAACCAGTCATCCAGGGTGCGGCGGACGAACAGGGCGAGATTGATGCCGGGCAGCGGTTCCGGGGTGTAGAGCATAGAATCGCTGTAATAAGCGGTGCAGCAGATCGCTGGATTGCTCAATACATTGTTGGCGAGCATCATCGGTGTTTCGACATCATTCTCATCGGCGTTCGGCTGGAACTGGTTCAGCCATGGCCGGCGGATGCGCTGCCATAGCTGCTCGTCAATAGCATCCGGCTTTGTAATGGATTGCGGCGAAAAGCGTAATACCGAAGTATCGCCCTTTTCGTAAGGCTTCGCCGCACGGAGCGTCCAGACGAGGGTGTGACTGCCACGTTGCCCAGCGAGCGTGGAGTACCATGGCACCGACGCAAAGCGCTGTGACGGGGTGCGCTTGCCGATGATGGTCCGAGGCCCTTCATGCGGTAACACTTCGCCGTAGAGATGTCCGTGATCCGGTGCGACGAAGAGCCAGGGGGGCTGCAGCCGGGTATCATCCTCCACGGCGTGCGGGAGTACTGCAGTGGGGCAGTACTGCTGTGACAGGTTGAAGGCCAGCGTCAGGTCGTACACCGGAGCCCAGGCCTCCTGGCGTATCTCAAATAGCAGGCTATCACCCTCGGCTTTGATATCCCAATCGATCGTGCCGTAATCGATCTGATGGCGGATGCGGATATGTCCGTCATCGAGTTGCTCCACCGACCAGGAACGCAATGGCGCCGTGCTCTGCATCCATGATAGGCACAGGGGCTCGCGCAACAAGTTATGCACCTCACGACCGGTGCCCTCAGTATCGAGACCCAGGTGGATCACTGCCGGTTGGTCAGTGGCCATGCGAAGCAACCAGGCGCCGGTGCTCGCGCGGAGTTCCAGGTGATTGGATGTGACGGCCTGTGTCATCGTATCGTCCTCCTAAAGGTTACTTTTATCGCGGGGAAATTCACCGGAGCGTCGAAGCAGTCTGCGCCCCGGGATCAACAGCATATACAGAACTATACGGCAGCCGTATCTAATGCATAGGTGCGCCGGAACTGCCTGATTGCCTCGACGAAAAGCTCGGGCTCGTCGATGAACGGGAAGTGTCGTGAACGCGGGATTACGCGCATTTCACAGGTGGGGATGCGGCGCGCCATGCCGCCCAAGCATTCGAGAGGGGTGGAGATATCATGCTGGCCGGCAAGGATGAGCGTCGGGCAGCGAACTTCGCCGAGGCGGGCGAAGATATCCGCGGTTACTGCGAGTTCGTCGCCGAAGTTATTGGGCACCAGATGGGTGAAGTCTGTACGGGCAAAGACGCTGTAGACCTCCTCCCGTTTCTCCGGCCAATGGTAGATGATGGACGGCGCCTGGATTTTCACCGTTTCCCGGAAACTCTCATTCGCGGTGATCTGCCCGGAGTTATGGCGATCGTAGACTTTCTGCACTTCCGGCGCGATGTTGAGGCGCTCCATCTCTTCGTTGAAAAATTCCGACCACCACTCTCGTAAAATCTTGGGATAGCCGGTGGCGCCGGCGACCAGATACAGCTCGCGTACGCGGTGAGGGTAGTGCAGGGCGAAGTACTGCGCCAGGCACGAACCAAAGGAATGACCGAGCAAGGCGACGTTCTCCACGCCCAGGTGGACGATCAGGTTTTCAATGTCTTGCGCCATGCCGGGATAACTGATGTGTGTGCTATCCGGTACGGGTTTGCTTTTTCCGCTCCCCCGCTCGTCAACATACGCCATGTTGAATTCATCGGCCAATGGTGAGAGGTAGGGAAAGAAATAATCGCCGGAATTGCCCTTGCCTCCATGGAGGCATATGAACACCGGGCCTGCACCCTCGGTCTGATAGTGGAGGTCCATGTCCACCGAATAGTAGTAGCAACTCTGCATTGTTCGCTCCTCAAGGTGTGTGTACATGTATTCTTACGCCCGTACTGGATCAGGGAGATCGGCAATGATATGTCGGGCGAATCCGCTCACGCAGGGCCGATAACCGCTCACCCAGAAGTCACCCGTTGCCGGGCAGGCAATGGTGGCGGATTGCAGGCCATCATGACACCAGCCGCCCTCGCTCTGCTCTTCTTGCAGGTAGGCGGCCATCCATTCCATGGTCGAGTGGCCATGCGCGTCATGCAAACGTGCCGCGACTTTCTTTGCCGTGCGCATGCCCCCTTCCCAATCATGGGCAATGCCTTCATCGATGAGCGCTTTGATCAACTCGGGAGATTCGAAGGTGCCGCCGGTGAGCACGCCCCGTTCATCCGGGTGACGCATGGCATGCAATGCACCACAGGGCTCCAGTGCGACAACCCGACCGCTGGGGTCGGCAATCATGAAAACGCTGGCGCATTCGAATCCCAGGATAATATCGACTGCTTCATCGATGGTGGTGGCATACTGCAACGCTTTACGTTCGGCGAAAAAGCCGCGCGCATAGAGGGCAAAAGAGAAGTCGTGCGTGCCCGGCCGGAAGCGCGTGCCGGCAAACGATGAGGCTTGCCCGATAGCCACGCCCGCTTTATTCATGCCGCGTACGGCATAGGGCATGCCCGCCCAGGTCACGATGTAGCTCGGTATGCCGTGATGCGGGATGATCGTTTCCAGCAAGTAATAAGGCGGACTATCCTCCAATACACCGGCGATAATCGCGCCCCGTTCAGGATCATTGCAGGCCATGTTGTAGCACGCGAGCGTGGCCGGGTGCGTTTTCGACAGGGCATTCCAGCAGCGGAAGACATAGGCATACATGTCATCATCGCTGATGCCAGCGGCTTTGCCGGTGGAGAGCACTTCGTCGATGATCTCCGGCCAGCGTCGCGACATATCCTCGGCCATCCCCCGCCCGTAGGCGTGCGCGTCTTCCTGGGTGAAGAGGTGCGTGTGTTCGCGGACCCAGTGTTCGAGCGACATCTGGATGACGTATTTCAATTGCTCGCCGCGCTGACGGCCGATGTCGGCATGCGAACCGGTGAATTGCAGTTCAACCATGGTTAGTATTCCTCAACAAGCTCATGTTGCATGACCCATTGCAGATCATGGTCTAATAATGTGGCCTCAGTAGGACATCCTTCATCCGTCCATCCCATCATGCGGTAATAGGTCACAATGTTACGGTGAAAGGTTTCATGATTGAGCACATCGCCAACGCATGGTCCCGAGACGATCGGTTCTTCAAAGAAGCGAGCGGGCAAGGTGTCATCGGCTGCGGTGAGTCCCTCGCGCATGTTGTACCAGCGCATGAGATGGTTGCGCCGTTCACCGATGCGCATGATCTCATAGTCGCTGGTCTGCCAGCCGGTCACCGCCGCCAGCATGCGGGCCATTTCGGGCAGTGACAAGATGCGCGTGGGGGCGATGGCGAAGATACACAAATCCAGCGCATCGGCAGCGGACCAGAGGTTATTCAACGCTTTGAAGTAGCGGACTTTGTCTGCACCCTGGTATCCCATGGGGATGCGCCGGGTGACGCCGATGGTGCGCGAGAGGTTCAGCGTGTGATCCCAGCCGACAGTGGTATCGAAATCCCAATCATGCTCGCAGATATCGTAGCGCGGCCCGATCGGGGCAACGGCATAGCCCATGGCCAGATTGGTTTGACTGCGCGGCTCGAAGCAGACCATCTCCAGCCCTTTGACATGCATAGCGTAGCGTTGGGCTCCACGGCTAATCTGCGCGGCGGCACGTTTCGTGCCTTCGGCCAGTACATCGCCGAGACCGCGCCGGTACACAATATCCAGCAGCAGGCGCTCGGCTCCGGCTGTATCACCAAAATGCACAGGTGTGCCATCCCCTTCGGTCAGGATGCCCTGCGCGTAAAGTTCCATGGCGAATGAGATGGTGAAGCCCAGCGACGTGGGATCCAGGCCGTACTGGTTGGCCAGATTGTTGGCGCGGAGAATCCAGTCGAGGTTGACGATGCCCAGATTCGGTCCCATCGCGCCGGTGACTTCCTGATGGATGCCGCTGGCGCGCGGGTCGAGGTCTTCCCCGTTCAGCGGGTGCATATATTTGATGCAGTTATTGGGGCATCCCGGGCAGCAGCCGTCGCCGCTGTAGCGCTGCAGGAATTCTTTCGCTTTGAATTTTTCCGTTCCCTCGATCATCGGGCAAGCGTAATTGTTGACATCCAGTGCAGCATCCAGTCCATGCAGGTACAACCAGCAGGAGAACCCGGGAGCCTCCTGTTGCCAGCGGCTGAGATCGTTGCCGGCAATGCGTTGTGTGAACGATTCCGTGAGCGTCGATACTGTGTCGGCATCGGCCAATGCAGGACGGTCGCCCTCGCGAATGACGATCGCCTTCACCCGTTTAGCGCCCATGACAGCCCCCATGCCCATGCGCGCCGCCTGATACGTACGTTCCGACACGATGGAGGCAAAGCGCACGCGCGCTTCTCCGGCGGGACCAATAGCGGCGACATGGACATCGTTGCCAAGGAGTGCTTCCAGGTGATCGGTTGTCTCTCCGACGGTCAACCCCCAGAGGTCATCTGCGGGAAGAAACTCCACCCTCCCTTCCCCGATGACCACCGCAACTGGCTCGGTGGACTCGCCGGTGAGGATGATGGCATCCGCACCACTGGCCTTCAAGGCCACGCCCCACGGACCTTCGCAACGCGTCTCACCAATGCCACCGGTGAGCGGGCTTTTGGCTGCCACGGTGAAGCGCGGCAACCCCGCCCCGGGATGGCCTGCCACGACCGAAGAAGTGAACACCAGCAGGTTCTCCGGCCCGAGCGGATCGATGCCCGGCCGCGTGCGTTCGAGCAGCAGGGCAGTGGCCAGCAAGCCGCCGCCGGCATAGTGGCGAAAGAACGCCTCCGGCCGTTGTTCGAACTTGAACGTCTGCGTTGTCAAATCGATCCACAGCAGTGTTCCCCAATATCCGCATGTCGTAAGATCCATAGTGCTCCTCGGTGTTCAGTAGCGAGCTAACGATGCTGTTGCCTTGTCAACCAGACTTAGCTTCGGCTATTTTCGTTAGCCGTTGATGATCCCCTGCAAGAAAGCGCGGAAAAGTACTACCTATTTAACCCTGTTACTCAGGGTGTCAGCAGCAAAGCGCGGAACGAGCGCTTGGGCACGGTGATCTGTGCCACACCATTGCGCATGGTAAAGCTCGCCGCCTGCAGGTTGACTGTGATGTAGGGCGGCTCGGGATCACCCGCATTGGCGTACCATCCCGGAGGACCTTGCCAGGAGAAGTTGCTGATGCGGAACAGGTCGATCAGCGTACTGTTCGCCAGTTTCTGGAAGCCCAGCTTACCGAGGTTGGGCTTCAGCGTGAGGGTGACATCCTGGTCCGAGTTATTCATCGGCACGAGCACCAACCAGCCGTCATTGCTCTCGCCTAACTCGCGAAGAGTCTGTTTCACTTCTTCACCTACAATGAAATTGCGGTAAGTGGTGATGCGGTCTTGCTGGCGCATTTCCGGCACGATGGGCACTGGTAGGCCGGACGGGCGGTAGTAGACCGAGCAGACGATCTGCTCGGGTGCCCCACCCTCGACGGTCAGTGCATCGCCTAACTGCCAGTAGCCGAGGAAACGCACGTGATCGTCCCAGCGCATCATGCGGCAGACTTCCTGCATCCACATCCAGGCTAACTGCAGATCGTTGCCGCCGATCTGCCACATGTCGTGGATCATCCCCAACCCGGCGACATGCTCGTAATCCGACCAGCGTGGCAAATCCCATTCACCATGCTGCCCATCCTTCGGCGGCGTGAGCATACGTCCATACCACCCTGCCCGCAACTCGGGCGTGTCACCATAGGCGGAAGCCATCTCGGTAAGAAAACTCGATTCATGTCCCCATAGCCAGGGCGTGAGCCAGATGCGGCAGGTATGCATGTCCAGTATGCGGTAGTAGTTCTTCTCAGGCGTTCCGCGTAATGGTCCAATCAGCCCTTCGCCCAACCAGTTTTCGTCACAGAAGGGGACAATCACGGGATTAGGCCCCCAATCGTGGAAACGCACCCAGCCATCCTTGGGATCTGCGGCTTTAATGAGATTGTAGATGCGCTCGTAATGCCGGCGAGTCGCCAGCATGGTGCCGGTTTCGCGCAAGATCCCCTGGTCATCGATATACCCGCACCCATGCGCCAGATTTTTGCAATGGGGATTTCCCATGCAGTCGAAGTAGATTGCACGTTGCGGATAGTTCTTGATGAACTGATCCAGCAACCAGATCTGCAGGTCGCTGGCTGAAGAATTGTGGCAGGCCGGGCCCCAGGCAGTGCTGTTGGGGTCAGGCTTGGCGAGGTCGGATGGGATATTCCGCCACTCACGCCACCACTCTGCATATTCGGGCGAGCCTATCCACTGGTATGGACCGAAAGCGTACCAGCAAGTAATGGGCCCATCGGGACGGTTCATCGTACGGGCCATGTGCTCGTAATCTTCCGGCTTGCCGGTGGGCTTGGGGTAGTTCGGCGTAGCGTAGGTGTAATCCCCCGCCGTGTAGCTGATGCCGCGATACAAACTGAGCGTCCGCCGATCTGTTCTCACGGGCTTAGAGGGCGTAGCCGTCCAACCGAAACTGAGAGAGCGCGGTTTGGCAAGTTGCACCGGTTTTTGGATCACTTTGAGCTTGATCGTCACTTCATCCGGTCCAGGGACCATTTCTGCGGGATGCGTCCCGGCCAGTTCCCATCCGCGTTGGTCATCCCAAAAATAGCTGAACCCACCCTGTTCATTGCCGAACCAATAGGTGCCATAGACCGTTTCGATCGCCTTATCGCCGATGGGGCTCATGCCGGCCATATTCTTCATCGTGACCGTCTTCCGGTCCAGCGGAATTTCCACAGTGAGCGCATCCACCTGGTCGCCGGAAAGGGTCAGGGTCATATAAGTGAGCCCATCGAATTCGATCCATCCGTTAATGCGGATCTGCAGGTTGCCATCCTGGGCGGTGGACACCCAGCTTGCCTTGCGTCGCGTGTGTTCAGTAAGCTTCATCGACCCGGCGGTGATGACCTTCTCTTCACCGTTATGCGTGAGGCGAAGGCGTACCGGTCCCGCGAACAGGGACTGTCCGTTCGTCACGATCTGTCGCGGGAAGAGCAATTGCGGATCACACGTAATATCCTTCAACAGCAACTTCACCGTGTTCCCATTAACCTGCACATCTGTCCAGGGGATGGGCGGACCATCGATGACGCCTGCCGTATTGTGGTACCACTCCGGCAGCGGTTCCTTTTCAAAGGGCTGCCGATCTTCACTTACCACGTCCTTGCCGCGGAAGAGGCGCGCGCATATCTCGTACTTCCCCACCGGGAGCGATTTTGTCTCGAATGCGACAGTTTCCGCAGGGTCATCGAATGCTTGAATCTCATGTGTTTCGAGCGTTTTGCCTTCCTTGTTTAGCGTAACAACGGCGTGCAACTCAGCAGGACGGAGGGGTTTCACGGTGACCTCCAACTTACCCCACCCGGGATAATTCACCAACTCCATCACTGAAGGCGCCACGAAGACGAAGGGCAACGAACGGTTGAGGATACCGTTGCCCTCGGGGTCGAGTATTTCAACGACTAATCCGATATCGCCCGGTTGCTCCAGGCGATAGGGCACGGCAAAGGTATGCAATCCCTTCTCGACCGTGATGGTCGCCTCCTTTTCAAAGGATTGACCGAACCCCTGGGCTTTGAGCTTCACCGTGTATGCACCGGCCGGCCCGATGATGCTGCCATACACCGTCAGTTCGCCATTGGCGGCATCCCCGAGACTGGCGACCGATGCGCTGGCCGATGGGCGGAGGGACAACTTGCCCGGGGAAGGTTGGCTGCGTTCATCCGCACACAAAGCATTTTGCGATGAGGAAAAGAGCTTCCAGGAGCGGAGCACATTGAAATCCACCGTGTCGCCCACCGTCACGCCGATCTCTTTCAGCGGGATAGCGGCTTCAATGATCCAGGCATTGAAATCCGCGTGACTTGACCAGACAATCTGTTGGGCGTTCCAAGTGCGATCGAAGTCACGGCTATCCACCAGCGTATTGCTCGCATTGAAGATAAAGCGATAGGTGCGGCCATCCTTGCTGCCGATGTTGAACTGCACGTAATCATCGCCATGGATATCCGCGTCACGGGGCAGAGCGCGGGTGAGGAATTGCCCCTGCGGATACCAGATGTGCGTCGGGTCTTTGCTGATGATGTCGTGCACCGGGGAATAAAATGCCAGGTACAGGTTGTCGGCATCGCAGGTGGCGTAGACTACGCCGGGGTCGAAGTAATCCACCACCCCGACCTGCCGCTCGATGAACGCGCCATGGCCGGGGATATGTTTCCACTCTGCCAGATTGCCATCAGGTTTGACTGGCATACCGACCACCGGAGCCACAAAATTATGCCCGGCGTAGGCACGCTCGGGCTTGGTGACTAACTTATCGGGGATATTGCCGACCTGCTGCTTGGTCGTCGTATGTCCCCGCTCAAACAGCGCACGGATTTCTTCATCCGCCAGCGGACGCCTGAAGATTTGCACTTCGTCGATGACGGCATCATCTTCGAATTCCTTCTTCTGGAAGTCTAACCAGGTCATCCCTTCCGCGGCCACTTCGAATTTCTCGGGCGTGGGATGAATGACGCCGCACTCGGGGGTAACGCTCATCAGGTGCCCGTTGTAATAGGCGCGCGCTTCATCCTTCTGCCAGGTCAACGCAAAGTGGATCCAGGGGTTCTGTTTGAAGTCCGCGTCGTAGAAGTATCCTCCCTTCTGGCTGTAGTGATATTGGTGATGCATATACTGGTTGCGCACGATTTGCAGCGGCCACATGCGGAAGAAGGGGTGGGCCATATTATGTGAGTTCGGCAGCCCTTTAATCCAGAATGCCACCGTACCGGAATCGCCGAAGAGGTTATTTTTCTCGCCGTACATCTCGTCGCAGGCGCGCGGGCCGCCCTTATAACCCGTGTAGTAGGCAATCCCGCTCTTCTTGCCGCCGAACAGATAGGCCTTGCCAATGATCCCTTCGACGATACGTTGTTCCAACTGCTCTGGCATCTCGGCGGGATCGGCCGAGCCGCGCGCTAACTCGGGATACACGCCATCCTCGAAGGAGAGATAAAAAAGAAGGTCGGATGAGTCGAGTGCGTGTGTGGGAGGAGAGGCTAGCATGATGCAGGCAGTGAACAACAGGTATAGACAGGCAGCGCTCATCATACCACACCAATGGTACAGTTTCATGGGTATCACCTCTGAATCAGGAATACATCCGGGAAATGGAGCGACACAGCACGTCCGTTGTTGTGGTGGGGCCTGGATATTGTACGATTACTAGCTTAGTATGCCTGGTCCTGCACGTCAATAGGTTAGGGACTGCATATCACCGGTACTGGTCACTGATCGGTGGACATTTTCAGCATGAAAGCGTTCTTGTTACAGCAGATCTGTGAGATTTTGTATTTTTATGTTCGTACGAACCCTTACTATGCAGGAGGTTGTTCCGTCATGGTGAAATAGATATGGTGAATCACCTTGTTGGAGGTCTCCCATGAATACTGGCCTGGCTTCGGTAAAGCTGGGGTACGTCCCGATACGTAAATTTGTCTTCAGCCAGCAGGATGCCGCACGCTACAAGCAGCTTGTCGAGGAACGACTTTCCGCGTGGGGGGTGCAGTTCGTCAACATTGATGGACTGACGGACGACGGGATGCTCTATCGCCACGAGGATTTGCCGGGCGTAGTGGAGCATTTGCGTCGCGAGCAGGTTGATGCCCTCTTCTGCCCGCACTGCAACTTCGGCACGGAGGATGTCGCGGCACTGCTGGGCAAAGAAATGCAACTCCCCTACCTGTTATGGGGACCGCGCGATGAGATGCCGCTACCGGACGGCACGCGCTTGCGCGATACGCAATGCGGCCTCTTTGCGACCAGCCGAATTCTACGCCGGCTGAACGTCCCGTTCACTTATATTCCGAATTGCCGCATTGATGATCCGATCTTTGAGCGTGGCGTACGCTCCTTCATCCAGGTCGCCTCGGTAGTCAAAGCTTTCCGCCGCTTGCGCATCGGGCAGGTGGGCCAGCGCATCGATTTCTTCTGGACGGTGATGGTCAACGAGGCGGAATTGCTGGAACGATTCGGCATCGAGCTCTTCCAGATCTACGCCACGGAATTAGTAAAGCGTATCCGGCAACTGGTCGATTCTCCGACGACGGAGCTGATCGAACTTGTGCGAAAATGGCGGTCGCAGGTTGCGTTCGAACATTTATCCGATGAGCAGATCAACGCCATCGCCGCGTTAAAACTAGTACTGGGCGAATACGTCGCACAGCACCAGCTCTCCGGCATTGCACTGCAGTGCTTCCCGCTGCTGCAGGAAGCCTTCAACATCTACCCCTGCTTTGCGAACAGCATGTTAACTATGGAGGGAATACCCGTCACCTGTGAGACGGATATCCATGGGGTGATTTCCTCTACGCTGTTGCAGGCTGCCGCGCTGTACGAATCGCCGACCTATTTTGCCGATCTCACTATTCGGCATCCCGAGAATGATAACGCCGAATTACTCTGGCACTGCGGCCCCTATCCATTAAGCCTAGCCGATGACAGCACGTCGCCCAAAGTAGGAAGCCACTTCATCCTTCCCGGCGGCGCCGCGGGAGTATGCCACTGGCAAATTCGCAAGGGCGATGTGACGATTGCACGCTTTGACGTCGACCGTGGACAGTATCTGTTGGGCTTCGGCGAGGGGCGCGGCACAAGCGGCCCGGAGACCGTGGGGTGCTACCAGTGGCTCGAGGTGGCGGATTGGTTGCGTTGGGAACGCAAATTGATTCGCGGGCCCTACATCCACCATGTGGCCGGCGTACACGGCCATCTCGCCGCGGTGTTGCACGAGGCATGCCGTTACTTGCCGGGAGTGACGCCGGATCCCTTTGATGAGAATGACCGCGAACTGGAGGAGTTCTGGTATCGACTGTAGGATCGTGAAATACACCGCGCCGGCAGTGATGCCGGTGCGGTGTAGATTATTCCGCTATAATGAGATTGACGCCCTTATCTTTCAGTTTTTCCCTGTCTTCTTCGCTGAGGTAGGCATCGGTGACCAGGGTGTGCACTTGCTGCAGCGTGGCATACCGCACGAATGCCCGGCGGGTGAATTTCACACTCTCAGCGACAATGACGATTTTGCTCGCAATTTCCATCATAGCCTGCTCGAGGCTGGAGATGTGCAAATCGATGGAGTAAAAGCCATCATCAGCGCTGGCTCCGTCGCACCCCATGAATAAGGTATCGACATGGAAATCCTTGACGATGCTTTCCGTGAGCGGGCCATAGAGACTGGGGTGATCTTTCCGCAGAAAGCCCCCCAGGATAAGCACATTGACCGGGGTACGGTAGAGTTCCTGCGCGACGCACAAACTCGTCGTAGCGACGGTCAGGCTCGCGTCATGCGGCAAATGACGGGCAACCTCGAGCGCGGTGGAGCCCGCCTCAATCATGATCGTTTGCCCCGACTCCACCAGTTGGGCGGCGGCTCTGCCGATGCCGACCTTCAATGGCGACGGCTCGTTGGTCGGGAAAGCGCTTTGTAGGAAACGCATTTTGCCGGCAGCTACGCCTCCGCCGTGCGTGCGCACCAGAAACCCCTTGTCCGACAGCGTGGAGAGATCACGCCGAATGGTCATCTCTGACACGCTGAAGTGGCTGGCGAGTTTGGCGACGTTGACGCGCTGTTCATCGCGCAGCAAGTCGAGAATGGCTGATTGGCGAGCATTCAACACCATAGTCACATTTCCTCACGGAGCAATTGAAATTGTCACGTTCGTTCTGTGTCGTTGTGCACAAGTATACTCATCATGCGGAGAAATGCCAAGTCTGCCCCGTTGATTTCCCCGTATCGTGTGCGGACAGACCGCTTGACAACCGGGATGTGAATATGTTTATATTAACTACCATTCGAACACTAACAAACATGTCCATAGCAGGAGGTTGCACGAATGCCAATGACTTCACTCTCCTGGGCTACGGTTGATCTCGCTACTGTGCCCCACATAGTTACTGATGCGGTTCCGGGCCCGAATTCCCAGGCCTACAATGCGCGCGGCATGCGCCATATGATCGGATACTCCAGCCAGGTCACGCTCTGCCCGGTGGTATTTGAGAAGGGCCACGGCGTGACACTCACCGATGTCGACGGCAACGTATACATTGATTTCTCCAGCGGTATTTACGTGACCACTCTTGGACATTGCCACCCCCGCGTCAGCGAAGCCGTCGCAAAACATGCCAATACCCTGATGAATTGCCATGACTTCAACACGCCCATTAAAGTTGAGCTGTTGGAGAAACTGGCCGCTATTCAGCCCTGGGACCTCACTGGCATGCAGCTGTACGACAGCGGCACCACGGCAGTGGAGGCTGGCTTACGCGTCTGCCGTGCAGCCACCGGGAGACAGGAATTCATCTCCTGCTTTATGGACTTTCATGGGAAGAGCGGCCACGCGGTGAGTTGCGGGATGATCAATTCCACCAATGGGCCGGGGCGCGCGCAGGGATTCTACATGGTGCCTCGCCCTTATCCTTACCGCCCGATGTTCACCAAGGCGGACGGCGCGATCGATACCGATGCCTACCTGGCGTTCTACGATGAGTTCATCAATTGTGCGACTACCGGTAACATCGCCGCCTTCGTGCTTGAACCGATTCAGGGGTGGGCCGGGTCGATCATCCCGCCGGATGACTTCTTCCCGAAGTTACGCAAGTTCTGTGATGATCGCGGCATTCTGCTCATGGTAGATGAAGTGCTGACCAGCATGGGGCGCACGGGCAAGTATTTCTGCATGGAGCACTGGGATACCCGCCCCGACGTAGTGACCGTGGGCAAGGGATTCGGTAACGGCTTCCCGGTGACCGGCATGCTGGTATCCGAACGCTACAAGGACAGCATCAACAAAATCTCCGCCTCCACCAGTTATGGCGGCAATCCGATGGCCTGTGCAGCAGCGTTGGCGAGCATCGAGGCGATGGAGCAGGAAGGACTGCTGGAACATGCCCTGCGCTTGGGCGACTATTTCATGGCGCGCATGCGCGCCATGCAGGAGGCCCACCCCATCATCGGTGAAGTGCGCGGTGTCGGCTGTCTGTTGGGCATCGAACTGGTCAAAGATCGCACGACCAAAGAACCCTTTGCCGAGGCCGGAAAACTGGTGTATCAGCGGGCATTCCAGAAGGGTCTGGCCTGGGTGCCTGCCGGGCATATCCTGCGCATGTCGCCGCCGATTGTCATGGAACTCGAGATCGCTGCCAAGGGGATGGACATCATCGAAGAGTCTATCACCGAGGTTGAACGCGAGTACGGCTACTGATCGCTATCGCGTCCCTGCACCGATCGGGGTATACTTGGGGTGTGCAGTGCAGTTGCTGCGCACCCCGCAGTTCGAAAGAGCATCGCGCATGTCCTGCTGCTACCTGACCTTTGACATAGGCACTACCGCATTAAAGACGGCGCTGGTCGATGACCAGGGTCAACTGCAGGCATTGCATGTCGAAGAGTACGCCCTGCTCACGCCACGTCCCGACTGGGCCGAGATGTCCCCCGAGCGGTACTGGCAGGCGGCAGTCACCGGGGCGCGCGCCGTGTTCTCACAGACACACCTCTCGCCCACCTCGCTTGCCGCGATCGGCTTTAGTTCACAGGGGCAGACTTTTGTCCCGGTGGGACCGAACGGCGAAGCGTTGGCTAACGCCATTGTATGGGTGGATAACCGCGCGCAGGCCATTGCTGATGCCTGGGAAACCTCCTGGCTCTCCCGCGAGGAGTTCCGGCAGAGCAGTGGATACCCCTTCATTCCCGCCGGATTAACGCTGTTCAAACTGGCCTGGCTCGCGCAGCATACACCGGAAGCGCATCGCGCCCGCGCGTTCCTGCAGCTTCCTGATTACCTCATCTACCGTATGACCGGTGAAATGGCGACCGATCGGATCATTGCCCATTTCAGCGGTCTGTACGACCTGCGCACTGGAGACTGGTCGCCGCGTTTGTTGGAGGCCGCCGGCATTACCACCACACAGTTGCCGCGCATCCTCGAGCCAGGCACGGTTGCCGGCGCCGTGCATGCGGATGCGGCGGAAGCGTTGGGCATTCCATGCGGGACACCGGTATGCGTGGGTTGCAACGACCAGTTGGCCGGCGCATTGGGGGCCGGTAATATCCGCCCCGGCCAGGCATCGGAAACAACCGGCACCGCGCTGGCGTTGGTCGTGACGACCGAGACTTTACTCGATGACACCCGTTTCTGTGTGGGCCGCCATCCTGTGCCGGGCATATCATATGCGATGGCGTTCGGCATTACTTCGGCTATTGTGCTCAAGTGGTTGCGCGATCTCTGCGCACCGCGTGAGGAATATGCCCATTTTCTCGCCGGTGTTGATGCTGTCCCGCCCGGGTGCGATGGGCTGACGATGTTGCCGCATTTTGCCGGCACCGCCTGCCCCACCTTTAACCCTGACGCGCGCGGCGTCTTCGCTGGATTGACGCTGGGGCACACGCAAGCGCACCTCGCGCGCGCAGTAATGGAAGCATGCGCCTGCATGCTGTATGAATGTCTGGAGGCCGTGCTCGATCACGGCAGGCCATTGCAGAGTATACGTTCTCTCGGTGGGGCGGCGCGTAGCGATACCTGGCTGCAAATCAAAGCGGACCTGCTCGGTATTCCGGTCGAACGGCCGCAATGTGCCGATGCCGCATCGCTGGGTGCGGCGATGATGGCCGCAACCGGCACCGGACAGTTTGCGACATTAGTTGATGCGTGCGATGCCTGGTATCACCCGTGCCGGGTCTTTGCCCCCCGCGCGGAGATTACGGCCATCTACCGCGATGTGTACCAACAGTACCGGCAACTCTATCAACGCCTGTATGGCGAGACGCTTCCCGTACCGGCGCATCAGTAAGGAGACACTCATGGATACCCTTGGCGTTGGCATTATCGGCTTCGGCTTTATCGGCAAAGTCCACACTTACGGCTACCGCAATATCCCGCTGTTTTACGACCCCATGCCCGTACGCACGAAGTTAGTCGGCGTGGCGGACGTTGCCCCCGGACGTGCTCAGCAAGCCGCCCTGGACAACGGTTTTGAGTTCGGTACCGATGACTGGCGCGAACTCATCGACCGTGACGATATCCACATCATCGATATCTGCTCACCGAATAGCCAGCACCTGGAACAAATCCTTGCCGCTCTAGCAGCCGGCAAGCATGTCTATTGTGAGAAGCCGCTGGTAGTTGGTGATGAGGAAGCTCGAAAAGTCGCTGCTGCGCTGGACAGTTATCGCGGCACCGGCCAAATGACCTTCCAGTACCGCTTCTTCCCCGCCACCTTACGCGCCAAGCAGTTGATCGATGAAGGCTTCCTCGGGAATGTGATCAGCTTCCGCGCCGGATTCTTGCATTCGGGTAGTGTGGATGCCAGCAAACCGATGGGCTGGAAGCAGATGAAATCCGAATGTGGCGGCGTGCTGCAGGACCTGGGATCGCACATCATCGATTTGATGGAGCACCTCGTTGGACCGTTCGACCGTATCTCTGCGCAAACGAATATCTTGTACCCATTCCGCCCGAATAGCAAGGGGGAAATGATACCGGTGGAAGCGGACGATCATGCGCTGATGATGATGCGCTTGCCCAATGGCGCCATGGGGACCATTGAGGCCTCCAAGATCGCCACCGGGGCAGAAGATGAGTTGTTCTTCGAGATCCACGGCGATCAAGGCGCCCTGCGCTACCGGCAGATGGATACGAATTATCTGGAAGCTTACGATATGCGCGAATCGGAGCACCCGATCGGTGGTCAGCGCGGCTGGCGCAAGATCGCAACAGTCAACCGCTATGAGAAACCGGCCAGTGGCTTCCCCACTCCGAAGTTCAGCGTGGGCTGGATGCGCGCGCATATGCACTGCCAGTATACCTTTTTGAATGCGATCGCCACCGGACAACCTGCCGAGCCCTCGCTGCAGTGGGGGCTGCACCTGCGGGAAATACTCAGTGTCGCCGAGGTTTCTGCGGAAACAGGGCAATGGATGACCCTTCCGCAGCGGACGCTCGCGTCTTCATCTACGTGATAGCTTGTAAGGCTTCCCTGATTTGTTCATTATATTGTATGATATTAACAGTATAGTGATCAAACGAAGGAGAATCCTCTCGATGCAGCACTTTGTGAAAAGAGTAGCAATAACGTTCATCTGGGGGATGATGCTACTGCTCGCCTTGACTCAGCCCTCCCATGGTGCGCAGAAACTCGACGCACCCAAAGAGGTTGCATTCACGGCAGCCGTGGATGGATCCACTCAACTGTACATGGAGATGTTGCCCGCCGGGTTCGACCAGGAGCAAGAGCACCATGTATTGATCGCGCTGCACGGGCACGGTGCGAACCGCCATCAGTATGCGTCCGATACGCGCGATGAGTGCCGGGCAGCCCGTGATATGGCCGCGAAGTACGACATGATCTTCATCTCCCCGGATTACCGGGCGTCGACGTCCTGGATGGGGCCAACGGCTGAAGCGGATCTGGTGCAGATCATCAGTGACTTGCGGAACAAGTATCGGGTCGGGAAGATTTTCCTGGTGGGCGCATCCATGGGGGGGGCATCCGCATTGACCTTCGCTGCCCTGCATCCGGAGTTAATTGCCGGAGTTGCCAGCCAAAATGGCACCGCCAATCACTTGGAGTACGCCAACTTCCAGGATGCCATCAGTGCCTCGTATGGTGGCCGCAAGCAACAAATACCCGAGGAATATAAGAAGCGCAGCGCCGAATACTGGCCCGAGCGTTTCACCATGCCGGTGGCGATTGCCGCCGGAGGTGCAGACACGCTGGTACCCGCGGCGAGTGTTGTACGGTTGGCGAATATCCTCAATCAACTTGGCCGAAAGGTACTGTTGATTTATCGTGAACAGGGTGGGCACAGCACCGATTACGTCGATACCACGGCAACGCTGGAATACGTCATCTGCACGGCGCTGAACCTCCCATTGCACCATGCGGGAGCCATCGCACAGGCCGGGGGGGTCTTCTTTGGCGGACAACGCCCAAGTATCACGGATGCCGGCGGCAAGGTTGATTTAGGGTTGAAGGTCACGGCGACGACAACCGGTGTGATTACCGCAGTCTATTTCTTCAAAGCGCAGGGCGAGGTCGAGAACTCCCATACTCTGCGAATCTGGGATGCACAGGGGCAGTGCGTGCTTTCACATGTCACACAAGAAGAGACGGGCGGAGGCTGGCAGCGCGCCGTCCTCCCCACCCCATTCGCCGTGAAGGCCGACGACGTCTACACGATCTCCTACACCGCCCAGTCACATTACCCGGCCCACCCCGGCGCATTTGCTGCGCCGATTGTCAGGGAGGGAATCACAGCGTTTGCCGGCACGTACAGTTTTGAGGAGTTCGGCAAAGCGATGCCGGTGAAGACCCATCAGCAGATGTCGTACGGCATTGACATCGAGTATACCGCAACACATCCCTAGAGGAGCACGATATGTCCTATCAGTTTCGCGATCAGTCCTGGCCGATGCTCAAAGAGCACCTGGAAAAGGATTCGCTGTTAATTCTCCCCATCGGCACCACGGAGGAGCACGGGTTGCACCTGCCGGTGGATACCGATGCGCGCATCGCCGAGGCCTACGGGCACAGCCTGGCCCAGGCGCTGGCGCCGGAAATTCCCGTGTTGCTGCTGGATACCATCCGCTACGGTTATTCCATGCAGATCATGCGCCAGTGGCCGGGCACGATTGTGGTCCGCAGCCGGGTATTCATGGACATGGTCTTCGATGTCTGCCGTTCAGTGCTGGATATGGGCTTCACCAAGCTTGCCCTGCTCGACTGCCACGGCCACCATTCCGGGCCATTGAACACCATCTCCCGCGAGTTATGCGATGCCTGTGATAAGGCGATTGCCATCATCAGCCCGGCCGCGCTCTCGCGCGATGAGTATGTTGCCATTCGCAAGTCAAAGCAAGGCGGCAGCATCCATGCGGGCGAATGGGAAACTTCGCTCATTCTACACATCAGCCCGGAAGTGGTGGATATGTCGAAGGCGACGGATATGGATATCATGCGCTACCACTCCGAATTTGTGGCGGGTGACGGTTTTTCAGGACGCCAGCGCGTGGTCTGGTCTACCTGGTATCTGCAATCCAGCACTACCGGTGCATACGGCGATCCAACGGTGGCGACCGCCGAGACCGGCAAACTGATCCTGGATGCCGCCACCGCCAACGGTACACGATTCTTGCGAGAGTTCTGGCAGAAAAAGGATATGGTCACACTGGCTGGCCTCTAAAGGGCTTGCATTATGGTGGGAGGGCGATCGCTCTCCCACCAAATTTGAAAATAACCTATAAAATAGATTGACCCCACCGGAGACCCGTGCTACCATGCGCACGTTGGCCTGGCCGTCTTTCGTCAATGGACACCCCTCCTTGGTGATTGACCGCCTCCAACACCGTACCACAGAACAACACTGCTTCTCCCCCTGCCGGGGAACACACACCCACCACTGCCGTGGAGGAACCTCGAATGGCACATGAGACCCTCACCGATCCCTGGATACGTTCCGACGAGCTTGGCATACTATCGTCAGATGTCAACCAGGTGCTCTCTGACCGGTGGAATCGCTTCACCATGGACCCCCTCACCTATCTGGAGGCGCATCACCACCTTCAGTACGATGATCCGCAAGCCCGCTGGGTGAACGGATTGCCGATGGGCAATGGCGATCTGGGCGTTATGATGTACGGGCCGCCCGACGCGACGACATTCTGTTTCGGCAAAACCGATCTATGGGATTACACGCCCTTCGGCGAATCATCCTTTCCGTCGGTCGAGTTTCCGGAGTTCCGCCGCATTCTCGCCGAACAGGATGCGGAAGCATTCGATGACCTATGCAATCACAGTAAAGATCGCTCATTCCAACAGATTACCGCCAAGCATGGCGGGTTACTCCGCTTCGAGCTCTTCCCGAACGCGCTGGCCATGAGTTTCAAGCAACGCCTCTCGCTCGCTCACGCGGAGACCGTCCAATCATGGATCCCGATCGGCGATCGTAAAGCGAGTGAACGCGGGTTCGAAAATGTTGGCAGCACCGTGACCGTCACCTCGTTTGTGCATGCGGCACGCAACGTTTTCGTCGCGCATATTGCACCTGATGCAGGTGTACGCTGGCACACGGATTTGCACTTCTCACTCTGGCGGTATCATGATACGGACATGGCCGCACCTGAACACCAGATCGAGGGCAATCGTTTTTGGGTGCAGCAAGAATTACCTGGCGGTGTGCAACTGGTACTGATGGGCGTCTTTGATGCGGATGGACTATGCCTGGAAACGCACGGCGGAAAGATCCACGGTTCAGGCCTCTCTTCCCGGCACGAAGTGACCTGCTACGTCACGCTAGTGACCAGCAAAGATTGCGACGATCCGCTGGCACAGGCGCATGCCAATCTGGATGATGCACTGGCCGCTGGCTTCGATCACCTGCGCGCCACGCACCGGCAGTGGTGGCAGAATTTTTGGCAGCGGGGCTATATCAGCACACCATGGAGATCGGTCGAGTGGAGCTGGTATTATGCCCTCTATCTCCAAGCATCCATTTGCCGGCCCGGGCGCATGAGCCCCGGGTTGCAAGGCAACTGGGTGATGGAGAATTATCCGGCGTGGAATGCGGATTTCCACAACAACATCAATATGCAGATCCTCTATTGGGGACAGTATGCAGCCAATCGCCTGGAACTGGGCGAACCCTTTTACCGCCTGTTCTGGGATGTGCTGCCGCGAGTAACGGCCGATACGGAAAAGTACTTCGGCATGCGCGGCGCGCGTTTCCCCATCTCCATGGGGCCAGATGGCGCGGAAACGTGCCCCGGTCCGCTGCTGTCCACCTACATCGGCGCCAGCGGATGGCTCGCCCAGCACTACTGGTGGCATTACCAGTACAGCGGTGATCGGGAATTCTTGCGCCAGTACGCTTATCCAATGCTGAAGGCATGCGCCCTCTTCTACGAGGATTACCTGCAAGAGGATGCGGATGGCAAGTTATCTGCCTTTCCAACCATCTTCATGGAGGTGGACATTGGGCGCGTTGACGGCGCTGGCCGCGATTCCAGCTGGGATTTGCCGGTCATCATTCGCACCTTCCAGATGGCGACGGAGGCTGCGTGCGCATTGGGCATCGATGCGGAGGAGCAGGGGCGTTGGACACAAATCCTGGAACATATTTCACCCATTCCGGCTGACGAGGATGGCGTATGGTTGGAGTTCGCCGACAAAGGTGGACTATGGCATCACTGGGACTGGCCACGTTTCATGCCTATCTTCCCGATGGAGTTAGTCGGTGAGGATAGCGGGCCTGAGCTGTTACGCCAACAAGCCCGAGCCACGATTGAAGAGTATTTTCAGTATCGTGGTGAGAAGGCTGGCAAGTCAGGAACTTTCCCGGGGGTAATGATGTCCGTGGCGTTTGCCCGCATGGGCGATGCCGAGCGCGCCATGGCGGCTGCACACTCGGTGCGCGAAGATTTGAGCCCCTCTGGATTCGTCACTGGACACGACGCGTACTATATCCAGGTCGATGCGCCTCCTGGCATGAACGTTATGCTCAGTGAGATGCTGCTGCAAAGCTTCGACGGCGTGCTGCGCGTGTTCCCTGCCACCCCACCCTCGAATGAACCGGTACGGTTCCATTCGCTGCGGGCGCAGGGCGGTTTCCTGGTCACCGCCGAACGCCGTGAGCACCTCACACAGTACGTCATCGTGCAGAGCCTGTTCGGCAACACGCTGCGCCTACGCAATCCGTTCGTCAACGAACCGGATCGCGGTGTACAGGTCAAGGTGTATGAGTTGACCAACGAAACCTCGCTCAACACCGTCACCGAGCAGTCGCGTACGCGAACGTATCTCGATCATATCTACCTGCCCGGTAATGTGATCGAGTTCCCCACCAAGGCGGGATGCACATATTTGATCAGCAAGGAAATCCCCTGGATCAGCACCATCCCCATCCAATCGGTGATGCCGTAACATGGTGGTGAAGTCACACCGGAGCTGGCGTGCGCCAGCTCCGGTGTACCGATTCTGTCTGTTACGATGCGTTCTTACCGGCCACTTGGCGAAAGACCTCGGCATAGGCGGCTCCAACCTGGGGCCAGAGCAACGTTTGGCCATACTCCCAGTTTCTTCCGGCCATCGTCGCTCTCAGTTCCGGGTTGTCCAGTATCGTCAGCACGGCTTCGGCCAGGCCCTCTGCGTCAGCAGGCGGCACAAGAATGCCACGCCCATCATCCAGCAGATATCGCGCATGCAGGTACGGGGTAGACACCACGGGACACCCGCAGCCGATGGCATAGGCCAGTGTTCCGCTGGTCACCTGCTCCATGTTCAAATATGGCGTCACATAAATATCGGATGCCAGCAGGTAATCAATAATGGACGCCTTCGTTTGATAGCCGTCCACAAAGCGCACGTGGTTCCCGACTCCGAGGTCCTCCGCCATCGTCTGCAGCATATGCCGGTACGCTTCCCCCTCTTTCTGGCGCATGGCCGGGTGCGTCTGCCCGATGATATAATAGAAGGCATCAGCATATTGCCCAACTATATGTGGCATTGCCCCGATCATATACTCCAGGCCTTTCGAGCGATTGAGCAATCCGAATGTGGACATGACGGTTTGTCCGTTCAGCCCAAGAACGGCCTTGCTCTCTTCTCCCGGTGCACGATGCGGCACCGGTGCACCATGATGGATAATATAGATTTTCGCCTCTTCACCGACGCCGTACGTCTGTTTTAAGATATCCCTTGCCAGGCCATTCATGGTCACAATGCCCTGTACACGATCAGCAATTTCACGTTGGACTCGCAACATAGTCGGTTCGGGATGCTGCAACAGCGTATGGAAAGTAACGACAACCGGTATCTGCAGCGCATCCAATAAACGCAACACAAAGTCGGCATTATCACCCCCGTAAATGCCAAACTCGTGCTGCACGGAAATCACATCGGGACGCAAACTATTCAGCAACCGTGCGGTGCGTTCATAATGTATTGGATCATCATCCTGAATCGTATCAATCACCCGCATATCATAAGAGAAATGTTCGCCCTCGCTCTCCATAGCGACTACGCGGCTGGCCACATCGGCTTGCTCAACCGCGCGAATCACATCATCCGTGTATGTCGCAATGCCGCACTCGCGCGGGACATAACTGCTCACAAATACAGTGCGCACCGGCCCGGACTGTGACGAGTGCTGTATCATTCGCTTCATACGCTCTCCTTTCCCCGTTGTCAGCAATGACGACCGGGGTGCTGAGTATCATGCCCGCTCCCGCGAAGGTAATCATTTTGTGAAGCGAACACCCGTGTCCTGCCGGGAATATTGACAGAATGCCCCAGCGTATTTCACTGCACGATTAAGGATTCGCGTGCAGGTCGCCGATGATAGAGATGAGAGAATTCTCAACGCAATCACATGCGCCCATAGCAAAGGGGATCATCCATGGTAGTCGATGCCGATATCCTGCGCCATTTTGCCATGCCGGATCTCGTACGGCCGATCATTGAAGCCGAATACTCAGGCGTCCGCGAAGCCTTGCAGCACGGAAAAACGCGCGAAGCCATTATTGAGATTGCTGAACGCGCCATCACGCTCACCGAGGCCAGTCTGCAGCGCGTGACGGAACTCGTGCAATCGGATACGCCGTTGGCCTGCCGTGCGGGCTGTTCATATTGCTGCCGTCACCTTGTGGTCGGCACCAGCGCGCCGGAAGTGTTCATCATCGCGCTGTATCTTACCAGTCCGCATGCCGCGGTACCGTTGCCGGTGATCTGGCAACGCCTGGAAGAGCACGTATCGAAAACGCGCGGGGTCGTCAACCGCGACCGCGGCGGGGTGCGCATGGAATGTCCCTTTTTGATCGAACATCAGTGCAGCATCTATCCCGTTCGGCCTCTGCTCTGCCGCGGATATAATTCGTATTCAATAGAAGAGTGTCGCGAACATCACGACAGGTATCCCGAAGAGACAAAAGTGAGCAAGTGCGTGCCCTACTTCGAACTGCCGAAAGCGGTAGATACCGGCATGCGCATGGCGTTGGTGGAACTCGGATTGGGCGGTGCGGCCCCACTGGAATTGGTGGCGGCGGTTCGCATTGCGTTGCGCACGCCGGAGAACATGGATCGGTGGTTGGCTGGAGAGCCAATCTTCAAAGTCGCAGAGCTAAGCCTGGTAGCGTAGGAGTCGCATATAGACACACAGACACCGCTGTCGAAGGGACTGCGGTGTCTGTGTTATCAGGAACTGGCGACTGGCGTATTACACGCGCGCCAGACTGCGCTCGTACTGGCGGACATCGTTCAGCCAGGCCATGCCCACAGGCACGTCCTGCTGCAGGCAGTAGTATTCCCATACGGCGCTGAACGGGAGGGTTTTCAATTCTTCCAGCAGCGCAAGCCGGCCGGTGAAGTCGCCGGTCGACTCCAGTTCGCGCAGTGTGTCCGCGGGTTCCAGCAGGGCAATGAGTAGAGCCTTGACCATGCAGCGCGCGCCGATCACCCAGGCCGCTACACGGTTGATGCTGGCATCGAAGTAGTCGAGGCCGATATGCACGCGCTCCAGGAAGCCGCCGCGGACGATCTCCTCCGCGATGGCGCGCAGATCGTCGGAGAGGATGACGACATGGTCGCTGTCCCAGCGGACGCCGCGGCTCACATGGAGCAACACCTCATCGACAAAGAGCAGTGACGAGGAGATTTTATCGGCAATCGTTTCGGTCGGATGGTAGTGGCCGGCATCGAGGCACAGGAGCTTGCCCTTGCGCATCGCATAACCCAGATAGAACTCATGCGAACCAGCGACATACGATTCCGAACCGATGCCAAAGAGTTTGCTCTCCACCGCATCGAGCAGAAATCGGGCGTCGATCTCTTCGGCAAAAATGGCATCGAGCGATTGCGTCAGCAACTCTCGCGGGGTCTTGCGATCGTATGGGATATCCTTATACCCGTCAGGGATCCAGACATTGGTCACGCAGGGTGTGCCAAGCACACGCCCGAACGCTTCGCCGATCTTGCGGCAGGCGATGCCGTGATTGACCCAGAACGTGCGGGTCGCCTCATCTCGACTGGTGAGGGTAAAACCATCACTGGCCAGCGGATGCGAGAAGAAAGAACCGTTAAAGTCCAGCCCGTGATTGTGCGCCTTCGCCCAGTCCATCCAGTTGGCGAAGTGCTCGGGAAGCAACTGATCGCGGTCGACTTTGACGCCGCCCGTTTCCGCGTAAATGGAATGGAGGTTGACGCGGTGCGTGCCGGGAATGAGGCTGAACGCTTTATCGAGGTCGGCGCGCAACTCGTCGGCGGTACGAGCCTTGCCGGGGTAGTTGCCGGTGGCCTGAATGCCGCCGCCGGATAATCCGTCGCTATTCTCAAAACCACCCACATCGTCACCCTGCCAGCAATGCAGTGAGATCGCGATGGTGTTGACAGTATTTAATGCCTGTTCCGTATCCACGCCGAGTTCGGCATACCGTTCACGCGCTAAGGCGTAGGCTTGTTCAATAGACGCATTGATAGACATCATTCATCCTCCCGTAACGGATAGCATCTTCGCCGCAGATCGCACCGTTCCCTGCCCATTCATTCAGATCGTCAGCAGCATGACGGTTCTTGCGTACCTACTGAGGTGTTTTGAGGAGGGTGCAGGCGGCGACGAATTCCTGGCGGGCAAGTGTTAGGGGATCCTTATCCGTGCCTTCGGGGAGGAACTCGAGCATCGCCCACCCTGTATAACCTGTTTCGTCGAGATGTGGTCTCCATGCGCGGTAATCGATCACTCCTTCCGTCAACGGAGCGCGGGTGAATTGCCCTTCAGTCGGAGTATAGTTCTGGAGATGCATATGGTCGCTCAACGGAAGCAGCGCCTGCAGGTCTTCACCCATTCTCGTACGGTAATGCTCCATGGGCCAGGGCAAGGGGACCTGATAGTTGAGATGAACGCAGGGGTGCTGCACACGTTCGATGAGCTGGCGTGCGGGTGCTGTTTCATCGGTAAGTGTGCCGGCATGACGTTCCACCACCAGCCGCAGTTGGCACTGTGCTGCCAGGTCACCCCATAGCCGCAAGGCGCTGATGACGCGGTCCCAAACGTCAGGGGTGGCCTCATGGCTCCACTGGTTGCCGGCCCACACGCGCATGCGACTGATGCCCAGGTCCTGCATGCGCGCAAAGGTATCCCCCACCCGCTCGGGCCCCCACTCGTCCACACCGGCGACGAGATAAGAGCCGTATGCCGGAATGGCGAGGTTCAGCGCTTCGGCGCGGGCACGCACACGAGCAACCTCGGTTGCCGAAGCATCAGCGGGGAGGTGCTCACGGCCCCAGAGTTCAACGCCACCTGTTCCTGTTTCCGCACAAACCGCTAACGCTTCATCCACCGGCATGGCGGCAAATGAGATCGTGCAAATGCCGACATCAACCATCCACTTTGCCTTTCCGTTTACGACAACCAATTCTTATGCGAGCACTTCGCCCCAGATGTGGGGGTTTTGTTCGCGGCAGACTTCCAGGATCCGAATCGTTTCGCGTACGCTTTCGGGCGTGATGATGAGGGGTTCAGCGTGACGGATAGCGGCGGCGACATTCGGGAAGAACTCCGGAGTTCCCGTCTGATCATCCGGCATCAGCGCTTCTTCACGCCAGGGCAGTTGATCATCGTTATCGTAGCGACGTTGCTGCGCCGGTCCATCCTGCAGAACAATCGGTGGAGCCGCAGTAGGATCGAAGTATTTCACGCGCAGCTGGTTCTCTTTATCGACGGTGAGGCTGCCGCAAGTGCCTACCACGATCCATCGCGTTTCCGGAATGATCGCCCGGCAGTTCGAGACTTCGACGTCGATCACGGTGCCGTTCTCACATTTCAACAAGGCTTTGAAGTGATCATCCGCATCCCCCGGGGTTACGGTGGTCTGCATATCGCTGAAAATCGCGGTCACGGGGCTGGCCGCCACTTGCAGGCACTGATCGATGACGTGTGATCCCCAGACGTTATGCATGCCTCCGCCACGAGCACGTTTCATCACCCAATCGTTGCGGCGAAAGAACCCCGCGTGCGTCATGCGTATTTCTACCAGGCGACCGAGCATGCCAGAGTGGATAATCCGGCGGATGGTGCGGAAGACGGGACAGAAGCGGTACGGGTGGTAGGAAGTCAGCACCAGTCCTCGTTCACGTGCCAGAGTAATCAGTGCATCCGCTTCGGCGACACTCTGGCACATCGGTTTGTCAATGACCACATGCAACCCGTGCTGCAGGCACAGCAGACCTTCCGGGCCATGTCCACCGCTGGGCGTGGCAATAATCGCCAGTTCCGCATCAGATCTACCCAGTGCTTCTTCCAGGGTGGCGTAGGCCGGGCAGCCGATCACCACTTCCGCTTCACGTTGTCGCTCAGGCACCGGCTCAACAACACCGACGATGCGATACGCCGGGTTCGACTGAATAGCGGGACGATGAATATCCCAGCCCGCGCGACCCAGGCCGGCGATGAGGGTGCGAATTGGGGCAGATTCTGTTGTCATATTAAGACCATCCTCGTATAGCATCCAGGTAGAACCAGGGGTAAACGCTCGCAAACGATGTTCAGGCTACTTCGCGCTCCGCACACCTTATTCGACATATAGAGCAGAGGCATGTATGTCATGCGGCGAAGCCAGATCAAGCGCTTGTTTATTATACCAAGCAGATACGATCGGAGCCTCCGGGTAGGGCATGATGCATGGCGTCAACGATGCAGGCCCACGCAGCTCCAGGAGCAGCCCTTGATCGCCTCGCCGCCACTGTACATGAATCGGACCCGCGGGTGTCGGCACCTCGCCAGCTGCCTCGAAAAAGCGGTCGGGATAGGGGCTGACGCGGAAACGTGAGAAGCCGGGGTCAAGTGGGCGTATGCCAAGCACCCAGGCTTTGTAATAGTAGACCGGCAAGGCGCTCCAACCGTGGCAGAGGCTGCCGGCGCCGGCGCCGAAGTCGCTGGCGCCGCGTACCGTCTCCCAGAAACTGGTCGCACCGGCGAGCACCATCGGTTCCCAGTAGCGGGCGATATCCCGCGCCATGACGGCGCGCAGTTGCGGCCCCATCTGTTCAAAGGCCAGCGCCTGGTAGAGCAAGGTGTAAAGGGTGATCGGCCATAGTTGCCTTCCGAGCAAAGTATCAACCTGGTCTAGGATTTTGTCGGCAGGCACCAGATGTTCATTCAGTGCGAGGATCTGGATATACTCCGCATAATGGTACGGGCGGCCGTTATCCCAGTACGAAGCCAATATCCCTTCATCTTCGTCCCAGAAGGTGGCCATGATCGCCTTGCCGAGTGCAGTACGTTGTTGTCGCACGACCGCTGCCCGCCCGGGCTCTTCCATCATTTCCAGCAGCCAGGCGTACTTGCCGAGTGTCTCGTGGAAGAGTAGATTGTAGGCAGCATCCCGCCGCGTTCCGTACGTGATGTCGGGACATTCGCCTGCCAGCCCATCCATCCAGTCGTACAGGTACCACATCCCCTCTCCCTCCGGGGGAAGATAGAGTTCAGTTCCGCGATCAAAACGTGCGGAGTACGAATCCAGCATGGCCTGCATTTGTACGAGGTAGTGGTTAACCAGGATAGCATCGCCGCTGAAGAGGTAATGCTCGGCCAGGGCGGTGATCCACTGCAGGCTATACGTGGGAATATTCACCGGCACGCGCGCCGGCGCACACAACTCGAGGAGGTAATCATCGCGCAGGCTGCGACCCAGCAGGTCATATGACGTTGCTGCGAAATCGTAGTTGCCAAACGCATAGTAACCATACAGCGCCTGATTGCGCCCATCGCCGGCATAGAGCGCCTGCTCACGCCACGGGCAATCTTCGTAATGCTCGTGCATGCACAGACGCAGTGTGCGCTCACCCACGGCATATACGCGATTGGCCAGCGAATCATTAGATAAGAACGGCGCCACAGCAGATGCAGGATAATGTACGGGCTTCAAGCCGATGTAGCGAATGGTGACCGGTTGTGAAAAATTGGATATATGCACCTGCAAGTAGCGCGCACCCAGGCGACGGAAGGGCATGGTATACCGATTTCGCCCATCTGCGCAAATAAAGCAGTCGGCGAAATTGCGGCCTTCGATCACCATACGGACCCGCCCGTCATCGAGGTGTTCACCGTGAGCGATTTCAAGTATGGTTCCGGCGGGCGCATCGATATCGAACGTCAGGAATCCGGTTTCCTCCTCGCCGAGATCAAGGAGAAGGAAGCGACCGGTGGCGCCTTCGTCCGGCGGCAGCAACTCAGCGGCGCGCGAATCAGCGGTGGTCAACGCATCACCAGGCTGGGGGATCATGTACTGGTATAACGGTGACGCTTCCTGCTGAAACGCAAAGACTTCCCGTTGGCGTCGCGTAACCAGGGCATCCCGCGCCATGATCTCCGCCACGGCGCCGTCCTCGCCTGCGCGCAGAAAGTCACCCTGGCACACCAGCGTAACGGCGCGTTCCGGATGCACCGTACAGGGTGGAAGCGGGCGTGGCAGCACCTCGCGCCAATAGCCGTCTACTGGCCCAGCGATCACACGCGCGGGTGGCCAGCCGGTATCATCATAGGCACGGGTGATCCAGGCATCGTCCTGTCGCGCATCATATTCGATCGTATACGCCAGTTGCACAGTGACCACGGGCATGTCACCACTGCGATAAGCCGGTGAGCGGCGCGCACGCCAGCTATGATCGCTGACAACCGACTGTCCGTCGATGTGCAAGGCGACGAGCAGCCCGGGTTGGCCGGCCTGGTAGGTGCTGAAATCGCGCCCACGGTAGTACGCCAGCACGGCGACGACATTCTCGCCGGTGCGCAGCGCACGGGTGATATTCACTTCGGTATAGGTTTTGCGTTCAGCGAAATCGCTGAACTGTCCCTGGCTCAACGCAGAACCGTTGACATACAGGACATAATCCGAATCTACGCTGATGTAGCACACCGCCTGGCTTGGCTTACGATCAAGCGTGATCGTTTTCCGAAAGCAGGCATACTGGTTCGGTAGCGCTGCCGTGTCATCCGTCCAAATCCATTTGGCTTTCTCGAACATCTCACGATCCACCAGAGTGATCCCTTTCTACGACATACGTTGCTTCACTGATTACTGGGTGCGTTCGCGGATGACCCAGCCATCCTTGACCTTTTCCAGCAGCATGTTGACCTGTCCCCAGGCGGGGAAATCAAGCACCATCTGCAGGGTCACCTGATTCGGCTTCCCTTCCACCGGCTTGATCGCAAGATCATGGTAGCGAATGCCGAGAAACTCCCCATAGCGGAAGAATTGCTCGTACATGGCGAGTGCGCCCGCCTTGCTGCCGCCAACGCCTTTATACAAATCGTGGTGCAACAGGCCCATCTGTGCCAGCGATTTGTCGCCGATGGCGCGGTCGAAGAGTTCAACCAGGCGTTCGGGGCTGTTCGCCATTTCCGGGGCATGCGTATCCGTCCGCTTTGGCTGGTGTTCTGTAAACTGCGTCGCATTGCTGATCGGTTTAGCCGTGGCATCGATCAAGCGCACATCCGCCCCCGTGGCGAGCAGAAGGTAGCGTCCATCCCCACTGAGCACGATCTCATTCATCGAGGGCTGTACTCGCCAACATCCATCATGCCGCCAGCGCAGCTTACCGGTCAGATCGAACACCTCCACCACATCACGGTAGCGCCACATGGTGCGCGGAGCATAGTTAAAAAGTTCACGCGCCACCACCACGCCGCCGCCCTGCGGGAGGAAGCGGACATCCGTCACATAGGATGACTTGTCGATGCTCTCCCATAACTTCTCACCACTGGCGGAGAGGAGGTGGAACACGCCGTCACAGGTGCCGGCGGCGACATACTTGCCGTCAGGTGAGACATCGACGGTGCGCACGTTGCGCCCGACGTACGGTTTCGCGATGACCTTGTTTTCGCCGTCCAGAATGTGCACGAGGTTATTGGCGGCCACCCACAGCGACCCATCGGATGTCGCAGCGCAATCCGCCTGCGGCCACCCTGACGCGCCAATAGCAAGGCGTTTGCCTTCGGGGGAAACGCGGAACGTTTGCACATGGCTCTGCACGATGGCCCCGCCATCGGCCAGCGGCGCCAGTCGTAAGGCGTAGAACCCGGCGGGGAATTCCCAGAGTTTGTTACCATCGGGCGACAGGCGAGTCAACTTGCCGCTCCATTCGCAGATGCCGACCCCCTGATCGGAGAAGGTTTCCATACCAAAGATCGTGCGGCCGAACTTATAACGCCAGAGCTCTTTACCCTCAAGGTCGTAGCAAAGCACATGGGAGTCTTCATACCCCACCCCTTTGACCGTACCGAGGTTGGCGGTGACATATAGGCGCGATGCATCGGGGGAGAAGCGGACGTAGAAGACGCGACCAGGGTAATTCTGCTCCCAGAGCAAACGTCCCTGGGCATCAAGGAGGCGGGCCGCGTTCTGCACGCCGACGGCAATCATCCGAGCGTCGGCGGTCATATCGATCGCATGCGGCATGGTTCCCAGCGGTAATGACCACTTGCCGGGCGTCATCGATGCCGAAGGCACGCCAGCGACAATCGCCTGGCCCTTAGCCGTGAAGCAGTAGGAGATGCCTTCGCCACAGGGCTGCACCGGCGCGCAGACGAAGATATCATCCGGCTTTGGCACATCAGGTAGGGTCGTGGTGAACTGCCGCGGGCTCTTCGGCGAGAGGGCACGCTGCAGACGCACGCTGCCGTCCGCTGCGATTTGTCGCACCATCACTGCCCGTGCCAGCGCATCAGTCGTGATGGTGAGCTGTTTTCCTTTTACGTTAATGGATACGCCGGCCTGCTCGACGTCATGAAGGACAGCTTCAAGTACCGGGGCATCTGGCTGGGGATCGCGCAACACGGTGACGGCAGGAGCTGATGGGCCATTCACCTGCAGATCGTAATACAGCTCGATGCTGCGCCGCTGACCCGCCGGGATCGGGGTGGCCGTCTGCACGCCCAGGCGGGAGTTGCCAGTAAGGGCGATGCGCCGAACGCGCCATTGGACCTGCTTGCCTTCTTTACCGGGGAGGAGCACCGTCTGTAAGCGGACACCCCAGCTGCCGGTGAAGGATTTGTCGGGGAAGCGCTTTGAAAAGATCTCTTCGATGTTGACGTAGAAGCGTTGCCAACCGTCATCCAATTGTTCGTGTACCCTTACCTCGTTCAGGCGAATGCTGCCGCCTTCGTCACGGCGTCCATCACCATCCCAGTCGAAGTCGGTAAGCACGGCGATATAGGCCGGGTATGGAAATTCAGAAAGGTCTGCTTCGATCACCAATGTCGACCATTGCGCGGGAATCCATGCCTCGCCATCCCAGGGATGTGCCTTGGGGAAGCTGAGGTAGAAGTAATGGAGATTCTTCGCATGCTGCCCTGACAGGGTGAGAATGCCCTGCTGGTGGGAGACGCTAGAGAGTTCTGTGGTAGGATGAGACAACCCCTCGTCGTCCAGAAATGATTCATACTCTTTCACCCAGGGTAGTGAGAACGGAATAGGGGTCGCTTTGCCGTTCACTACTTCGACGGCTCGCAGCGAACGTTCATCAATGAACCGGTCGCCCGGGAGTTTCACCGGCACGGCGCACTGCTGGACGGCCTGCCCGGTGGTATTCGTCACGACGATGCGCTGGCGGAAGGCGCACTCCGGCACATGCCAGGCGCTGCGCGGTTGCCGTTGGGCCTCGCTGAGCGCCGTGACGCGAGCATCATCCGCAGGGGTGAAGGTAGGCACGACCTGCTGCCAGGCCTGACGCAGTCGTTCGCCATCAGCGGGATCGCCGACGAGCAGCACAGCGGCGGAGTGCAACTGGGGCAGTACGAACTCGTACTGCGTGCCTCCCACACAGCGTATAGGCAATTCCTCGACACCCGCGAATTGGTCCACGAGGAAGAGGGACTTCGTCGTGATGAACTCGGGGAGATCTACACGGACCGTCTGGTTATAGAGCACCTGCTGGGTGAATACAGGCCGCGCTTGCTTGTACACGTCATGCGGGGAACGGTGATCGACCAGGATTACGAGCGCGCGGTCGGTGCCGCTGACCAACGTATTGACCTCGATGCCGGCCGTGTTGATCTTACACTTCAGCGGGCAACTGACGGCAATGTAGGACTTGAGCACCTGCAGCAAACCGGAGACGCGCCCTACGCGATCCCACTCGACAGGATTGGCCACCGCGCCCGGCATATAGAAATCCTGGAACCCGCGCTCCGCATCGTGACCACCGCCACGGGCATAACCCTGCTCCCACAGATTGAAGTAGGTAAACCACTGGATGTTCTTCGCGCCATGGGCCACCCCCTCGAGCGCTTCATGCAATTGTACTTCCAGCGGATACCACCACTCATCTCTGCCGATGCCTTCCTTACGGCCCCACGCGGTTTGCGGCAAGTACCAGATCGGTTTGGGCCAGGTGAGGAAGAGCGAAAGATCTTGCTCCAGGTTACCGTGGTGCGTCATATGGATATCGGCCATATCAGCGTAGATCATGTTCTCTACATAGCCGGTGTACTGCACCATGATCGGCGTATCCGCTTTCTTCTTCCAGGCGTCGACAATGCGGTCGCGTACAGACATGGTAGGCACGCGGCCGCCAATGGGCTCGTCCTGAAAATTCCGAAAGCCGGGGATATCGAGGTCGATATTATGGCGCTTGATATCATCATTGTCGGCCTCATGGCCATAACCCCACAAGGTCACGCCGAAGCGTGCAGGGAACGCACGCAGGCTGCCGATGGTGTGTTGCCCACTCCGTGCGGACATTTGGAATACGAGTTCCTGCCCTGGTTTGGCCGTAAAGGGCAGCGTGATAGTGATGGGCGCCACGTCCCCCGGCATCAGCGTGGTTTTCGGCAGTACCGCTTTCACCGGTTGCCCATTCACCAGCACGCCGCCGTCATCGGCCAGCGTGATTGCGCCTTTGCCGCCATTCGCCGCATAGATGATGGCGCGAGACAGATCATCCGAAAAACCGATAAAGGGCATCCACAGCGTCGACGCCTCCATTGGCACCGTGTAGGAGAGCGTTTGCCCGTCCTGCGTGGTGAGGTCGACTTTGACCGGCTTATCGCCAAGCGGTGCGAGGTCGGCAAAACGGATGCCAAACGACGCGACTTCTCCGGGCGGAATGGGATTCGGCCACAGAATCCACCATTGGGTGTCAGGCACGTAACGCGCGATGGGGACTTTGGGGAAGTTCTCGAAAGCCACGCCGTTGACGGCAACATTCTTGACCTCAATGGGATGTGCGCTGGTATTGCGCAGGTAGATGCGGATGCGCCCACCGGCGTCAGCGCGCTGCTCCCAGATGAGTTGCGTTGTCTTCGCGCCATAGAAATCGCCTTCGCGTATCAAGCGCGACCCGATCATGACTAATGATCCTTGCTGGGCATCTGCTGGAACGGCCAGCATCACCCAACTGCACACGACCACTAGCAGGAGCAACTGCACTCGCATCGGCATCATCCTCTTGAGATGGGTTGTATCAAAATTACTGGATAGATCTTTCATCCTCTTAGAAGCCAATCAGGGGTGAAAATGTGAAATTCTCGCATGACCGAAGCCCGGGGAACACTCCCCGGGCTTCCGATGGTTCGAGGTATGTCCGGATCTATAGCGCGGAGATGGTATGCTTCCCCTGTGGCAAGACGATGGCTCGGTAGGCAGGCATGCCCTCAATGGGCATACTCGTGACGGCTTTGCCATTCACCCGTACTTGCTCTTGTTCCGCCGGAATCCACATGGTGCCGGCACCCTGCACACTCAGGCCATTCTTCGTGGATGACACGATGAGATCCGGCTTGAACCGCTTGCTTAGATGATCGACGACCTGATCCAGATAGCGGTTGTTATCCGGCTGTACAAGGATCGGCGTCATCCCCTGGCGCGAGATGGTGCCGGACATCTCGAGAAAATATTGATGTGCGCTATTGTCGCAATGTGCGGTGTAGCGATTGTTCAGAAACTCCTCGGAGGCAAAGGCATATATTGCACCTTCCCCAACAGTCGTGCGTACTGCTAATGGTTTACCGTGCGCCGTCAGGATCGGTTCTGCCCACTCGGTGAACACGCCGGCATGATACCAGAGCTTTGCGACATCTTTCATACAACCCAATTTATCGACGAGCCAGTCCTGCGAAGGGGATTTCATGCTGCCCATGTGATAGACATACAGATCGTTCGAAAGATCGGCATGAACCCGTTCGGCTGACAGTGCGATGTGATACCGCGCCAACAAGGCGTTAAGATGAAGGCAAGCCGCGGCATCCTGCGCTGGATAGGCCACGAGCAAAGTCCCACCCTGCATCAGCCAGTCGTGCAGCGCTGACACCTCCGCCGTCGTGAACGGCTTGCCGGCATCCATGCCGGGCAGCACCAGCAGATCGACATCGGCCAGTGCCTCGCGCGTCCACGGAGTTGTCAAGCTGTCACAACGCACCTGGTGACGGCCGAAGGCGGTGAAGAGGCGCGAGTACCCATTCAGCATGTGGTCGGACCACGAACGTGCGGCAGGTGATCGGTGCTGTCCGCGGTCGCCGGGTTTGAGCAGTTGCGCTGTCGTCTTCGGCGAGTGCATGACATCCAGCGCCACCCTGGGCAATGATGCGGCGGGCAGTACGACATGGAAATCCTTGATCGGTTCCGCCCGGCGTGGTGCGAGGATGGGCGACGTCTGCTGGGCTTCGCCGGTAGGCGCCGGCGTCAGGGATCTATCCAGCCAGCTTTCGTAACGCTGCGCCAACGTTTCGGTATATAGCTTCACGAGTTGTGGATAATTCTCGAGGCGCACGTTCTCCGACGGACAGGTCACCTGTGCCGGGATGCAGGCGAGCCCCGCCTCCTCGGCCAGCGCGATCATGCCAGCGCGTGCGTCATACCAGACACGGCGATCCCAGCGCCCATCGTTGTCGAAATCGCAAAGGGCGGTGTCGAAGACTCCGGTGTTTGCCTGATCGAAGTAGGCCTCGTGAGGCGCGCTTACCGCGCGGGCGAAGTCCACATCATGAATCCATTGAGCAAAATCAAAGCCCAGTGCCCAATAGCAGTCCTTGCGCCATTGGTTCACGGCCACGTCATCGCGCATGCCGATACGCCATCCCCACTGTGCGCCGCGCAGGTGATTGAAGCCGGTCAGCGGGCTGCGATAGATATGCCAGTCGGTCATGCTGCCGATCTGCTGGTCGTAGCGGAGCCACGGGCGCTCATTCGGCTCGAATATCTGCATGGCCTCGGGATTAAGATCGCCGTTGGGACTCCAGACGGCAGCAACACAATCCCATTTCGCCTGCAGTGACCAGTCCCAGGCGGAGACGCGCTCGGTGGATTTGCCATGCTTGTCGAGAGCCGGGTACGCTTTGCCATCCCAATCATGGGCAATATATTGGCCCATGGTATCGTACATATTGCCATGCGGGTCCTTGAAGACGCCGGGTTCGGGCGGATACTGCGGGCAACGTCGTATGCCCTCATGCGAGGTGAGAAAGACTTTGGGCGCGAGGTGCAGGTCGAAGCTGCGTCCGTGGTTGCCGGGCGGGAAAGGTGTGTTGGGGCGACCGCCGTTATCATTATCCATGTCGTAGACCATGCGATTACTCAAGTATCCATGGTGTTCCGTGCCCATGACGGCCGCCGGGCTCATCACATGCACCTCGGGCGCGGGGTCGCCATCCAGATTCAGGTCGGACTGCGGGTTATCGAACCAGTGCGGCTGCTTCCATGCGCCGTTCTCATCCTGATAGATGCGCGAGCACCAGGTCATGACCGCGGCCGGGCATTGGTAATGAGGTCCGGCCGTCGCAAAATAGGCGCCGGAGAGCGGATTGTATACCGGCCCGTTGATGACCCCGATGTCAGCATAATTGATATTCGGTCCGTAAGCGACCGGCCAGATGCCCTCCCAGTTGAGATCCCAGTCGCCGTCGCCATCGATATCGAGGGCTGTATACATATGGGGCATGCCGTACTGCTCAATCGCCTTGCGTTCCTCCTCCATGGCGGCAGCAAGCGATTGCTGATAGGTCACTTGCTGTCCAAATCGTTGCTGGAAGCGATCGCGATCGTTCATGCCGCCGTAGAAGACGTCGCCGGTGACGAAGATGCCGTCTTGCGTCTGATCGTGGAGGACGATGGGAGCGATGCGCCCTTCATCAGATGCCAGATCGATCACGCCATCGTAAAAGAAGCCCTCATTGTCCAGGTAGATTTCACACTGCACCGCCCGTGTCGCCGGTGTTGCCGGAGTGAACTGGAAGATGCTCTGATAGGAGCCATCGGAATCGGTGTCAATATACCAGCGGTCGGCGATCAGATCGGGACCATTGGCATTGGCATCGTGACAGTAGAAGCTCTCGGGACAGCCGTCGCCGGTGAGGTCGGCGCGATAGACGTAGGTATCGGGCCGCAATGGCATCATCAGCTTGAGTTCGCTGCGCGCAACGACCAGCTTGCGCCCCTCATCGGGGTCGAGCATCGCGGCAAAGAGCGTGATCCCGCGTTGCCGTTGATGGTAGAGCATCGGATCATGCCACATATTAATCCGCCGTGCAGAATACGGGCTGAGATTATTGCGACCGACGTACTCTTGCCGATAATAGGGTCCCGTGATGCACAATTCATCACCGGCAGGGGCTTGCCGCCGCCAGCTCACGCGGATATCATCGTCGGTGAGTGGTCGCCTGGCCTGCCGAGCCTCCTGCACCGTTGCCGGCGGATAATCCTTGCCGAACGCCATGCGGGGCATCGCCGATGATGGAGCAGCCCAGAGCTGGGCTGCTGGCGTCCCATAGGCGATCCAGTCATGCACGCCGAAGAGGTCGGCCGTGCCCCGCCACTCGGCGCATCCAGAAGGATACGCTCCCCACATATTATCCCACTTGGCTACCCAGAGATCAGCCTTGATCTCTGCGCTGTACTCAGCCGGGTGTTCCACGCGCCAAAAGGGGGACTGTTGATAGAGCCAGTAGCGTCGTAATGCGTTCCCCTGCCCCACGTCAACGACGCAGATGTGCCTTCCCAGGAACGCGACGCGCGGCGCTCCCTCCTCTGCCGGTGCCAATTCACCTGTCGTCAGCATATTGCCGTCGGGCAAGCGCACTTCTCGCAAACCGGATGCATCAAAGATCCAACTCTGCTTGTCAGTACGTTGGATGATCAAACGTCCGACGCCGGGGATGGCAACAAAGCCGGGGACGACCTTACTGTTCCCGTCGCGCAAGGTCACCGTCTGGGCGCGCATCGGGGGCACATTGAGCGGAAAGACGACGGTATGACGTCCAGGGACACTTTCCCATACGTCGGCGGCAATTGTGTTTCCGCCGGCCTCAACCTGAACGCCCTGCCCAGGCTTCACTGAGTAGCCATAGTCTTCCAGCTCGACCTGCACGGGCATGAGCGAGCGAGCAGATGCGCTGTTGAGCACGACCGCTTTGGCGGTGGTCAACGCCTGCAGTGCCGGACGCCTGCGCGTTTCCAGCGCGCCAAGACGGACGTCCAGACGATTACGCACAGCCAGAACCTGCTCGACGGCTGCAAGATCAGCGGCAAATTGTTCAGCCGTCGAAGCATCATCAGCAGCCGCCGCACCGGCTCCGGCAAGTAAGAAGGTATACGATCGTTTGCCGATGCCTGCGAGTTCCCACCCGCGCACGGCTCCTGCGGTATACTCCTTCACCCCTTCACCGCGCAGTAACTTTACGGCAAGGCCGATGCCGGGATCATTTTCTGCCGCTTTAGGGTTCGTCGCTTTCGCCGGCTTCCATTGGGCCAACCAGCCGGGAGCGGTGACTGGTGTGGCGTCTTTCAATGCCGTCATTCCGAGCTGCAGTTTCCACGGTTGCTCGTCCGCCGGCATGACGGTGAGCGTTTGCAGGATGAACGGATCACCGGCACAGGCAGTGAACTCCTGAGTGACGAGAAACGGCGTCGGCTCGGGTTTGCGAGCAGGCGCGACTGCAGTCACCTTCGGCAACAGCGGGTCGAGCAGGCGCTGCGGCCAGGTGGATTGGTACCCCTGCGGGGCTGGTCGCGATGACCAGGTGAGCATGAGGCGCGACACGGCAGGGCCTTTATGTGCCCAGGCATCCTGCAATGCCAGGGTGACTTTGGGCGTGGTGACGATGAATCCGCCTAGCCCCATGTCGGCGCGCGTAAAGAGGTGGCGGTCACCGAGCGGCAACCGGTTATTGTGACCAGTCACCAGTGCCAGTGCCATCTCGGGAGTCGACTTGGACCAGACATTGATGCTGGTGCCCGTGGTCTCCAGGGTCAGACGATCTGTTTCAATACCGGGAAAACGATTCCAGTTTTCAGCTTCAGCGCCGTGCATGGCGTGGCTTTTCCGCACAAAGCTGGCCGGCGCAGCACGATCGCTGTGCCAGTAGAGGTAAACGGTTTTGGTTTCGTTAGCTTTCAGGGGCACCTGGAAGTCCACAACCCAGGCCGTCGGTGATGTCCACTGGACAGCGCTAGGCAACAGAGCGCCGCCGGAGACCGGTGCCGGTCCCTCTGCCGGTTTCCTTGCCGGATCGACGACCATGAGCGATGTCGGATTACAGGAAGGCGCTATGGCGAGCAAGGTTTCTGAGGTGAGGCATACAGGAGCATAATGGTCAACGGACATGCGATCGGCGACAATCACGGCCAGGCGACAGTCGGGTTGCTGTGCGTTGCTGAACCAGGTATCGGCTGCGACGACATGTGCATGAAGGATAAGAGTTAATATACTGAAGAACAGATACTTCTGCATCCGGCAACTCCTTTACCAATCTAGAGACCGGCAGCCTTAACGGTGTCTGCGGCTTCGGAGAGTAGCGTGTTGGCCGTTTTCATATCGCTAGCCAGGTAGGCGAGGCGGGCACGGTCAACAAGGTCAAAACACCGCGCCCAGGCCAGCATATCCGTGGCTTTCGTTCTCGCAGCGGCGATGCGGTGCTCGAGGGTGTCCAAAGTGTGCGCCAATGGGGCTGCCGTTGAATGAACCGTAACGTTCACCCAAGGCAATATCATTGCGGCTGGATCGGTCACTCCATAGAGCTTGATGTAATCGACCTCCACCCACTCGTTACTGCCGCGCACCGCGCCACGCCCATAATGTTCGGGATCATCCACGCGCTCAGAACCATAGAAGTGCAGTTGCCAGTTGAACTGCCCATCAGCGGGATTGATACCTGCCAGCTTTGCGAGATCGAAGGTCACGATCTCGAAGTCCTCACAACGGACCGGCAACTTCACCTCATGCGTACCGCCGTCAATCGAGTTCCGCGTGGAGCCGTATTTCAGGAGAAGCTTTACAGCGCCGATAGGGGTCGTGTTGCGCAGGCGCATTTCAAGGATGTGCGCTCCTGCCGGTCCATAGGTGTTCCCGCTATGCATGACGGAAGAGGGATTCATGTACTCGAGACGCGCAGCGCGAATGCCCTTTTCGACAATGTGGCCACGGAATCCGGAGCCGAGGCCGAACACATCCGCTTTTTGCTGATTGTAGGTCGAGACGATGCCGACGGCACCGACCGGCAGCTCCTCGACCGCGGTAAGGGCGATGACATTGTCTCCCTTGTCCAGTGCCACTGCCCGCGAAAACTTGCCATCTTCCTCTGCCTGGAAGACGCCCTGTGGCCGTTCATTCACCGTCACTGCGATTGTGGCAAAAGGGGATGCCGTACCGGTGAGCGTGATCACCGGTACGGGAGATGTGGCATCGACAGGATTCACCGTCAGCGGCGGCGTTGCAGCAGCAGCAAGTGCTGTAACCGTCCAGGCGAACAGCGCGAGGATGATGACTGTACGCATGGCGAGCCTCCCTTTTACGGTACAACACAGCGCTCAAGTCGTCGTACGGCTTCACGATAGTGCTCTTCAGCCTGCACGTACTGCTGCTCGGCAACGGCCTGATCGCCCTGGCGCAAACGATGCGCGGCGATGCGCAGATCACTCTCCTGTGCAAGGACATCTTTCCCACGCTCTTTCATCGAACGCGTGGCAGCAGCAAGTGTCTCGTATTGCTTTCGCAGGTTGGCTTGCTGCGTTACGACCGCTCTCACACGCATGTGATCAACGCGCACAGGGTGGCGGGAGACGCCCGTCTTTCCATTAGCGGTGAGTCGAAACTCCAGCGAGTATACACCATCAGCGCACGTGGATAAGGATAAGCGTTCGCTGCGGCAGACCGCAGTACCCGGCTTGAGATTGCCGAAGGAAACAGGCAAAGCGCTCACGGTCTTCCCCTGCGCATCAACGATGGCCAATTCTCCACTCACCCCCTGCCGTGCAGCATCGCTACCGACCCCCACTTCGATAGCAAGGGTGTCACTCGAGGCATGCAATTCGGCGGGAGGCAACAGGTATCCGGCGATCATGTCGGCGACGAAATGTACTTCAGGCAGCCCGTCAACCACAAAATAGGTTTCTTCGAATGCCAGGCTTTCGCCAGGAGCGGCGTACTTGGTGTGACTCAACGCCTCGGCGTTGTAGTAGGTGAAGTTGGGCAACTCGACATGTTCAATCAACTGGTCGAGATACCAGTGCCCCATGTTCTGGCTGGGCCAAAAGCCGAGGGCTGCCGTCGTCTGGGGATCGCACACGCGGATCCAGGCTTTTCGCTCGATGGGATCGGTAATCGCTGCCCACCCGGCTTTCGGGCTCACGCTATGCCAGGTTTCCTCGCCAATGATGTAGGGGTAGCGGAAGAGGGAACCATCTGCCTTGAGGCCGAAAAAGAGGTCCGTCTCATCTGTTGTCTTCCCAACCTCAACTGTCGGGTGATTGAATATCCGCAACGTTTTCGGGTATTGCCCCACATTCGTCTGCTTGACATGAATGGTAAGACTGGTGGAGCCAGGGCGGATGGTGCAGCGACGTACGAGATTCACGTTGCCGCATGTCACCGTGCCGATGATGGATTGCGCCGCTGTGCTCTTCTCAACCGTGCAGTCATACCGCTGAAGGTAGAATGGTTCGCCCCAGAACGACTTGTAGCCGAGATCGCAGAAGCCGCCCCAGTCGACCCAGACGGTACTGCGCAAGTTCAGGTTCTCTTTGACAAACTTGAAGTAGTTGTCGCCGGTACTGTTCAGGCGGTAAATGAGAATGCTGCCCCCGATATCGGGCGCAAGCCCGACCTCCACTTGATCGTTCTTGATGAAAAGTAACGGTGTGTCTTTCACCACCCACTGCGCGGCGCGTACCTTGGGATGCGCATATGGCGCAACATTGGTGAGTTCTACGGGCACTTCCATGGTGGCGATATCCGGGCGGCGTTTCGCATCGTAGGGTTGGTCCCCCACGTAGACCGGTCCATCGTTCGCCTGGATATCGTAGGTCTTCGGTGCGGCAACTGCTGGAAGGCAGATGGAAATAGCGCATCCCGCGATCACCAGAAGACATGAAACTATGCGAAATATACTCATGTGACACTCCTTTACCAGGCGATTTCCAGGCGGTGGCTCCCGCCAGGCAAGCTGAGCACACCTGGCGCGTTAAGGGCAACTGGACGGCCATTTACTTTGACGTGCATGCCGTGAATGGCCGGCAGGCGGACTGTGCCGCCACGCCCGGAGAGTTCAATGGTACAGGCGCTGCGGCCGGCAACGACGGCGTGTACCTTCGGCACTCCCGTGTTGGCGATCAGGCGGTCGGCCAGTCGCTGCAGCATCAGGCGGTTTTCGGTGTATGAACCATCGTTGAACGTCGGGAAGCAGAGGTACTTATTGATCCCAAAGCTGGCAGCACAGACGATGATTTCGCCCTTGCCCACTTGCTGAAAACCAATGATCGGCTGCGTATCATAGGCCAGCCAGGCTTTCGCATCACGATCGAGGGATAGTGTTGCGCCGACGAAGCTGAGGTACTTGACATCCTGCAGCACGGCAGGGTCGTCGCTGGAGAAGTGCGTAACGCGATTCCAGGCGGCGGGGTAGCGCATGTCGCGGATGGTATTCTCGCCGTAATGCGGCTGACGCCAGCGCTCGGTCCGTTTCTCCAATACCGTATCGGTGAAGCGTATGCCGTAGCGACCGATGAGGTCGTTCAGCAGTAATCGTTCATCGTCGCCTTCCGTGGGGTTCAGCACCAGCAGGCGGCCGCCATTATGCAGCCACGCATCGAGCACGGCCGCTTCATGCTGGGTGAGCATGCGATCGAAACGAGCGATCACCAATGCTTGCAGCGGGGCGAGTGACTCATGGGTGAACGGCTTGTCGAGCGTCACCAGTGTGCATCGTCGTTGCGAGAACTCCCCGCCGAGACGGAGCAATCCACTCGGTCCAAAGTCCGTCCAATCGTATTTGCCGGCCTCGCCGTGGTAGGTATCCACGCCGACTTTGGGCAACCACTCCGGGGATAACGTCACATAACAGGCTGGAGCTTCACCTTCGTAAGTCGGCTGTCCCGCGCTGTTCACTTGGACTGCTGACACCATGGGATCGTGCTTGTATCCCTTGCGATACATTTCCGAAATCGCTTTATAGTTCTCCAGTAGGAACGATTGGTCGGTGAAAGAGATTGTTTGCGACCAGGCGGTGAGACCATCGGCATGCACCAGTTCGAGCAATCCCTTCTGGACATCACAGGCGAGCACCCGGTCGATCAGGCCATCATTGCTCTCGTCGTACAGATAAGTATCGAAGTAGTCGTCCGCATCGGTGTCCCAGGCGCACAGGAAGAGCCCGCCCCACAGGCGCAAGCGATACGGGTCGGCATACAGGTCGCCATTGAGTAAGTTGGCGCAATTGTATGGCGCCAGGAGGTTGTCACGGAAGTTATTGCTCTGCGCCCAATCGATGGTGGTGCCCGCCCAGGAGGCCGGGGCATTGACATGGCTGAACGCCGCGCCCTTGAAATGGTGCGCCCCCATCAGTGGCGAGTAGTAGATGGTAATCGGCTCGCCATGCGCCTTGGGTTTGAGGCGCGGCTCCCAGCGGCGGGAGAGGCCAAAGCTCAACGCCCACGGCTCCATGCCTTCGTCCGCCGGCTCACCCAGCACATCTTCGGCCTCGAAGATGCCGAGCAGCTTGGGATACCAGTGGACTGCAATACCCTTCCATGGGGCATGGGAATGCATCTCCCAGGTCTGATGCTTGGGCAAGTAGCGCCAGGTGATCTTCTTGCCATCCCAATCGGGCGGCACTTCCCAGTTGCGCAGCTTGATCTCGTGCCCCCACTTATCCTTGAGCGTGAACATGTTGCAGAAGCGGAAGCAATCGCCGTTGTCGTTGTAGTCCTGAATTTCACGGCCGGTCTGGAACTGGATATCCCAGCTATAGTGGCCGTTTAATTCCACATCGCTTTTCTTATCGAGGTTGGCCATGACGAAGCGATTCCAGCGCAGCCCGACCAGATCACGATAGTTCCCCCAGTTCTCGCCGGTCATACGCACTTTCGCTTCGGGCGCACGGGTCGTTTCTTCGAAGTTAAAGCTCAACTGGCTTTCGCCCTCTTCGCCCCAATGCCCCCGGTAGGCGCGCGTATCGCCGGTGGAGCCCCAGGAGACGCCGGTGCCGCGCTGTTGGATATACCACTCGGGCCCGCGGCCAGCCATGACGGCCTTCCAGGGATTAAACATCAGCGAGTGACCGATAGGACGGTCCTCCAGATCGAAATAGATATAATGCCCCATGGCGTTGATATCGCTGTCGCCATCGCCGTCCAGATCATAGGCCGAGGTTCGGGTGTGCCACTCCCGCTTGAGGAAGGGATCGATGAAGATATCGCTTGGCGCAGGTTCCAGATGGCCCATGAAGAAGCGATCTTGCTGCAGGAAGCCACCGGTGAATAACGGACCATCGAAGTATCGTCCGTCGCGGTTCCAGTCCTCCAACAGCAGGCGGGGTTCACGGAGATCCTCGTCGCGAAGCACGCCCTTGTTATTGCCGGGCAGATACGCCAGCACATGATGCGGCTGGCACTGCAGGCGACAGGTGCGCGTGCCATCCTGATAGAAAGTGAAGTGGTCGGAGCGCAGGTCGATGCCGTTGTCGTTGGCATCTTCGGCCTCAATGCGATACGTTTTGCCATCGTACCCCTGCACCTCGGCAGTGTTGTCCTGGAAGGCCAGGAGCGGCATCGAAGTCCGATAGTGCTGTTCAGCTTCGTCAACCGAGCGGATGGGCGCGAGATCCAGGACGACTTCACCGGTGGAGGGAAGCGGACTGGTGACGGTCGCCCTGGTAAAATCCAGCGTATCCGCTGCATCCCACGCCGCATTTTTCACCCAGAGTCCAAGTTGGCGCTGATTATCGACGTACGCGAACCACTCGCGCGGGGCGGTCAGCTTGCGCACGGTATCGTACATGCCGCGAAAGATCCAGCGGCCATCACCGGTAATCTGACAGGCGCGCAAACCGGTGGCGTGACTGCTGACATAGATTTCCGAGTTGGGCGTGGGGCGCTGTAACACAACGGCTTTTTTTGAGTAGACGCGCATGCGTCCATCACGCCATACCAGGTAAAATGCTGACGGCGAAGCCACCACGGTGCAGACAGCGCTCTGCTGTTCAACGCGATACGCCTCCGCTTTGCCGGCGATATTCACCGGTAGTGTTTCCCCGCGCAACTGGTAAGCGATGCCATTTTGGCCAAACGTAAGCGTACCATCCTCAATGCTGACAGAGATTAGACCACCACTCTCGCTGACCACCATCGGCGATACAGCAGCAGCGGGGATAGTACCCCTCCTGTTCGCGTAAGGGCGAGGCTTTCTGGGATTCGGTATCCGCATCTCGGCTGTTGCTGGTACAATGGTGGCCTGTACCGATCCGAGCTCAGGCATAGGCACCAGTGCCACGATCGCATCGTTCTCAATACTCAGACGGGCTGCGGGATAGCGTTTACCGCCAACGACAAGCGACAGCTCACCGCTCGGCACGTCCTCCGGCGCAATCTTGATGAACACCGGAAACACTCCGTCATGCTGATTGGGGTTAACCAGCGTCAACGTCTGCGCCAGAGCTCCCCCACCCCAGCACGCACCGAACGTAATAACTGCGAGACGCACGAGCGACCACAGGAGACCGCGTGTGAACATATAAAACCTCCTCTGACTGACCTCGCACCATCCGTGGGCGAGGAAGATATTTACGATTGTGTTGCCGAGAAACGCAGCGCCAGCGTAATGATTTGTCGGGGCGCAACGGTCAACGTGATGCGATCCCCACCAACCTGCATCGGCGAGATCGGCTGTTCATCGAGATTGACCAGGTGAGCCTCAATCATCGGCTGCCCGCATTTCATGACCGCTTCACAGGCGGTGTTGCCGAGATGATAGCACCGTACGATGAGTGCATCCGAATCTTCTGCCTGCTTGATTGCTGACAGCAGCACGGTGGACGGTGAAATACTCAAGAAGCTCTGTACAGGCGGCAGAGTCCGCAGGGGCATGGGCAATGCCGAGCCGCGCCGGGGCGGGCGCAAACGCGTCGACAGCGGCACGGCTCGAAAGGCTTGCGCCAGTGCCGGGATGCCCGCCGCGCGCCAGTCGCCATCGTGAGGAAACAGCGCAAAGCGGAAGCGGTGCGTGCCCAGTACCTGCCCACCTTCATCATGCGGTCGGCCGATGACATTGCGATAGCCGCGCAGCAGCATGATGGAGAGGGTACGGTCGGCATCATCGCGAATGTCGTATTCGTACATCCCTTCACTGAGGATGGCCAACCCGCTCTGGTGATCGGCGACATCGACGAAGCTCTGGCGCGGCCAACTGCTGTAGGCTGGTTCAGGCCAACCGGCGGTATCCGGCAATGCAATGGGACGTTCGACAACATCGAATGGCGTATCGGCGGCGGTATGCGTTGCCCCGCGCAATCCCGTCGGGAAGAGGGCGCGGATGGCGTGATCGCGCGTAGTATTCTGCACCGTCGTCTCTACGCCAATATACGGGCAACCCTTCTGGAGTGTGATCACACTGGTGATTGTGTTCTCGCCTGTACGGGTGGAGCGATGCCCATTCTCGAGCGAGACGGAGTCGGGCACCGTCATGGTGATGCGCACTTCATATTGCGCGGCGAGCGGACCGTCATGCAGGCGCCTGATCGTCACCGGAGATCCCACGGATGTCACCGTGCCGCCATACGGCGCAGGGCGAAATTTCCAGCCGTCCCCCACATCGCCTACATCTTCGAAGAGCAATTGGTCGGTGAAGGTGCGGCCGCTGGGCTTATGCCGGAGATCGAACGTCCCCGAGTCATTGACCCTGACATGCAGCCACTCATTCTCCATTTGACGCGGTGTCGGGCACAGCGTTCCGGTCGGATGCACGGGCACCGTGGCACGCCTGACCACAATGGTGGCATACCCCATAGAGGGAATGGGGTCCGGAAGCTCCACCACCAGATCGACGCGCGTTTCCGGCAGGAAGAGCGGGACGGCGGTGAATTCTTTCACGAGCAAGGTGTCGGCAACGGCATCGAGCACCTGGTGCGGGACAGCTGTGCCATCCGGCGTCGAGAAGAGGCACTGATCCGCACGCCAGCCTTCATCCAGCGGCAGGGTGAGACGGATGACCGGCCCCATCGGTTGTGCCTCGGGATTGTAGATCATGTACGACGCCGTATCGCTGGCAGCTGTTTCCGCTCCAAGGCCATCATCAATACGCGCGGCAAGATAGGCCAGCCGGTCGGCGACGATATGTTCACCGATCAACCGCGCTTGATCGAAGCGGTAGATCATGTCCTCATGCACCTGGTCGATGCTGCAGCCACAAATACTATCGTGGGGATGGTTGAGCAGCAGGTAGTGCCAGGCGGTCTGCAGATAACTCGTCGGATAATCCTCGCCGAGCCAGCCGGTAAACACTGATAGCGGTTCGCAGACTTTGCTTAACAGGCGTTCCACCGCGGCGTTCGCCTGCTTCAGATGCACACGCGAGACCATGGTGCCCATGAACACATCGCTCATCCCGTCGCGGCAGGTTTGCCGCAGCTCGCCGGTGATCGGTTGGAGTTCAAGTCCTGCCACGGCCTTCTTCAAATCCTGAAGGTAATCGCCCAGGCGTGCTTTTTGTAGATAAATGTCGGGGATCGACTCGTTGGCATCCCGTAACGCTCGGGTGAGGTCATGCCATACCGGGGCATGGTCGACGCCATCCATAAAGAGGAGCACGTCGGTGGTGGCGCGTGCGCGGTGTTTCTCGGCCAGTGCGGCAATACGCTGAACGATGTCGTCACGGTCATACGGCTTGGCGTACTCACAGTAGTCACGCAACGCGTACCAGAGCGTGCTGTACGCCCACTCCGATTCCATGAGTACGCCGAGAATCGCCGTGCCGTCAGGAGAATGCCAGGTGAACTCATGCTTCACCTGTGAAGAAGCGAGACCGCGGAAGAGCACGGCACTGTCGATGCCGAATCCGGCGAAGAGTTGCGGCAGTTGTGAGATATGGCCGAAGCAATCGGGCACGTGTCCGACCATCATCGGTTCAACGCCAAGGGCGCGTGCATGGCGAAACCCCTTGAGGAGGTTGCGCACCAGCGATTCGCCGCTGACGAGAAATTCATCCGGCTGCACATACCAGGGACCGATCTCAAGCACCCCAGCATGCAGGTGTTTTGCCAGACGGTCGCGCTGTTCAGGACGGATGGCCAGATAGTCATCGAGCGGTGCCGTCTGCCCATCAAACGTGAAGCAGCGGTACTCGGGATCGTGATCCAGCGTATCGAGCAAATCATCCATCATTTGCACCAGGAATTTACGGTATGCCTGAAACGGCAGGTACCACTCACGATCCCAATGGGTGTGCGAAATGACGTAGGCGCGATACTGACGTTGCCCGATGGTAGTCGTGCTGACCATCGCAGGCCTCCTGAACTTGCAGTCAACATGGGGGCGCATGTTCACCGCAGGCATACGCGTTATATGGATGCCCATCCCCCCGTTACCGAGGGGATGGGTGGTTGGTGATACTTCGTGCTGTGAACAGTTGATCGGCTAGCGATGAGCCGGCAGAGCATCGTTCATGCGAACACCTGCAGTCTGCGCACGTTGCGCCGTCGTCAGTGCGAACAGGTACGTCCGGTACTGTTCGGCATCCCAGGTAATCACGTTGCTCGGTTCGTCGGCGAGACGAGTTCCCACAAAGGCATCTGCAACATAGCCCGGCGTCGGCAAGGCGACCCGCTTCGGCCCTCCGGTCAAGGTGAACACGCCAACATACGATTTATTGGCATACAGGATATCGCTCGTTTCGTGATAGAGATGCACGCCGGCATCCTTAGCGAGATTGCGCGCCAGGCGATAAGGCATGCCCGGTACGCCGCAGTACACGCTGGTCCAATCGCCAAATCGCTTGATGGCCAGGGCAGCCGGCCCATGGCCGCTGTAGTAGCCCAGTGTTTCTGCTGTGCTGTCAGCGATATAGAAGGACAGCGGTTTCTCCATATGTAGGCCAAACGTGGTGTCTTCGAGTCCCTGTAAAATGGGGTGCGCGGTATCGGTTGTCACGCGCATTTGGAAGAGGATGCCCGTCTCGCAGATATTCATGCCGGTGAGTTCGCGCATGTACTCCACCGAAAACGCGGGATCTGCACCGGGCTTAATCAGGCCGGGAGCCTGGTAGAAGACCAGGGTGCGGCCGTCGGATTTCAAACTGGCGATGAGATCACGCTCATGTTCGGCCAGTGCAAACGTGTTCGGGAAGAACACGGCGCGGTAGCGACCGAGGTCGGCTTTTGGCAGATCGCTGACCATGAGTAAATCGATCGGCGCGCCGATGGAGCCAAAGGTATGGTGGATATTCTCGTAGAACACCGCACGCTGCAATTGCCGGTCGAGGGCGAGATACCAGGAAGCGCGCTCATCAGTGACGACGGCGATTTCCGCCACCGGGGAGCGGTCCACCTCAATTGCCGCGCGGGCAATGCGCACGCAGGACTCGACGGCATCCAGGCGATCCTGACCTTCAAACCAGTGGCCGTGCAGATCATACCACCACTGGAACTGCCCCTTGCAGAGGGTGAAGGTGAAGTTGCGCTTGAGTATCTCCGCATCCTGGCGCATATCCGTGGACTGCGACTGCCAGTAGTCTTCCTTGTTAGGGGGCGAGAAATCATCCTCACCGAAATACGCTTTGCCGGCGAGCATGCCGGAATCCGGGGCGGTGCTCTGCGCCCAGATAAAGCCGCCGCCGGGCTGGTCGTGGATGTTGCGCGAGAAGTAATCCAGCGGACTGCAGGTGAAATCAGGCCCATCCTCTTCCAGCAGGCGGGCGAGATTCAGGTGCCCGGAATCGGCTAACCAATAGAAATTGGACAGGCCGATGGAATAGCCGTAAAAGGTGCCGATGATGATGTGGTCAGGTGCATGGGCTTCGCGCAACCCCTTGGTGATGCCCATGATGGTTTCGGCGCAGAGGGTGTTCTGGAAACGATAGTAGGCTACCACCGGGTTATCGGGATGGAAGAAGATGCAGTGATCGGCGAGGCTGCGAGCCATGCGATCCGGCACGCTGACGTCAACATCTTTGCCGGTCTGTTCGCGATAGTAGCGGCGAAACGCCTCTTGCATGGCCGGGCAGAGGTCGTTAACCTGCAACTCGTTGTAACTGCGGAAAAACCATTCATTGGTGTTATACGCCGTGGGCAAGTAACCGGCAATGCGCTCGGCATACGGCTGTTGCCGTACGTGCACAGCCATCGCCTGCAGGGCGGGAATGCCTGCCTCTTGCCAGAAGGAGGAGGCCAGCGAGGGGCACCGTCCGGTCTGGTAAGGGGCCTTGGGCATCTCCGGTTCGCGTCCGCAGCCGAACTGCAGGATGCCGTCAGGGTTCGCCTCCATCCACCACTCTGGGGCCATCGCCTCGGCCTGCACGCGAATGATAATATAGGCGTCCGGATCGGCGTCCAGCACCTGGTTGATGCGTAGATCCGTGGGCGAAAAATCGTACGAGCCCGGGCCATCCCATCCGAAGAATAGCGGCACAAAATGCACGTGCACACCGCGGTCCGCCATGTCCTTCACGGAACGTGCCACCGTTTCGGCAAACAACTCGGGGCTTTTCAATTCCGTGGGCTTATACGTGGTGAGCGGGAACAGTTCACCGTTGATCATCAAGGTCAGGGCACCGTTGTGCCGGATAATACGTGCATCCATCAGTGTCTCGCTTCCTTTTCACGATAAGAAGACCTGCAACATGGATTCGGGTATGGGCAAATCAGGTCGGCATCCACTGTGCTTAATCCTCCAGATCGTCAACTGTGAATTTCTGCGGAAAGCCCCGGCCCACTGTCACTTGTCTGCGCACAACATCGTAAGTTTATTTTCATCGTGACTGATATAGTGACAGACAAAAAGGCAGCCCGAATGCACAGTTCCAGTCATTCGAGCTGCCTGATAATGGGGCAGCGCAGGCTTTCTTGCTATATACTTAGAGACCGCTTCCATTCATCTGTGAAAATTAGCGATTGTGCAGCCTCTACATCGCCGTCGTAACTGATGTTGCACTGCGCATGAGTGACGCCTATCCGCCTGATGGCACCGGCGTTGCGACCTGGAGTAACGTGCGAAAGATATTGGTGGCGGCGACTCTATTCTGCTCATGGTTGATATACTCGTTATACAACCAGGGATCGCCCACCGCAAACACCGTGCCCTTGCCGAGGGTTGCGGTCGCCATGAGCACTTGATTGTTGTATGACAACACCGCTTGTGCGGGGCCGGCGACTTTCAGTGTACACATGCCGACGATATGCAGCTTGGATACGCCGGCGAACAACGGGGAGTCTGGGAATTTGTCAATCTTCGGCCCGTTCGTCGTTGCAGTATCTTCATTGAACGTGATGCCGAAGCGGTTGGCCAACCCATTAAGATGCGTAAACTCAGCGTTGCCGGTATTGTTACCCATGAGAACGAGCACGCCGCCCGCCTTCACCCAGGTCTCCAGCGCGTCGGCTTCTTCTTTTACGATGTAGTTGGGAGCTTTCGCTTCTTTCGGCGTATCAGGATCAACAATGATAAGCATGGACAGCGGAGCCAACGCCTGGGCGGTACAGGTCTCCTTGACATTGGCGATGTCTGCCTCGAGCGTCTTTAATAGCTCGCCGAGTTGTGAAAAGCCACCCATGTCCTTCTGTTCCCAGTTGTAATGCGGACCGGTCTCGTTATTATGGTAACAGTCAAGGCCGACCACACGTGTTCCTTCATCGGCGGCAATCGCCAGACTGCATGCCGCCACCACGAGCCAAATGATGACATAACGCAACATTGTCGAATCTCCTCACGAGCGCGTTCATTTCGCGCGTACATTATTATAGAGTTCCCAATCGTTCTTGCCCTGCAGATACTGACTGTAGGCAGCAGTAGCATTGATCAAATGGGCGTAACCGCCAGTATCCGAGAAGCCGTTCCAGATACCGTTCTTCCCGCGTTCGGGGTAGAAGCCGGAGGGGATGAAGCCCCAGTCGCTGAGGATGAACTCCCAGAAGCGCAGGCCTTCAATACACTCCTTTCGTAAAATGGTTTCAACGGTGGAGGGCGAGGAGAGGAAGATAAGATTCGTCACCTGGCCATTCACCCCGCGCAGGGAGAGCCGTGCATCGTCACAGGCGTTGGCCCACGGCTGCTGCTCCTTCACAACTGTGTAGGGCAAAGCAATCTCTACCAGTTCTCGTGCGCCCTGCTTGCTGCTTTTCACCTCGTTGAGCAATGCGGCATCATCCCGGCCGGTTGCGGTGAGCGTGCCGTCTGCGGCGAGATTCACTTTCGCGCCCGGTTGTTTGGCATCGGCCAGGCCGAAGATCTCCATCGATACTGCGGTCCCTGCTGCTCTGTCGAGCAGGAGATACAGCGTGTCGAGACTACTGGCAAGACGTACGGTCACGCCATCGGCAATAGTGATCGGCTTGCCGTACCCCTGGGCATCGGCAGAACCATCAACGACCGGGCTCGTCCAACGGATTTCTACCGGCACATCGTTAGGACAATACTGATCCCGGTACAGCTCCCAGGCCGCCGGAAAGGCTTTCAGCAGTTGCAGACCAATGGCGGCATTCCAGATAATCATCGGCCCACCGCGCGACCCCTGAATATAATTCGGGACATCGGCAAAATACGCTTTGTACTTCTCGCCGGTGGCCATTCCGGCAATATCGAATTTGTTACTCCCTGGTTGGCGGGGGGATTTCCCGTACCAGAGCTGGTTCCACACAATCTGACCGTAGACATTGGCGATAACTTGCTTGGCGAACTCATCATCGAGCGGTTTGACGTGCTGCGACAACACGCCGTGATAATATCGCCAGGTCGTGCCATCCAAATCGGCCGGGCCGCGATTCAGATTCCGGATCAACGCATCGTACATATAGCCCCGCGAAAAAGGTGGTTTCTCCGGATCTTTGACTTTGGCTGGCGGTGGGAAGCGCAATGGCCCCCACTTAGCCTTGATCTCCTCATCGTAGCCGATGATGCTCTGAGCGACGCGGTTCACCCCGGGTGAATACCCCTCGCCGCCGTACGCTTGACGATCGCTCAATGCCAGGTGTTTCAGGGCGAGTTTCACGTCATCGCGCTGGGTAAGGGTCGCGGTCATCCCCAGCATCACCGCCAGATCGTCGGCCATGTGCAGGCTGGTATACTTGCCGGACTTATAGCCGATGAGCGGCTTACTATTCGCTTCAATGGCAACCGCATCACCATCCGCCCACCAGTACGGGCAGATGCCCTTGGAGACGAGCGCATCTGAATGCTGTGCCGGTATCGGCACATCTTTGTAATCGTCTTTCCAGGCCTCACCATCCTTCAAGCCCAGCACGAAGTACTTGTCGGAGTTATTGAGGACGTTGGGGTAGTAGCGCAGGGTGTATTCGTTCAGCAGGTCGAGAAAATGCTTATCCTGCGTGGTGCGATAGGCTGCCGCCAGCGCATTGCCGAACCAGGCGCCGTCATGCATGGTATCGAGGCCGACGCCCTCCTTCCAGAGCACATCGCCATCCGGCTTGATCAGCGCATACTCGTAGATCAACCCGTACATCGGCGATTGCTTCTCGCGTTTGGCATGGTACTTGACGGTCGTATCAGCGAGTTTGGTCATAAAAGTCTGGAGTTCGACGGGTGCCCACTCTTTGTCTTCATAGGTCACACCCTTGATGTGTGAGGTGATCGTGGCTGCGCCAAGCGGAAGCGCTATGCAGATCATGGCCATCGCTAGCAAGCCGGTGAGGAACTGTCGAATCATCTTCTCTCTCCTTCAGCAATTCAACACAGGGGGCACGGCAGGAGACTTCATTGCCTCTATAGTAGGGAATCTCCGAGAAGGAGAGGTGTGAAAATATCACCTTCGTTGCATGGTCATTCCTGAATGCCGACCAGAATGGCGTATGCGGGAAGTGCAGGGATCAGCAGCCCTTGCCGGGTGAGCCGCGGCGCGGGAAGATCACCCTCTGGCGAGAGGAGGGCAAAAGCGTAATCACCTGAAGTGACCGAGGACGCCAGCACGACATCATGCTGTGTTGCAGGTCGTTCCGCGGCGACCCAATGATTGATGAGGTGGATGATGACACGGTCGGCTTGGTGGTAGGCCACGGCGCAGATGTCAGGGTCGCTTACCGCGACATCGAACGCTGCCCCGCGCGGGTGATACAGGTCGCGATGGTCGCCGACCCAACGGCACAGGCGGATCATGGTTTCGTACGTGCCGTTCTCACGGGCATCAGAACCGGGGATGAAATTACGCAGGTGGAATGCGAAACTGCAGCCCATCGCGTAGCATTCCATCGGCGCGGTCTGCAAGAAGGTGATCTTCTTCTCCGTCGTCCATGCAGTATATGCAGGCAAGTCTCCTGGCCAATCGATGAAGGCCACTGCCGGTGCGCCAGGGTAGCTCCACTGATCGGTCATCGCGCGGTAGCGCTGCCAGCGCTCTCGATGGCAGCGCAGTTCGGCGGTATCCATCCCCGGGGGGCGCGTGGGAAGATTCCAGTTCTGCAACTCCATACCCGGCCAGGGTCCGTTATGTACCAGGGCGATCGGTCGCCCCATCTGCCGCGCCCCCGCGCGAATGCCCTCGGCGAGGCGGCGTCCGTATTGCAGCACGCCGTAATCGTAAAACGAGCGCATAGGATCGGGAGAGAACCAGGTCTCACAGATATCGACTGCGCGCATGCCGGGATGCTTCCACTCCCGCGCTAGCGGATTCTCGTCAACATACCGGTCTGGATCAATAGCCCAGGCTTCTCCGCGCGTGGCATGATTGGTGAGGAAAAGCCGATAATCGAACACGTCGATTTCATCGATGTCGAAATGCGATTGCCATTCCGTGCGCGTCAACTGCGGGTACTTACACTTGAGATACTCACGGAAGGCAGCCAGCGCATAATCGTCATATCCCTCGTTGGGGTGCGGTGAGACCGATGTGCCGATGCCCCAAATCTCGTCGAGGTGCAGCCCGTCAACGCCGGCGGCTACCTGCTTGAGGGCGCACTGCACCATGTACTCGCTCACCCGGGGATTATGGATGCTGACGTGATAGGCCTGCCCACCTGGAAAGATTTCGTGCCGTTGCCCGAGCGCATCGCAGGTGGTGAAGTCGAGGAATGTTTCCTCAGGCAGGCCATTTTCACCACGTACGCATGCCGAACACGTCAGGCCGCCGATGAAGCGCACGCCATGAGCATGCAGGGCATTTACTACCGAGCGCATGGCCTGGTAGTCGAGATCGCTCCCCCACTTGAACCAGCCGCGCAGGACCGCATCGGCGCCACTGGCCAGCACTTCCTCGACCTGCCGGCGCAACATGTCGGGTCTTGGCGGCTGGTTGCGAAAATCATACTGCCAGATGACATAGGTTAAACAGCCATGCAACGGGTGGTCATCCGTGATACTGGCGCTTTCTCGCTCACCTACCAACTGCATAGCATCACCTCGGCAGCAGCGTCTCGTACTGTTTTGCCTTCTCGGGCTGCCGTGTTTGCAGTGCATGACGCAGGCCCTCCACAGCCCAGCCCTGTTCGATCTCCGCTGTCGAGGGCGCCCACGCCTCGCGAGCTTGCCAATGCTTCTGCAAGGTATCAAACGCCATACGCCAGGTCGCCAGCAATGGAGGCGGGGTTGCGGCGCCAATGCGAATCAGATCCTCAAAGGAGGCAGCATCCAGACGCGCGGCAGTCTCCCCACCGTCACCTTGCCCGATGAACACCACGGCTTTCCAGGCACATTCTCCCGGCTCAACGAAACGCGCGACCATCATCTCGCCTTGCTTACGCAGCATGCCGAAGCAGGCATGGCCATCGGTCACGTACTGCAGTTGGCGCTTAGCATCCGTCGTGGTGTTCCATTGCGCGCCTTTGCCGGCCACGCGTGGCGGCGGCATGGCGAATGGGCGACGGAAATCCAGCGTGCGCATGCGATGCTCTACTGTGAAGTGGTCCTTGCCCGGCGCGAACGTGAAGACGTACTCGGCGTAGACCTGGTTCTTGATGGCGAACTCATGATGCATGCGCAAGATCACCCGGAGGGGTGAACCGTAATCCACCTCGACATCGAAGCGCGAACGATCGGCGATATACGAATGGGGGTAGTACTCAACGGCCTCGCGTTGTTCCCCGAAGCCCAGTGTGCATTTCCCCAAATAGCCCGGCGTGCCGCCATTGGGTGCGCGATTAATCGCCCAGTGGCGCGGTTGACCATCCGCCCCCGTCCAGGTGACGGAAACGGTGGTCCCCACGGCACTGACAGAAACGCCGGCGTCCGTGAGTAGATTCGGTTGATACGTCTGCCCCGGGCACTGTCCCTCGAGCAACGCGCTGAACAGGCGGTGCCGCAGGGCGATATTGGTGGAGGGCGCAGGCAGATCGGGTTGATGCCATACTAACGGCTCGTGGAGCTTCTCGCACACCGCGCGATTGGTGAACAGATCGGCGGAACCGCTCACCAGCACCGCACCCTTCCCCTGATTTCCCCATACCAGCACGGGGTCGCCATGCAGGGTCAGCACGGTCTTCATCGATGGCGATACCGGCTGCAGCGCATAACTGTCGAGCATCAGGCGCTCATGCTGCGCTACCAAATTCATGCCGGAGAGGTCAGCGAAGCCGGTCTTCTCGGTAAAGAACTGGTCGAACCAGCACCAGTCGCCGTGAATGCGCCGGTACGAACTCACCCGGCGCGGTTGCGGCAACACGCCAAAGGCGGCGCACAGCTTCGCATAGGGCAGCAGGCGTTCGCGATACCACCCCTCCGTATCGGGGGGTTTTTGCATGCGCCGGACTTCCCAGTCATTTTCGCCATCGTGGTAATTGCGCTGCTGCTGGTCAAGCTCCTTCAAATCGGCATCAGGCAGGGTAATGAGCAAGCGTCCCCCACCCTGCACAAACGTCCGCAACTGTAAAATGAATTCGGGCGTCAATTGCTCATCGCGGCACGCGCCGACCACGAGCATGGCGAGTGTGTCGAGTGGATCACCGGGCTTCACGGTGACCATCGTACCTTGTTGCGCCTGCGCCCAGGTGCCGAGCGCGGAGAGCCCTGCGGTAGAAAGATCGCCCCACCCGCCTTCGTCACCAAGATAGCCGATCGTCTTGCCGGCCATTTTCTGCTGTCCGCCGACGCGCTTCTCATAGACGCCATCATTTTCGGCGTCAACCAGATACGTCTCCGCTGTGCCGTCGGCATCGGTATCCCAGAGCACCCAGTGGGCCTTCACCAGGGGACGGAACGCGTCGGGATGCTGCAGCCAGTGCCAGCGGTGGAAGATCGGGCCAGCGGTATTCTCCTCGCGCCATGCGCGGTTTTCGCGCAAGCCACCCTCCGCCAATGGATAGGAGTATTGCACGCCGCTCACATGCAAACGGCCATCCAGCTTGTGGCTCTGCACGACGGGTGGCGTTTTGCCAACCGTCACGACATCGAGATATTCCCATGCCGTCAATGCTGTGCTGTCGTTCTTGCGGAAGGTGGCGATCATCGTGCCGGTCGTCTGCTCGGGGTTATAACGCCACAGGCGCACCTTCCAGGCGGGATCGGGGCTGGCCACCTCGGTATACGCCCAGGGGCGCGGGAGGATTTCGTTATAGATGTAGGTGCCGACGATATCGGTGATCGCCAGGGTGAAGAAGGTCTGCTGCGGCCAGATCTTGCCGATGCTGGAGCCGTATTTCTTCTCGCCGACGGGAATGAGCGTCGAGTCAGAAGACCAGCGAAAACGGATGTCAGGCATCTCGGTGCCCATGCTGTAATCTCGGTACGTCATCTTTGGGAAGACGCACATGCGTTGGCGCGGGCGCATTTCACCCACAATATTGCCATATCCCATGAAGTACGTTCCGTAGTGCGGGTGGTTGGGGGCCTCCAGGTAACGACCCTGGAAGGCTTCACAGGTACGCCGTACCGCCTCATCAGCGACCTTGCCATTACCCTGTTGGGCTGACCCTCCACCTGGGTTGCCGTGGATATCGTGCCCCAGAAAGAACGTGTATTTGTCGGCGTCAGGATTGACGCTGCGCATGCGCCAGCCCGGACCACTCCACGGGTCGCGGTAAAATAGTGTCTGGTAATCATGCGGATTGTTGAGCGGCAGGATCTTCAACGCGTAATGTTCGAGGAAACGCTGCAGTGTTTCATCTTGCGGCAACCGCTGATTGACTTCATCAATAAAACTCAGCAAGCCCAGCCCGCCGATACTCTCCGTACCATGCGTTGAGCCGGTATAGAAGTAGATCGGCTTACGAAGATCACCGATATTGAGGCTGTAATTATCGTAGTGCGATTTGAGAAATCCCTGCGGGAGGCCCAGCGCCTGTCGTTCGATCTCGACGCCCGCGGGATCATAGTCATACTCGACTTCCTTGATCAATGTCCATGCAGAATGTTGTTTGGCGAACTCCCGCATCTGCTCATTCATCTCGTCGGGGGTAGGCCACTTCGACCAGAAGCGGCCGAATTGCACAGTATTGCCGCAGAGATTGCCAATGAGCACATACTTGTTGTAACACCCCTCGCCGCGGAAGACGTGGAAAATCGGCTCTTCCGGCGCGCGCAGGTCCAGCGCGATCAATCGCCCCTTCCCCTTAGGCTCTTCGATGATCACCGGCTTACCGTCAACGGTGGAGACGCCGATCACCACGCCGGCGAAATCGGCGGGCAGTTGCTCCAGCCGGTGTTGATAGAAGAAGCGCTCAGTCTTCTGCTCCCAGTCCGCCCACATCTGCTCCTGGTAAGAAAGATCGGGGCGATACCAGTGACAGCGCTTATACTCGGGATCCTCAGTGTATAATTCGGCTTTGGTCTTCACGCGGTACTTCGTGGCCGGATCGAGCAATCCGTACCAGTGCAGCTCATCGTTGACGGCAAAGCCTTTGGTCCAGGGGCGCGTGGCGACGAAGCGAACTTTCGGTTTGTTGGCTACCGGGTCTTCCCCGGTCAGACGGAAATTCTTGTTCAAATGGGTGTGGATAGCCGTGCGGAAGTTGGCCGGATCAAACTCACGGTATTGCGCCTTGATCGGGGTGGTCGTCACGCGGCACTTGCGCAGGAAGGCATATTCATCCAGGCCGGTAATCACCGTGAGCCCCTGCTCCCAACATGCGGCAAAGAACTGTTGATTGAGTATATTGGTATTCGCTGGATCAGTGAGTACCGACACGACAACACGCGTACCCGCCGGGGGACTGGCCGGACAGGCGGTGGCCTGCACATCGATGACCGCCACCCGTTCCGGGTAGAGTCGTTGCATCGAATCAGCCATCGGCGAGAACGGGATGTCCGTGAGTACCAGGATATCCCTGGGCTGGTCCGCTAAGGCCGGGAGGGCGCACAGCAATACCAGACAGCACCACAGCAATACCTGCAATCGTTTCATCAATCATCCCCCGCTAGTGTTACCTATAGGGTACCCATCCGTGCGACCTGCTGCATGGCGTGCAGCAGGCGTGGGACAATGCCGTTGCGCACAGCAGGGTCACGCCAGTTATCGAAATCGTTCAATACTGCAGTGATACCGGGGTCATGGAGGGCGCGCAACGCGGGATGCAGCAAATCATACACCGGCCCGATATAGGCATCGACAAATCCGGTTTGCCGCACCCAGGCCCCCCAGGAATCGTGCAGCGCCTGCAGGGCGGCGGCCCAGGGTTGCCCCTTAGCGACAGCGTGGGCGAAGTCACCGGCATCGGCACGAAAACGGAGTTGCAACCGCACGTCAGCCAGATAGCGTTGCGGATCGCCGAAGAGCAAGCCGGCATAGCGCCCGTCCAATGTCGCTGGTTGATCATGTCGGTCGAGGTCTCCCTCGGCCTGACGCATGCGTGTTGTGTCATTGCTGCCCAGCGCCTGCCAGGCTTCTGCCAACACCGTCCCCCACCCCGGCATCAGTCCCTCGGCAAAGCCGACTATATCCAGGTTCTCCAGGGTGCCGCCTTGCGCGAGATGCGCGAAGAAATATGTGTTGGGCAGTTGCAGGATGTGGCTCTGCGCATTGGCCATCACCCCGAGGCGCATGCGGTCAGGCTGGTAAAACTCCAGCCCCTGGGCGATTGACTCGGGGGTGTAGTTGGTTAACGGGAAAGAGGGCTCTGCCTCAATCAGACCATACGGATTGCATAAGGTACGCTCTTGCAGATTGAATCGTTCAACAATCGTCTGCTGGGGATTGTTGCAACTGAACAGCCCCCAGCCGTCGTCGCCTTGTGCAAGCAATCCGCGCACCGATTCCTCCCAGTCCTCGGGGGAAAACACGATCTCGACCGGTTCGCCCTTCGCTTCAGACTCCTGCCAGAATCGGTTATACGATTCCCAGCCGACCCACATCCAGTAAAATAACGGCATGTCGGGGTTGATGGCATGCTGCATCGCCAGTTGCCGGGTAAGAAGGGCGACGAACTCGGTATTTTTCGAACCGATATATCCACCGGGATCGCTGTCGATGGTAGCCAACCCGTCGGCACGCGCAAGGTACTGCATCACCCGCCGGTGGAAATCGAAAAGGCGATCGATCGCCTGCCGGTCCAGCGGGTTCAGTCGCACGTCGGTTTTAAAATAGGGGCGATCTTCAAAGGTATACTCGGCGGCATGGGCATTGCCCAGCACGTTCAGCCCCATGGTGACGATCACCTGCATGCCGAATTCGTCATGCAGCAGATCGATCACCCGCTGGATCTTTTCGAGATGTGCCACATCGCTGGGGGTCAGCGGGTCCGGCATCGTTTCCACCATCGGCCAGAGCATGATCCCGGTGTAGCCGAGTTCCGCCAATCCCCCAGCGTAACTGCGCCAATCCTCGAGCGACCACGTGCGTGCGGCATAGGGATGACCATACCCCCAATGCATATGCACGTACATGCCGAGCATTGATTTCATCACATTCCCCTATCCGATCTTCACCGTTGTCATGCCAAACGCCGGCAGGTCAACGGACAGGATGTCACCTTGCATGCGAGCAGTCGATGCCGCCGTAGGCTGTTCGAGGACATCGGTTTCCACCGCTGAAGAATCGGGAGCAACCAGCTCAGCACTCAGGCGTAACTGCGCGGTGGTAGCTTTGCCCTCCATCTCATAGAGGCGCACCATCACTGCCTCGCTGTCCTCGGCCTGCTTCATGCCGCTCAACATCACGTTGTGCGTGAGCAGTTCCACGCCACCCTGGCTGGCGGGCATATCCCCATCATGGGTGGTGGTGCCGACCATTTCGAAGAGATGGTTGAACGCCTGCCCTGCGCGGGTGGCATCGGAAACAGTCCAGAGGCCGACATGTGGAGCCAGGCCAAAGCGGATGCGGTGCTTGCCGATCTCCGGCAACGGATCGGGATCATAGCTGCTGCGCAGCAGTGTTAAGCGGATGGTATTGTCCAGCACGCTGTGGGCATATTTGCTGTCGTTCACCAGCGTGGCGCCTGCCGGTTCGTTGATGCCGTCAACCTGCCCGGTCAGGTCCACCCAGTTCAGGGCGGGCACATCCAGACCGTTCACTGGTCGTGCGACGGAACCTTGCGGGCACTCAAAAGTCGCCTGCTCCGCCTTCACCGCCAATGGGAAGGCAACTTTCAGCATCGGCACGCCGGTCTCGGGCGTCCCGCGCTCCAACCAATCGACCTCCAGGTCGAAATCCACGCGCGGCACACCGGCCGCCAGTGACACGGTCAGCGTGAAGGTGCTGTCGTTATACGTATGCTTCGTGCGCACCTGTGCCAGGTACGGGCCGCTCTGCACGATCTCCATCATGCCGCCCTGCAGGAACGGCGCTACTTTCGTTATCTGCCCAACGACCCACGCCGTCATGCCATGCGGGGCCTCATGCCAGTATTCCAGCGCCCCGATCCGCCCACCGGCAGGGGCCAGATCACACCCGGTGCGTTTATCGATGAGATGCACGATGGCCCCCGAAGCCTGTTCAACCTCGACCGTGAAGAACTCGTTCTCCATGATGACGCCGTAATCGGCAATCGACCCTGGCGACGTCGGCGTATAGACGCTCTGCGTCTCGGGCCCTTTGGGACGGAGCGAACACTTCGCCCCTGCTTCTTTGACTGTCGTTGTTCCAGGTGTGCCGGTAACGGTGTAGGTGCGGTAGCCGAGGCCGGGCACCTGCTGCACGGGGAAAGCGATGCTGGTATACTTGTGCATCCAGTACCCGCCGCGCTCGATCACCTGCGCGGGGATGCGGTTGCCGGCGTCATCCGTGACTGTAATCGCCTCATCGCTCCAATCGCGATCCCAGAGGCGCACCGTCATCGCTTCGGAGCGCGGCCATGGCGTCGGGTTGAAGGCGAGGAAATGGTCGCAACAGGCGCCCCCCGGACTGTAGCTCGTGAGGCCGCCGTTGCGCACCATATCGCCCATGCCGCCGCCGAGTCCGGGGCCGATGGGGAAGACGTCGTTATCATGGCACACGCAGGCGCCGGCCGTGTTGACGCGGCTGGCGATGGCGCGCAAGGCTTGCGTTTTAGCCATGCTGGTCTGCGTCAAAATTTCCTGGAAGAGTCCCTGCGCATATTCATAGGTCGCTTTCACGCCGGAGCCGGGCAAGATATCGTGGAACTGGTTGAACATCGCATGGCGCCATCCCAGCGTCAATCCCTCATGGGGATACGGCACGCCCGCCCACGCCTTGCCGAGCAATGCGGTCATTTCCGCCTCCACCAGCGCATTTTCGCTGGTGCGGTTGGCATACTTGATGTTGCTCTCTGACGTGTAGCATCCTTCGAACACGAAGTTCAGTTCATCGTCGATCACCGGCAGGTCACCTGCCTGCGCCTCGGCAATGGTGAAAAAGGCGTCAACGGTGCTGAGCTTGATATGGGGGTAAATCGGCCAGGTGTCGCGCTCCAGCGCCCCACGCACGTCGCGGATGGTCGGCCCGCCCCCGTGATCGCCCACACCGTAGACGAACAGGTAATCCTTCAGGCCGGTCTCTTTTTCAAAATCAAACACTAACGCGGTCAGCGAACGCACGTTGCTGGCAAATTCTTCATTGCCGATAGGCTCGATGAAGCCGTTATACCAGGACTGGCGGTCATCGAATGCCAGTATGCGCGAGCCGTCTTTGCCCTGCCACCAGAACAACTGCGGACCCTTGCCTCCACGGCAGAAGTAATACCAGCGCACGCCACCCTTCGCCAGAATCGTCGGCAGTGTGCGCGCATGCCCGAACGTGTCCGGCTCCCAATCGATCTTCACGGCATCGTACGTAAAGCCGAATTCCTGCTGGAAGAACCGTTTGGTATATAGCAGATGACGGCAAAGGATCTCGCCGGAGGCCAGGTTCTTATCGCCCTCCACCCAGTGGTTGGCGGTTACCTCCCACCGTCCCTCGGCGATCCGCTGCTTGACCTTCGCGTACAGATCAGGCAGATAATCCTTCATCAATTGATACACCGATGTCTGGCTCTGCGAGAAATGAAAGGTGGGGAAGATATCCATTAACTTCAGCACCGTGCTCGCGGTATCGTTCGTGGTGGCAACAGTCTCCGGCCAGCTCCACATCCAGTTCATATCGATATGCGCGTGACCGACGCAATGAATGGTATATTCTTTCGCCTTCGCGCCGATCGGCTCCATGATCTGTTCGGCCTGCGATATGGCGGTGTGCATATCCGTGCCAGCCTGTAGCGCCGTCTTCACGGAGGCGACGGCTGACGCGATCAGCGGGCGCCAGACGGTCCCCAGTTCGGGGTGCGCATCACAGAGGCGCTGGGCAAAATGCACTTCCTCGATGAAACGCCTCTGCGTCTCCTTCGCATGGGTGGCAAGCCGTTCGATAGACTGCAGATCGACGGCAACGGGGTCAGTCGATAACATCGGTAACTCTCCTGCATAGCTTTATCGGGATGTATGCGTTCAGGGATGATCCCATCCTCTCCCCTTAATCCTGCTCATCGATCTTCGTGAATTTGCATCGAACCGAAAGCGCCCCCTGCCGGACGTCGCCGGCAGGGGGCGGTTGCGCTGTATGGACAAGTAGGACGGCTACTTCAATACTTCGTAGAAGCCGGCGTTGTCGAAATAGCCGAGAGCTTTGCTCCCGGCGAGTAAGCCAGCGGCCTCGATGCGAATGAAAAAGTGTGAAGACGCCGGAGTTGAATTCGCCACGGGCACGATCTCCGTGCGGAGTTTCTGCCAGCCGGGGACAGTACCGTTCGCACCGGGCCAACCGCTTTGCGCGAGTAAACCGCCACTGGTGTTATACTGAATCACTCCGATGCGGAACAAATCGGCTGGCCCATAATTGAGCACTTTGCACCAGGCGACCAGCTCATAAGTTTTGGTCAAGTCCATCCCTGACGTCAAGATGACTTGCCGAAAACTCGGATTATACGCCACCGTGCTCGTACAGGGGGTATTGCCCACGGCATACTGGCCGGTCATCGTGTCATAACCGCTGACCACTCGGCCATGTGCCGCCGCGTTTAACGACCAATCCTGTGGGAACCCGCTGACGAGAACTTCGAACCCGCCGTTTTTCAGGTAGTTGCGCCGTCCCAACATATCCATGGTGACATCCGGCACGATGGCGACATGGCCATCGACATACGTCGTCACGATACGCTCATTGTGCCGTCGGTGGAAATCCGCCGACTCATAGGCCGCGTTGTCGAAGGTGGCCGCCCTGGTCGCGGTCGCGACGGTGGCGGTGTGCTGGCCATCGCCAGTGACCACGATGGCGCTGGGGTCGGCCTGCGCGCCGGCGGAGTCGGTGAG
>JAGUZN010000158.1 GCA_020060775.1 Armatimonadota bacterium
GCGCACGCTGGCCGGCGCCTTCCCCTGCGGGGAATTCGACCCCGAGATCGCGCCGGAATGGGAGGCGGTCTGTCGCTTCGAACTCGAAAAGATGTGCCGATGGTATTGGATGAAGACGTATGGCTGTAATCAGGGGGAACTATTCGGGGGAACGGGCTTTGCTTACCATGCCGGACTGGCAGCGTGCCGCCATCCCATGCCGGAGCTGGCCTGGACCATCCTCGAGGATCTGCTGAAATGCAATGTCAAGCCCAGCGGCTTGATCGGGCACAACCCGGCCATCCTGGCCAACAGCGCGCTCAGCGAGGCGAACCTCCGCAATATCCCCGACATCGATCTCAACCACGATCTTGACCCCGCACCGTTGAAAGCGGCGGAGATCATGACCGGCCGCCTCAACGAGTCCACCACCGAAAACCTGGACTGCCGCGACACCATCTTCCCGGCGTTGGAGGGCCCCGGGATCTACATGATGATAGTGGCGGAAATGCTGCTGCAGAGTCACAACGGCATCCTCCGCCTCTTCACCGCCTTGCCCGCCGCGCGGGATGCCGCCTTTGCCGACCTGCGCGCCGAAGGCCCCACGCTCGTCTCCGCGCAACGCATGGGTGGCGAGGTGCGCTTCCTCCGCCTCAAGGCGTTGGCGGACGTGACCTGGAAGATCAAGAACCCCTGGCCGTCAGCGACGTACTGGGTGAAGATCGGCGACACACAACCCCACCAGGCGCCGGCCGGCGCGTATATTGAAATCATGCTGGCCGCGGGTGACGAGGTGGTGTTCGCCGCCACCCAGGACGGATTGGCCGGCGAGGCGCTCATCCAGCCGCGCCAGGGCGAGGCACCGCAGGCGCGCATGCTGACTTTTAACGACGGCATGCTCGTCTGGCTCGGCAAACCCAGGCACTCGCAGTACTACGCGGCCCTGGAAGCCGCCCGCGATGGCCGCGTGCCGCAGCCAACTTAATCACCAATAGGATGGGTGTGAAGTATATCGAGGCTCGTGTTCTGCACGCATCATACTTGAATTCTTAGAAGCTGTTTTCACAGTCTCTGTCCGGTCTCGCTTGATCTGTTCGCGGCTGTCCGTGCCGGGCCTCACCCTATCGCCCCGGGCTAGCAGCCTCCGGATAAAGTCACACTGGCATTGGCTTGTTCTTTTCGCGTTATGCGGCGCGCTTCTCTCTGGCGTCTGTCACCTGACAGAGTGGCCAGAGATCGCGCTTGCCTACCGCGAAAATTCCTGCGCCACTGCTCAATAGGACTTTATCCGGAGGCTGCTAGCACCTCGCCGCCCAGGCACGGACAGTCACCATAATCTGCTGCGCGACCCACGAACAGGTCCTTTCAATACAATTTCTTAGGTCTCTACCATCATGAGTGCATGAGTTAACAGTAATATTATTCGATCGAAAAAAAAGTATACACGATCGAAAGGGAAGTGGAGCTTTTCTGCAACGATCTACCTAAAGTGTAAGCACAGCCTCCTGGAGGCTATCCAGGGAGCAGCTCAAAGAGTCTACATCTTACCAGTGCTGTCTGGAGGTATGCCAGGATTGTGATGCAGAAGCTACGTGCCATTATAGAGCAGGCCAATCGGCCTACCATCTCGCTGGCATTTCCTGACGGCACCCGTGCATTGGTACTGCCGGAGAGTGGCCGTGTGCTCGGCCTATATCCTCCTGATGGAGAGGTTAACTATTTCTGGACGCATCCTGCCCTGGCAACACCCAGTACCGCTTTAAGCTTTTTTGCGCGCCCGGGCTGGATCAACCCCGGAGGGGACCGCACCTGGCTGGCGCCGGAGATCGAACTGTTTATAGGAGACCTGGCGCACCCTGAAGCTACCTATGCGGTTCCGGCAGCCCTCGACCCCGGCCACTGGGAGGTAACAACGCCTCAAGCTGAAGAACTGCACCTGACGAGCGTCATGCGACTTCGTCTGCACCGCACGGAATGCGACGTTAGTGTACATCTCACCAAACGTATCAGCCCCGCCTCCAACCCCGTGCAACATACGTCACTGGCCAGCACTGATCTGCAATACGCCGGCTACACGCTCGTAACGACTTTGGAGGTGGAGGCGAAGCCCATCCCACCAGTGCGGCTGGGCATTTGGAACCTGATGCAACTGCCACAGCCCGGGGTAATGCTGATACCAATTCGAGAGCGTCTTCATCCACAACGGGTATTCGGAACCCTTGCAGCAGATGAGCTTACCGTGGGACCGCATCTGCTGCGTTGGAGCATGGCAAGCCATGGTGAAAATGCCAAGATCGCCTTACGGGCACGGCCGTTATCTGGGCGGGCTGGTTACCTGCGGCCTTCCACGGTCTCTGATGCGTGGGACCTCGTCGTGCGTCAGTTCTCGGTGGACCCTGTCGGTGATTATGCGGATGCACTGTGGGATCAGCCGCGGGAGACCGGTTGGGTGTTTCAGGCTTGTTGTATTCGCGCAGGTGAAGAACGCTTTAATGGGTTGGAGTACCATACGCCTGCCGCAACTTCAGCTGTCGGTGCGATCGTCCGGTATGATACTTCACAAGTCTGGGCCTTTCGCGGGCCTGCTGGAGTAGTTGCCAATATTGCCTGCGGGTTACTCGGTGCTTCAGACATCATCATTCCCACCGATGACTGGCAGCAGCACTACCAGGATGCCTTCACCATGCGCAGTCAGCATCACGCTGATTGCCTCCAGGACGAATCAAGTTGCGCTCTGATCATGACGTCCGGCAACACGGTTGATCAAAGCCGCCTTACATGATTTGGACAGCAATTGCTGATAACAGAGACCACATACAAAGGGATAAGGGAGTTTTGTCATGACCGTCACTGTTCAACAATCGGCCTTCGATCTCCAACAAGGCCAGTGGGCGATCGCCTGGCCTGGGAGGGTTTCGCGGCATGATCTCGTATACGAAACGCCGCCGGAAGACCCGATGCAGGGGTTCCCACTGGGTAATGGCGACCTGGGGGCAGTCTGCTGGTGTGAAGGGTCGCGGCTCATCATCCAGATCAATAAATGCGATCTATGGGATGACGGGGCCCCCAGGCATTTAAGCACCGATTGGTCTGATGAAGAAGCTTCCACGCACCTCGTTCATGCTGCTCGCTTGATCATCGACTTTACGCTTCCCGTGTTCGATCCCTTCTATCTTGCCGATTTTCAGGGGCGGCTCAGTCTGGCCGATGCCACCATGACCCTGTCTGCGACCGGACCGCTGGGTAAGGTCGCCGTCACGGCTTTTGTCAGTCGTGAGGCGCGTGCATTGTGCATCAGTGTTGAGAGCACTTTTTCCGAGGAAACGCCGATCACCATTACGATGGAGCGCTTTGGTTCACGCGCGTTTGGACATTGGTATAACTATGTCGTTCGCGATCCGCAAATCGGATTGGGGGGCACTGCTGCCTTCGCCGATGCAGAAAGTATCGGGATCACCCAGCAGGTGGCTGCCGGGCTATTTGCCTGTGGCTGCCAACTTGTTACACCTCACGAACAGGTCATCTCACGCATCGTTCACCAGCGTGCAGCCCAGTCCACGATTGCCGGAAGCCGGAGTATTCGTTTTACATTGACGGCAGCGGCCACCTCAGTGCTTGAAAAAGACCCCGTACACGAGTTAACAGCGCTGTTGCACGCGGTCCGTCACGCCGGTCTCTCTCCACTCTACGCCGCGCACTGTGCTGAGTGGAAAGCCTTCTGGCTGCGCTCGTTGATGGAATGTGGCGATGACTACCTGGATAACCTCTGGCACGTGACGATGTACTATCTGAATTCCTCGCAGCGCGGGGCCTATCCGGGGCGTTTTAGCAATGGCCTCTGGGCGTGGAATCGCGACGTGCAGCCGTGGACATACTATTACCATTGGGACCAGCAAACGCTCTACTGGCCGTTGAACGCTGCCGGCCACCACGACCTTGTCGACACCTACTTGCAGTTTCGCTTTATGACGCTGCCGATGGCCCGGCGCGCGGCGCGCGACCTCTTCGGCGTTGATGGTGCGTTTGTCAGCGATGTCAGCGAGCGTCGTGGTTATTATGGTCTCGTTGAAAAAGACAACCATACACCGGTCATGGAGATCGCGCTCGACTTTTGGCGACAATATCGCTATACCGGCGATCGTGAATTCCTCCTCCACCGTGCGCTGCCGTACATGATCGATGCCGCGCTATTTCTGGAGTCTCGCTTCCATCTGGAGGAGGATGGATGCTACCACGCGGAGGAAGGCACGGCGCTGGAAGGCAACATCATCTTTCGCGATGTGGTTTCAGAAATCGTGTATGGACGCGCCCTCTTTCCTGCAGTGCTGGCGGCATTGGCCGATGCCGGCCTGCACCATGCTCACGCAGACCGTTGGCAATACATCAGTGAGCATCTTGTTCCCCTGCCGGTCATGCAGGCGGAGGAGCAGTTGCTCGCGCACGATGCGATGGGGTGGCGGTTCGCCCTCGGCCCGTTCAAGGGAGAGTGGACACCCTCAAACGACCTGCTTGCTGTCGGCTATCGCGTTGATCAGGGAGGTACCGTCATCGCCATGCAGCCTATGCAGCACGATCGCCCGCCGCTTCCGGGCGTTCATGAATTAATTCCGCTGATCGAAACCACGTTTCTTCCGCAGTACAACGACATGGAATGCGTCGATGTGATGCCCGAGGTGGAGTATCTGTCAGTATTTCCCGCAGGATTGATTGGATTAGCTAATCAGGGCAGCCCGCTCTACACGGCCGCCGCCAACATCGTGAAACTCTGTGCGCCGGGCAGCGGCGGTTACGACCGTATCCCGATCGTGCTTGCACGCCTGGGCCTGGGACGGGAAGCCTGGCAAATCATCGCCACCATGCCGCACCGCTGGCAATGCTACTGCAATGGATTCGGGCATAACAACTGGGGCATGAAGGCGGATCACACTGTGCGCTTTCGCCTCAATTATCCCCTGGATACCGCCGACTCTTCGATGCAGACGCGCTTTCCGTGCTACTCCTGGCCATTCCGACACACGTCGATGGAGTCGATGTCAGTGCTAGCCTGTGCGATGAATGAAGCGTTGCTGCAGAGTCATGAGGGCATCATCCGTATTGCCCCGGCCGTGCGAGAGGGGCAACAGGCACGTTTCACCCTGCACGCTATCGGAGGGTTTGTTGTGTCTGCGGAAGTTGCTGATGGCAAGCCGACCTGGGTTCATCTGCACAGCCTGTATGGTGCTTGCTGCCGCGTCGCGTTTCCCTGGACGCAGTGTGCGCTCCTCGATGCCGATGGACATGTTCTCAACACGTTTTCCGACGGTATCGCCGAATTCGACACCACACCCGGTACGGACTACCTGCTGGCGCCTGAGACGAGCATGGTGGTGCAGTGGCACTGCGTGCCGGAGGAACCGCATGCAAATGAGCACGCAAAGGACTTTGGCGACGGTCATGCCCAACTGGGACTGCCGCGAATGTTTTAACGGTATGGCTGGCGCAAGGTCAGGGCGCCTTGATGCACAACGATGCTGTGAAGGGATCCTTCTTCGCATCCCCAGTCAGCGCACGGAGGATATGATTGAGGATGCAGAGGTGATCTCAAACGGATACTCTCCCACCAATGATGCGTGTTCTGACTCACTGGTTGCATTAATGCGAGTAATCGAAAAAAATGTAAAGGCTTTCGCAAAGATAGTGTAGCGAGCTGACACAGATCTTGCTATGTTATACTTAAGTTGATACTCCCACCATGCCTTCGGCACGTACGGTACATCAGCTACACAATAGACATTTTGCTTTAGTTGAAAGGAGACTACGGTATGCTCAGATTCCATTCATCTGGACAGGCAAGGCGAGGCTTCACGCTGATAGAGTTACTCGTCGTAATAGCCATTATAGCTATTCTCGCGGCGATTCTCTTCCCTGTCTTCGCCAAGGCACGCGAGAAGGCCCGCCAGTCAAGCTGCTTGAACAACCAGCGGCAAATTGCCGTCTCGATCCTAATGTATGCCCAGGACCACGATGAAGAATTACCCGGGGCCTCAGACGCCTGGGTTCAACTCAACGTGGACCGCAACATCCTGATGTGCCCCACCAAGGGCAAGAAAGTCGCCAACGCCTACGTGTACAATAATTTCGTTGCCGGCAAGTCGTTAGGCGAGTTACCCTACCCGGACACCACGCAGATGACCTGGGACGGACAGCATGCTGCTACGACAACTCCGGTCACCTATGACAATGTGGCCTATACGGTCGATGATCTGGATTTCCGCCATAGCAACCGTGTGCTTACCTCATTTGTTGATGGCCATGTAGCTGTTCAGGGCGGCGGCACGGATCGAGTGAAGGTGGCATCCACCCAGTCAGGCGGGGTCACGACACACACCGTTCAAGGAATCTCCACTGATCCAACGGCAAAGATTCTCTTCAACACCCCTTCGATCGGCCAACGTATGGTCGATTCCGTCGCAGGCAGCACGTCCACCGTCTGGTGGCAATGGGCCATTTCAGGCGGTCCTCTCATGATAGCAGTGAACGGTGAGTGGTACTCATGGTGGGATTCGCTCAGCATTTCGTACAGTGGCAAGGGTGGGGCGAATTATGCCACGATACGTGAGACGTGGAATATTGGCAACGGCCAGATGCATTTAACCCATCAGGTCCCCTATGATGAGCACTGCGTCTATTCGACGATTAGCTTCGTCAATGTGGCGGTCAATAGTCTTGAAATATATAGTTATGCTCGACCCGGATTTAATACCGGTGGAGAAGGGGTCCAGGTGAACGCAGCTTCAGGATCGCTCACCAATACTGAAGCGAATGAGAAGGCGATGCAATGCCTGCCGAAAGATAGTTGGCTCACATTCTGTTCGTTAACTAAAACTGGCGTACTGGGTATGGCCTGGCTGCCGCAAGAAGTCACGTCTGTTACGGCAAAGGCTCACACCAACTATGGGTACACCTACATGGTTTATCCTTCAGATACCCAAACGGCGCACTTTGCCTTCTATGCCTGGAACCAACCGGGTAGTTCTGAGCCGACGGTCCGCGCGGATTTCCTGAAGATCGTCGAGCGTGATAAGAATATCCTGGCAAGCGGACCGTTTCTCTTCTAACGGTGTACGACACGGCAGTAATCTACCCTACCAGCGATGACGGTGCTGTACAGTGTACATTCCTGCTGTGGCCCTTTGCCCCATGCGGCCGGGCATGCGGTGTCGCCCTAATACTGCATGCCCGGCGGTCTATCTCTCCGGCCGCTGGCCTTTTGCGCTGAAGGTTTCTGTCCCAGCCCCCCTGTGACGCATCCGTGCGCGCGCGTCCGGGTTCACACTAGCGCACCGGTAAGGAGCAGGTGTATGCACACGGAAACACGCCGTTGGGCAGCCCTTGGGCTTGGGCTCGGGCTGCTGTTCTGTGGTCTATTTCCCCCGGCATGGGGGGCGGTGCGTGCCACCGAGCGCACACAGGATGGGGTGACGCTGATCACCCTGCAGAACGAGCAGCTGGCCCTCACCTTCAACCCCGCGCGCGGCGGGCGCTGCGTGAGTTTTCGCTTCCTTGACACCAACGAGGAGCTCATCGGCACGGAGGATACGGCCGGGATGTTCCTCGACCACTGGGCGAAGTATACCTGGCCGAGCGGCCTGATGCACCTGCCGTATGAGGCCAGGATCGTCGGCGACGGCACAACACGGGTCGGGGTGCATCTCCAGGTCACCGTGCCAGCCCAGGGCGGCGGCAAGGGCGACCCGGGGCAGGAGGCATCCCTGAAGCTGCCCACCTCGCCGGACCTTATCGGACTCATGGTCAGCAAGACGATCTGGTTGCAGGCGGGCAACGATGTCATCGTGGTGGATCAGGAGATCCGCAATCCGACGACCGAGTCACGCGCCGTGGCACCTTACATCCAGCACTGTCTGAATATGGGCGGGAGCCGCTATCAGGATAACTGGTATCTGCCCTCGAGCCAGGGTGTGGTGGTGAACGTTCAGCCGGATGCGGCCGGGGGGAAAACGATCGGACCGGACTGGGTGCTGGACCCGACGGCGGGCTGGATCGCTGTGCGCGACCGCGCGACCGACCGCGGCCTGCTCTTCGCCTTCGACTACAACTACGTACAGAAGTTGTACACCTGCGGCTCCACTGCCGAGTGGTTCATGGAGTCCGTTCCGGTGAGCCCGGGGAAGTGTTTTGCCTTCCAGTATCTCATCAAGCCGGTGCAGGGCTTCAAGGATGTCGTCTATGGCTCGCGGCGGCTGGTGGCGGACCTCCGGCCCGACGAGGTGAATGGCAAGGTCCGGGTGACCCACGAGATCGCGGCGACCTCCCAGCCGTTGCGTGATGTACGCATCACATTCACCGTGATCGGCTGGAAATCCAAGCAGGTCATTGCCGAGAAGACGTTCACCCTGAAAACGCTGGGTTTTGCCAAGGTCGCGCACACGTTTGATTTTACCCCACAGGCGCTCGCGGATGGCGTGGTGATCAGGGCGGTGGTGCAGGCGGACGGACGCGAGGAGCGGTACGAGTATTACTACGCCGGGGATAAGGTGGAGCATGAACGCCGGTATAATTACTTCGCGACTAAAGGCGGGGCGCTGGCGGGCTCGAAGGGCGACGCCTACGTCCTCAAGCCGCCGCGCAAGGCCAAAGTCTTCGATAAGCCGGACTTCGCCACGGTGGCGCGGCCGGCGGCAGACAATAATAAGTGCCTGGTGGTGTTCGGATTGTTCACGCATATCCTGAATATCGACGACGCGCTGGCGGGGTGGAAGGGCCATAACGGAGCGGCGCCGGCGTTCACCTGGGCGAATTGCCCGCCGAACGGCATCGAGACCTTTCCCGGCAGTTACGACGAACTGTTCTCGTATCACACGGTGGTGCTGAGCGACGTCAACTTCACGGCGGTCGGCGATATCGGTTTTGAGATGCTCTGCGACTATGTCGAACAGGGCGGGTCATTGCTGGTGGTGGGCGGGCCGTATGCGCTGGGCAACGGCGAGTTCGACGGCACGCGCTTCCTCGACGTACTGCCGGCGACACTGTCCGGACCGTTCGACCTGAAGTGGGCGGGCAAGGGCCAATCCTGGGAACTTACGCCGGTCAATGTGCAGAACTCGATATTCACGGGGGTGTCGTTCGCGCAGCAGCCGAAGGTGTACTGGCACCATGTTGTCACGCCTAAGGCTGGCGCGCAGGTGGTGCTGATGGCAGGGGAGAAGCCGGCGCTAATCCTGGGCACGTATGGAAAGGGCAAGGTGGCACTGCTGACTTTGAGTCCGACTGGCCGCGCTGCCACGCCGGGGGAGACCCCGTGGTGGGAATGGGATGGCTGGCCCGTGCTGTTGCGAAACGCGTTCACCTGGTTGGACGCCTGATGAGGGGGAAGTATCAAAATGCCGTGGATATGTAATCGAGTCATGATGGTTGGGCGATTCGCCATGCTGGCGCTGGTTGCGCTGGCGGCATTGCTGTATGCACACAGTGAGCAGGTGCGCAACGGGAAGTTCAGCGGTCTGCACGCAACCCCCGCGGAGATCGCCAAGTTTGATGAGCATGTGCAGGGATTGAGAAATCGGGGTTGGACCTGCCCAGAGGCGAAAGAGTGGCCCTGGGGGTGGGGTGGACAAGGCGATGGCGTGACCATCGCATGGCCGGCCACCGGCGGCGTCGATAACGATCGACACGGGCGCATCAGTGGCGGCATCAACGGGTATGTCAACGGCTATTGGGGCCAGCCCTTTAGCGGCAACCAGATCCTCACTTTCCGGGCGCGTGGAAAGGGCACTCTGCGCGTGGGACTCATGGCCTATAAGCTCTCCGACGATCATCAGCAGATACTACCTGGTGGCAGCATGCCGCTCTTCACCATACGCGTGAACAGCCCGGAATGGGTGCGGTATCGGTACCTGATGAAAAAGCCTGATTACGAGTTGACCGGGCACCCGTTGTTCCAGGCGCAGGATGGCGTGATTGATTTCGATAATGTGGACATGCTCGACGCGGACCCGGCCTTGAATCTCATGGTCGCAGAAGAGAATGCGCTGTATGGCACCGGCGCGCTGCTCGAGAATCTGCAGTTCGCGACGGCGGATGCCACGTTTCGGGAGCGCGTTGCCGCATACACCGCGGCGGTGAAGGCCTGGCGTGCCAGGGCGGAAGCACTCGACCCGGCGCTGGTCAAGAGTCTGGAAGAAGCCGTGGCAGCGCTTGATCTCTATGTACTGACGCCGGGCGTGCAGATCGTTACCGCCGATCGCTACAACGACATGGTGCTGCTCACTCGCGTGTTGCAGAAGCTGGCGGGGTCCACAGCGCAAGCTGCCCAGCCGCTCACTGCCTCCGCTGCGGCACCGGTCACGGACGCCCCGGGGCTGTATCCCGGCCGCCGTGATCCGCGACCGGACACCGTGACGATCACCAATATTCGTTCGAACAAGGTCCGCTACGTCGAAGATGAGGCGGCAACAACCACCGCGACGCTGGTGAGTACAAAGGCTGTGGTGGTGAGCGGCAGGGTCAAGGCGCGGATGATCCTCGACCTCGACACGGTGCGCGACCTTGCGGGCGGCATCGTCACGCTGGCGCCGGGCGAAAAGAAAACGTGGGCGTTTTCCTACCCTGTCGGTCCCGAGACCTATGGCCGCGCCATTGAGGTGGCGTTCATCGACAACGATGGGGCTGTGCTCGATCGCTGGCAAGAATATTATGCGGTGGCGGCCGAGTTCTTTCGCGTCCACCAGCACAGCTTTAACACGGAGACCAAGTACTGGCCCGCAGACCCATTCATCTTCTACTTCAACCAATCCCACTATTTTTCCGCCGAACCGACCGATTTCGGCATCGAACCGTTTGCGGCCGAAATCTATAAGAGCGGACAGGCGGGCTACCAGATGAACGCGCCTGCCAGACGGGGCCAGATTGCCTACAACAAACAAGTGGGCATTGCGACCAGTGTTTACGTCACCAATGACTTCTGCGGTCAAATGGGCTACGAACAAGCGCGTCAGTATCCTGAGTTTGTCTTGTATAGTGCGAATGGGCAATGGGCGGAGGATGCGGTGTATGGCGGCTATCCTAATCCTATGGAAATCGCCTCACCGTTGGAGATTGGTCCTAAACGGAAGGAACTGTCCATCAAACCCTACCTGGATCGCGTGTACACGCCGTGGCAGCATGCGCTCGTGAATATGGCAAATGAGGACGCGGTGGTCTGGGGCTTAGAGCGGATAAAAAACTACGCCGAAGCGTGGGGATTTGACGGCGTCTACTGGGATGGGTGTCTCGGGGTGTGGGGTGGTTATGGTTATGATGGCGTGCGCAATGTGCCGTCAGGAAAGTATGAGGATTACGTGGCGCTGGGGGCGCGCAACCATCGCCTGTGGAACCAGATCCTCAAGCGCGATAATCCGCAGTTCGGCACCTGGTTGAACTGGGGTCTGGAAGGAGCCGCCGGCGAGTGGGCGCGCAGCCAGGGCATCACCATCTGGTTGGGCTCCGGCGTTGGGGGAGACGACCCATTGGACGATAATATCCGCGCGGCCACCGAGGGGAAGAACATCATGCTGCTAGATGAGCACGCGAATCTATCAGGGTATGATTACCGGGCGCTGTTGGAATCGCGCATCGAGAGCCGTGACCACTACGTCCAGAAATACGGCGCCAACCACATCATCGGCTATGTCACTCCCGCTGTGGACATCCAGGAGCCAGGACCGACGAAATGGGGGTGGCCGACGTGGAACCATGTGCTGGCGCAACTTATCGCCACGCAATCGCATTTCGCCTCGTTCTTCGTGCCCAGCTACCGCCCGAGTTTCCAGTTCATGGCGCGGTACTCCCGATTCATCTGGGCGCCGGATATCAAGACGGTTCCCGAGTACGAAGTGAACAAGACGGTCATAGTGACATCGCCAGAAGAGGTCTGGTGGAAGCCACTGGTGTACAAGCGCCAGACAGACCATGGTTACGACCTGATCGTGCATCTGGTGCGGATCCCGGCCACGAAGACGGTCGATTTAACGTGGGCAGACGAACCGCAGCCGCTGGCGGGAACCACGATCAGCGTTGACCTTGGGGACGCCACCCTCGAGCGGGCGATGGCCTGCCGGCCATACCATTTCGAGGAAGAGCAACAGACGGTGGAACAGATCGTGACGCCTGATATTCGCACTGGCAAGATTACCGTCGCCGTGCCGCCCTTCCGTTACCATACCATGTTAGTGGTGAGGGTGCGCAACTGAGCATGAAAGGATGGTTGATCATGAATAAATGCGGCGCGCTGGCGGCACTCAATGTTTGCACCTTTCTCTGGTGTGCATTGGGATGGGCGGCAGGTGAAATTCGATTGCCGTCCGTCATCAGTGACAACATGGTGCTTCAGCAACAGCAGAACGTGCCTATCTGGGGCTGGGCTGAACCGGGCGAAAAGGTGACGGTGACGTTTGAGAACAATCGCGTTTCGGGGCGGGCCGGCCATAACGGAGAATGGCGGGTATTTCTTGCGCCGATGGAGGCCTGTGCCGAGCCGGCGACAATGACTGTTTCCGGCGAAAGAGGATCTCAGGTTACGGTCAACAATGTTCTTGTTGGGGAAGTGTGGTTAGGTTCGGGGCAGTCGAATATGGAATGGCCGTTACGGAATTCTCTCGATGGCGGCACATTCGTAGCCGAGGCCACTATGCCGGACATACGGCTGCTCAAGGTGCCCCATGGCGCTGCCGCGGTGCCGGTTGCTGATGTGGAAGTCCAGTGGAAAGAATGCACGCCTGACAGTGCCAAAGATTTTTCGGCGGTGCTTTATCAGTTTGGCCGGCAGTTGAAGGCAGAGCTTGGCGTTCCGATCGGCCTCATAGACTGTTCATGGGGAGGTACTACAATACGGGCATGGATACCGAAAGAAGGTTTTGACTCGCACAAGGAACTGGCCGGACATGCAGAATGGCTGGGCTGGTACGATGACCTGCGGGCTCGAGCCGCAGGGTTGGATCTGACGGCAGCCGATGCCTTTCTACATGATATTCTCAAAACCGTGGAGGAGAGCAAAGCGAAGCCGTATTGGACCGCGGAGGAGACCAGGGTGTTTCAAGAGGCCGGACGCGAAGCACATAGTGTGTTCGCCTCCTGGGTTGACCGAGCAAGGCACGCGGCGGTGGAAGGCACCCCCCCGCCCGAGATACCCTATCCGTCATATAGCATTGTAAGTCCGACGCTGCTTTACAATGCCATGATTCACCCCCTGATTCCTTTCGCCATTCGTGGCGCGCTCTGGTATCAGGGTGAATCCGACTGCGGAGCGGGTCTGCTGTACAGCTACCTGATGAAGGGATTGATCACGGGATGGCGGGAGGCCTGGCAGGAGGGAGATTTCCCTTTCTATTATGTACAGGTTGCCCCGTATCAGTACAGCATAACTTACTCCTCCCAGTATCATGCCGAGAACCTGCCGCAGCTTTGGGAAGCACAAACGGCGGCGCTCTCCATGAAGAACACGGGAATGGTCGTGACCAATGACATCGGCTGCGTCGGCGATGTTCATCCGCTAAATAAGCACGAGGTCGGCAGGCGGCTGATGCTGTGGGCGCTGGCACACACCTACGGCCGGAAGGAAGTGATCTGTTCCGGTCCCACCTATGATTCGTATACCATCGACGGAAACAGCATCCGGATTCGCTTTACACATATTGGCTCAGGTCTGTCCACCCGCGACGGCAAGCCGCCCACCTGGTTTACCATTGCCGGCAAGGATGGAAAATTTGTTCCTGCGACAGCCGTGATCAAGGACAACACGGTGATCGTTTCCAGCGACAATGTGGCCAACCCGGCCGCCGTGCGTTTCGGCTGGCATGAGACCGCCGAACCCAACCTGATTAATCGTGAAGGACTGCCGGCAGCCGCTTTTCGCACCGATCGCTAAGAGACTATCTCTAGTGGGCCAATCATTTGAACTAAAGTGCTACCCGTGTCTCCATGCTATAAACCGACCGCATGTCTTCTGGTTAGCTCAGGATAGCGTGTCGATCAAAGGAGGTAACTGATGAATTATCATAGCCCGGCACTCGAGGAGAGAGACGACGTAGACTGCGGCTTCATGCAACGGTGGGTCGATGTGCTGTGTCACGGCATTCAGGACGACCGTCCGGTCACCCTGCAGGGCGACACGGCGATGTATCGCGAGAGCCTATCGTTCGCCAACCGCCCGCTTCGCATTGCCGGCCGCCGGTTCGATAGCGGTCTGGCCATGCTCACCGACAGTGTCGTTGAGGTGCACAGCGCGCTGCCCATGACGCGGTTTCGCGCGGAAGTCGGACTGGATGATAATGCCGTTGCCCGGCGCATGGTCCTGGCCTCGGTCGTGTTTTCGGTGGAAAGCGCTGGGCGCGAGCTCTGGCGCAGTCAGCCCATGGGGCCGACCGACCCTGCACAGCCAGTGGAGATCACACTGGATGGTCTGCACCAGTTGACCCTCAGGGTCACGTTAGTCAACGAGGCAGCCCGGGCGTTGCAGGGCTACTGGGCGCATGCCGACTTCGCCGAGGCCACTGTGGAGTTGGTGGATGGGGGCACGCAGCCCGTGGCGCGCACGCTGGCGGACCTCCGCCTGGACGCGGCGGTCCATCCTCCGCTGTCGTTCCGTATTGGGGAGCGCACCAGTGCAGAGTTCTTCGAGACTTGCTGGCGCGACACCGCCATCACCGAACTGGCGGGTGGCGAACGCCGCTGTACCCTGCGCTTCCATGATGACGAGAGCGGCGTGACATGCCGCCTGGAGGCCCGGCAGTTTGCAGAATTCTCCGCGGTGGAATGGATCGCCTATTTCTCCAACGAGTCGGACCGCGAATCGCCAGTGCTCGAAGACGTGCGCGCGCTGGACCTCGCCTGGCTCGCGCCGGCGCCGGCGCGGTTGCACGCGGCAAAAGGGTCCGACGAACGACTGGACGATTTTCAGCCGGTGATCGAGGACCTGGGTACCATCCGTTCCGATTTCCGCACTGTTCGCCTGGAGTCCGGTGATGTCGGCCGATCCTCGATCAATAACCTGCCGTTCATGAATCTGGAGACCGGCGATGAAGGTCTGATCGTTGCCATCGGCTGGACCGGTCAATGGAGTGCAGGGATCGGCCGGGAACCCGCTACCGGCGCCATGCGCGTGCAGGCGGGCATGGACGGCATCTATCTGCGGCTGCAGCCGGGCGAGAGCATCCGGACTCCAAGGATCTTGCTGTTGCAGTGGCAGGGCGAACCGATCGATGGCAACAACCTGCTGCGCCGATATCTGTTGACCCATTGCGTACCTCAGATCAACGGCCGGCCTGTTGATGCGCCGTCCTGTCTGGCCACCTGGGGCGGACAACCGACACCGCAGCATCAAGCCTGCATCAGCCGATTAGCTGAGCAGGGACTAAAGTTCGATTGCTACTGGATGGATGCCGGTTGGTACGGCACCGCCACGACGCCCTGCCCGGATGTGTTCAGCGGCGAATGGTGGAAGTGCGGCGACTGGCGGGTGAACCAGGTCTATCACGAAGGCGGATTGCAGCCGTTAAGTGAGTCCATCCATGCGGCCGGCATGAAGTTTCTCCTCTGGATCGATATGGAGAGCGCGATGCAGGGCGTACCGCTGTCGCTCGAGCATCCGGAGTGGTATCTCAGTACAGGCGATGGTCCTCGGCAAGAAGGAGAGCCGTTACTGCTCAATCTGGGCCATCCGGAGGCACGCGCCTATGCCATCGAGACGGTGTCGGCGTTGGTTCGGCAGCATGGGGTGGACTGGTACCGCCAGGACTTCAATCTCGGCCAGCCCATGGAATATTGGCGTGTCCATGATACGCCCGAGCGGCAAGGCATGACGCAGATCCGGCATATAGAAGGGTTGTATGCCTTCTGGGACGAACTGCGCCGGCGCTTCCCAGACCTGATTATCGACAATTGTGCGAGCGGCGGACGGCGGATCGATCTGGAGACGGTGAGCCGGAGCATTCCGCTCTGGCGCAGCGATTACGGGTGCTTTGCCGAGGCCGAGGCTGATGGCCTCCAGGTGCATGCGGCCGGGCTCGCCTGCTGGGTGCCGATCAGCTCCGGAGGGTGCGTGTGCCCGCCGGGCGACACCTATTACTTCCGCAGCAACCTGTCGGCGGCGCTGGCGGAAGGGGGGTTCTGCAACGATGTCGCCACCTTCGAAGCATTCCTGGCCGGCACGGACGACTACCCCTGGGCCTGGTATCGCCAGATGCTGGACGAATATTACCGGGCACGCCCCCTGTTCTATGGCGATATCTACCCGCTGACGAGCATCACGACGCTACCCGACGCATGGCTGGCGTATCAGTTGCATCGCCCGGATCTCGACCAGGGCCTCCTCCTGGCCTTTCGGCGTGCGCAGAGCCCGCACTCGGAAGCCGCCTTTCGGTTCAAGGGACTCGACCCCAACCAGCGTTATCGGTTTACGGATGCCGACAGTGGACAGGAGCGCGACGCTTCTGCCGCACTACTGACGGAGGTAGGATTCACGGTGTCGTTGCCCGCGCCTCGCTCCTGCTGTCTGTTGTTCTATACAGCCGTGGAGGATGCGCAGGGGTCTTAAACATTGCGCTTGCACATGCGAAGGAAGACTACGCTTATGGGGCTACGAGCACTGCAGAGAAGTGACGATGTTGTTCAGCCTGCACGTACACAGATGTCCGATATATTCCCGCCGGAGGCGATCAACTATATCCTGCGACTTTACTTACCGTACTGGCGACTCGAAGACCGGTTGGCGGAAGTCGTGGAGTGGTGCCGCCAAGCCGGAACCCGGCACGTTCTGTTGTTCACCGATGCACAGTGTCTGACATGGAACCAGTTGTCTCCATCGGATATTGCTCGAGAGGTGGCAAGTTTCCGACAAGCGAAAACGGTGCTTGACGACAACGGCATCACGCTGGGGATCAATGCGACATATAACATGCGTGTCTCGCGTACCGATCATCGCGACCATCTGGACTATGATTACTGGGCGACATATGCGGATGGTTTCTGTGACTATCGCACTCCCTGCTTACTCGATCCCAAGCTGGAACGGTATCTGGAGCTGTTCTTCAGGGAATTGGCTTCAGTAGAACCGGCCTTCATTTACGTTGACGATGATCACCGCTATATGTTACAGGGAGAGCGTGGAACCTGGGGGTGCTTATGCGATCTGCATGTGCGCAGTTTTAGTGAGCGCATTGGCATGTCATGGTCGCGCAACCGATTGCTGGATGCCTTGCACGACGAGTCCACTGTGCGACGTGCATGGCGTGCCTTTCTGGGCGAGCGTTTAGTCGAACTGGCGCACATTATTGAGCAGGCAGTGCATGCCGTGAGTCCTTTTACGAAGGTTGGGATGATGACACCGGGCGTGCATACCCTGCCTGCGTTGGGACATACGCTCGCGAACGTGCTGGACGCCTTACATCCCGGTGAGAGTCGTCCGCTTGTGCGCCCGTGTGTTGGCGGATATCGGGATTGGCATCGGCGCGACCTGTTCGCAGGATTGTTCTACATGGAGTATATCCAGCATGTGCTGGGTGATCAGGTGGAGTACACACCGGAGATCGAAACGGAGCCCGGAACACGATTGGCCAAAAGTCTGGCGGTGGTTCGATTTCAGATCACCCAAGGGATCTTACATGGCATGCCGAATCCAGCGATTAGTCCTGTCGGATATGATGGGGACTCACCATTCCTCGAGCCAGACATACCCTCCATGTTACGCGAAAACCGCCCGTTTTTTGACGCCGTTCGCACCGTAGCCCCCGTAAAGGGCAAGCGTCGGGGCATACAGTTACGCTGGGAGCTCAACTCGCCTGACTACGTGCCGGGAAGGATCGACTCGGTTGGCGATCTCGACTGGCCGGCATTCGGGGCCGCACAAATTCTCGGGCACTTGAGCATACCGACGACCTTCGACGAGAGTCCTTTGCGCTGGCTGGTCGGGGATTCGGTACGCTGCCTGGATGAGGAACAGGTATTGACGTTACTACGCGATGGCCTGTTGCTCGACGCGCGTGCCGCCTGTGCGCTGGGGGAAATGGGGTATGCGGAGGCGATCGGGTGCGACGTAGGCGACACGATCCCTGTTGCCCGTGGTGAACACCTGATCGATATGGTGATGAGTGGGCAGTACGCCAATAGCTTCATTTCGCTGCATGGGAATCGCATAGAGGGCGTGAAACTTCTCATACCGCATGCGGATAGTCGGGTAATCTCTGAACTGGTGGATGATGACCTGAAAGCCGTTGCTGCCGGCGTTACCCTGTTCGAGAATCATCTCGGCGGTCGCATCGCTGTGATGCCATATGCTCTCCATGCTCACGAAGAATCGGTGCCTTACCTCATCCGCTATCATCGACGTGAACAGTTCAAGCGCATCTTCGACTGGATGTGCCCAGATGTTTTCCCGGTCTGGTTGGTGTCACCCAGCGATATCGGCGTACAGATCTGGGAAGATGATCAACACCTCACCCTATGTCTGACCAATCTCTCCTTTGATATCCACGACCACGTGTTGCTAGAGATTGCCGCGAACACCTGGCGCGGTGACCACGGGCAGTACCTCACCGGCTCTGGAACCTGGCAATCTTTGGATGGTCTCGCAGTACATGCTATGCCGGAGCGTCCGGGATGCTGGCGTATCCAACTCAAGCTGACACCGTTTGATCCGGTCATCCTCACCTTCGACCGCCTGCCATTAAGCAATCCTTAGATTCTTTGTACTGACACGCCACTGCGTGAGTGCGGTGAGAACCAGGGGCATTTGCCTACAGAGCCTCCTGTCGGATTCGAACCGACGACCTACTGATGACAAGAGGGATGGTCAAGTTGTCACTCCACGATCAATAATGCCCTTGATATCACGCTATGGGGACGCTGGTGGGGGGACAAACGATTCATCGCTATCGCTCGTGCGAAGAAGCTGTTTTCACATTCTCTGTCCGGTCTCGCTTGATCTGTTCGTGGCTGTCCCCGCGAACAGATCTATTGACAACAGCTTCTAAGGTTGCATGGTGCTGCTCGTATATTCAAACACCTGCTGGACCTTGCACCATCATGCTGTACGGAGGTTACTCTCATGGAAGGTCAACATCGCGTGTACCATGCCCGGTTGCATCTGTTCGATGATCGGGGTGCCGGGGAGTAGTGCGAGCACCTGGCCTTGTTGACTCACGATGGTGCAGTGGCCGCGGTGATAATGTCCAGCATTTGTCAGGCCGACCTGATTGCACGCTGCCGCCGCAAAACCGTAACGTAAACAATCGCTGATGAGTTGCTCGGGGAGAAAGACTTCACGCAGCATTGCGAGATAGCGGCCGTGCGTATTCGCATCGGTGAGTTCGTCGAGGCTGAGGACATCTTGACGGGTGCCGCCTCCCGCGGTGACGAGGGTCATGAGCTCGCAACCGTCATGTTGCAACTGCTCCCCCAGTCGATCGATGCCCGCATCCGCGCAAATGATCGCGGCACAACGAATGCCATTGATGGTGAAGTAGACCCGCTCTTCAGGGACTCCGGCCATTGGCGCTTCATACGGTGGCCGGCAGTGCTTTCGTTGCACGATACACCCACCATCAGGAGCGATAACGTATTGGGCAATATTGTGTGTATTACTTCGTCGCTCGATAAACCCGGCAGAGATGGTGACTCCCGTGCGCGCCGCCCACAAGCAAAGTTCGCGGTAGACAGGTCCATCACCGGCAGGCTCTGCCCAGTTGTGGGCTTCGGAGAAGTGGCCGTAGCCGGTTGCACTTAACTCGGGGGTGATCAACAGTTCAACACCCAGCGACGCCGCCTGGCGCATGAAGCCAGTGATCTGCGCCAGATTGGCGTGAATTGCGCCGGGTTGCGCATGGACCTGAGCGACAGCAAGGTGAAGACGACGCACTTAGTTCTCTCCGAGGCTCGAATACGGTACGGAGGGTCATGGCACACTCACCACGACCCTCCGGTGTTATGGCATTGCAGTATTCGGTTAGCGCGCGGTGACCATCAGCGTAGTGTAAGTGCCCCCCTGTATTTTTTGCATGGTGCTGGCTCCCTGCATCTGTTGTGGGGAGGATTTCGGTGTGGCGGTACTGCCGATGCCTAATTGCCCGTGTAAATTTAAGCCCCAGCTATACACGGAGCCGCCGGCTGTAGAAGCATAGCTGTTAAATCCGCCACAGCCTATCGCCACCGCACTACTTATGCCCGGCACACGGAACGGCGTGAGGCGTCCGCTCGTAGAAACGACACCATCTCCCACTTCGCCATAATCGCGAGCTCCCCACGCATACACCGAGCCGTCATCCGTAAGGCACATGCTATGGTAGCCGCCGGCGGCAATGGCTGTTGCGTTGCTGATGCCTGTGACCGACACCAGCGCCGTGCGGTTGGTGACGGAGCCGTCACCGAGTTGGCCGTTGTAGTTCATGCCGGCGGCGACAATCGTGCCATCCGATTTCAGAATCAGTGTGTGGTTCAACCCGGCGGCGACGGCGACGGCATCGGTGATGCCGGGTACCTGGACCGGGGTAGTGCTGTCAGCCGTGCCATTGCACAGTTGGCCGTAAGCGCCATCGCCCCAGGCCCACACGGTGCCGTCATATTTCACCGCGACTGCGTGATTGAGACCGCCGGTAATTCCGATGACATTGCTGACGTTCGAGACGGTTTGTGGGGTGCTGTTGTTGGTGGTCGAACCGATCCCCAACTGCCCCTGGTTGTTCTGTCCCCACGAGTAGAGTGTTCCGCCGTTAGTCATCGCTAAGCTGAAGTTCGAGCCGGCAGCCACCATGGCGATGTCCTTCAAACTGGTGATCTGTTTCGGTTTCAATACATTGGTGGTGGTGCCATCGCCTACCTGGCCATAGGCGTTCCAGCCCGCGGCATATACGGTGCCATCGACTTTCGCCGCGAGGCTATGGTAGTCGCCGCTCGCAATGGAGACCACATCGCTTATCCCTTGCGAGGGGGTGGTGCGGTTGACATTCGTGTTATCGAGGACCGCGCCGTATGTGTTGAAGCCTAACCCATAGACTGTTCCGGGAGCCTGCAACCCATACTGGTTGATCTGCACGTGTCCATCGACATAGGTGGTGACGACGCGGTTGCTGTGACGGAAGTCGAGATCGGCGTTAGTGTACGCCACATTGTCATAGGTCACCGGGTTGGATGTCGCCGCATGCTGACCGTCGGTGGTGAGGGCGGTCGTGACCGGCAGGTGTATTTCACCAAGGAACTTGCCGGAGACCTGGTTGTTATACACGTAGGCGTTGGCGACTTTCTTGCCCTTGGTGGGACACATCAGGATGTTACGGTCCACGTTGATCTCGACCCAGACGTTCGATGCATCGGGAAGCTGCTCATCATGGTCCTGGGCGTACATCAGCATCGATACGGCGATCTGCCGCTGGTTGTTCATGCACGAGGCTTGGCGTGCTTTCTCCCGCGCTTTGGCGAAGACGGGGAAGAGAATCGCGGCCAGAATAGCTATAATAGCGATAACGACCAGTAATTCAATGAGCGTAAAGCCGCTCTGATGGCGAATGCGCATGGTACCCTCCTCGTAAAGAGTCCAGACAGTAAAGTGGACAGCCGCGACTTATCTGGTGGCGTGAAGCGCAAGCGATGACGGTCGGCGCCACCAACAGAAGAAGCGATGCGAGCCGTTCCTGATTCAAAGGTAATGGCCGTAGCCCCCTTTGTCAACGTATTGAAAAACAGTGATCTGTGCAACGTGTTGCATATAATTAGAGCCCATGATCTGTGCTAGAGTACCCCGTATCGGTGTATGCTCAAGCACGTGACGCTTGCTTATCACATGCGGACAAGTTCGTACCCAGGAGAGACGCATGGTTGAGTTGGCACTTATCGGTTTTGGAAATATCGCCCATGTCCATACGACCGCACTCTCTGCAGTAACGACTGCCCGGGTCGCTGCGGTTGTCACGCGGCATCCGGAGTTGGCGACCGATCTCCCTCCAGAAGCGACGATTTATCTGGACCTCGACAGCCTGCTCGAAGCCGGTCAAGTACAGGCCGTCGATATTTGCACCCCGACTTATCTGCATGCGGAGATGGCGATAGCCGCTTTGCAGGCGGGCTGCGACGTGATCTGTGAGAAACCGATGGCGCTGACCGTGGACGCGTGCGATCGCATGATCGCCGCGGCAGAGGCAACGGGACAGCGGTTATACATCGCCCATTACGTACGTTTTATGCCCGAGATCAGCTACCTGAAAGCGCGCATTGATGATGGGACATTCGGGCGCGTGACCACTGCTCGATTCCATCGTCTCATGTCCAGCCGCTATATCCGTGGAACCTGGTTTGCCGACCCGGCGCGCAGCGGCGGCTGTCTGCTCGATCTGCATATTCACGAGGTAGATACCGTACGGTATTTATTCGGCGACCCACGGCATATCTATGCCAGCGGGACCATAGATGACGGAGGCATCAGTCAGGTGCGAGCCGATTACCACTATGCGCCGGACATATCGGTCACCAGCGAAGGCGCCTGGCACTACCATCCGCCGTTTACTTCTTCCGCGGGATTTGTAGTGCGTTTCGAAGGTGCTACCGTGCTGTGGGAACGCCAGCGCACCCCGCTCACCGTCTATCCAGCCGAGGGGGATCCGTTCACCCCGGACACCGCCGGTGCCGATGGTTTCACCCGCATGTTGGCTCACTATGCCGACTGTATCCAGCACCGGCAGGCTTCCCCCATTATTTCTGCACTAGATGCCCGGGAGAGCGTTCGTCTCACCGCGGCGCTCGCCGCTTCTGTGCGCTCGGGCTGTCCCGTGCCCTTTTCCGATACCATTTCTGCGTGAATACGAGGTTCCTGTCATGCCAGTTAGCATCTCCTGGTTACCTGCACACACACCAGCCGACTTACACGGCTTACTGCATGCCCTGGCCGAGGAGTATCCAGTGCGCGCTGGGGAGGGGAGCGCCGCAGACCTGCAGGTTGCATTCCACTGCGTTGATGCCCCGGGCACGTATACGATCGATCGTACAGGAACGTCGGCGATCATTACCTATGATCATCCGTCTCGCGCTGCCCGTGCTCTCGGCTCATTGCTGGCGGATATCCCTGCAGGCGGAGCGCAGTATTGCGAAACGACCCCGTTGACCACACTGGGCATCATGCTCGACTGCAGCCGAAATGCGGTCATGCGGGTTGAACATGTGCAGCGCTGGCTACGCCGGTTGGCGCTGCTGGGCTACACCCAGGTGATGCTCTACACTGAAGATACCTATGAGATTTCCGGCGAACCGTATTTCGGCCATCTGCGCGGACGGTATACCGGTGAGGAACTGCGCACGCTCGATGCTTACGCCGCTTTGCTTGGCATCGAGCTGGTGGGCTGCATTCAGACGCTCGGGCACCTTGAACAGATTTTCCGCTGGCCTGCGTATAGCCCCATCTGCGATTACGGCGGCACCATGCTGGTCGGCGAGGAGGCAGCCTACGCACTCATCGAGAAGATGCTTGACACTATATCGGCAAATCTGAGCACCCGGCGCATCCACATCGGCATGGACGAAGCCTGGGCGCTGGGGCGTGGTCAGTACCTGGACCGGCACGGCGCTCGTCCGCGTTTCGACATGCTCAGCGAGCACCTCCAGCGCGTGGCGCCGATGTGCGAGCAGCGGGGATTGCAGCCGATGATCTGGTCGGACATGTATTTTCGCATCGGCAGTGCGACACATGATTACTATGACGTGACGAGCACTATCCCCGCAGAGGTCGCAACGAAGATCCCGCAGGGTGTGCAACTGGTGTACTGGGATTATTATCACACGGACGAGGCGTTTTACCGGGAGTGGATTGCCCGCCATCGCGCACTGGGGTCGGAGCCGGTGGTGGCTTCGGGGGTATGGACCTGGTCGCAGGTCTGGTACAACCCGGCGCAAACGGAGTTGAGCGCTGGTGCGTGCATCGATGCATGCCGTGCAACAGGGGTCAAGGAGCTGATCTTCACGCTCTGGGGCGATGACGGCGGGTATTGCGATTTCGACTCAGCCTTTGCCGGTCTGGCGTGGGCTGCAGAACGCGCCTATGCCCATGACGGCGATCTCTCCCGGTTGCCCGCGCGTTTTCATGCGCTCTTCGGCGTCGAGTACGATACGATTGTGCGTGCCGGCGAGTTGACGCATCCGCTCTCTTCACCCGGGTTGTTATGGGACGACCCGTTGCTCGGCATTGCCATGAGCTTGACGGCGTTGCCGGAGGGATGGAACTGGGCGATGCTGGCCGAGCGATACCGCATGCTGCATGCCGAGTTATCCACGCAAGCGCGGCAGAGCGATGCCGGCGATCTGCGACATGCCGCATTGCTTGCCGACCTGTTCAGCCGGAAAATCATGCTGCGCTCCGCACTGGTCGCTGCTTATGATGCTGGAGATCGTGCTGGACTTACCGCCGTGCGGAACGCCATTCCGGCTGTGTTGGACGTGCTGGCGCAACTGCAGGACTCTTTCCGCGCGGGGTGGATGCGACGCAATAAGCCGTTTGGGTTGGAGGTGCTGCAGATACGATTGGCGGGGCAGCAGGCACGTTTCCGCGAACTGGCGGTGCGGCTGGATGAATACCTGGAAGGACGGGTATCCTCGATTCCTGAACTCGATGGGCGTGTGGAGCAGCCACAGCCGTACGGCACGAGTTATCGCATGTTGGCTACCGCGTCGACCATTCTGTAACGCGGTCATGCAACGCGAAGGCGGGGCGTTGCACATCCCCGTGCTGTGCGCGGATGTGTCAGCGGCGTACCATATCGTTGATGGAACCCTACATCATCCCAATAAGGCAAGGACATGATGACTTCACGAGAGCGTATTCGCGCCATCATTGCCGGGGAGCCGGCTGACCGGAGCGGATTCTGGCTTGGCCAGCCCAAAGCTGATACCTGGCCGATATATCACGCCTATTTCGGTACTGACAGCGCAGAGGCGCTCCGTCAGCGTTTGGATGATGACTACCGATGGCTGTCGCCCGATTGGTTCGAGGGCGTGTATTTGGCACCAGTCTTTACCCTCGGGCGGGAGAAAACCTCACACGGCATGCGCGGCCCACTGGCAGCAGTGGAGGACCCCGCGCAACTCGATGACTTCGATTGCTGGGCGGATCCCGACCAGCTGTACCTCGATGAGTGCCTGCATGCCTTGCGCACTGCCGGGCCGGTGTATCGCGCCAGTGGTTTCTGGTCGCCATTCTTCCACATTGTGATGGACCTGTTCGGGGCAGAGGACTACCTCGTCAAGCTCTATGAGTGCCCTGAAGTCGTGCATGCGGTCACCGACCGGGTGTGCGGTTATTACTACGAGGTGAATAGACGGTTGTTCGAACTCGCCGGTGACGATATTGATGCCCTCTTTTTCGGCAACGATTTCGGCACTCAACGCGAGCTGTTTCTTCGACCTGAGCACTTCCGCGAATTCCTGCTGCCGTGGATCCGCCGGTTCATCGACCTGGGCCATGCCTACGGCTATCAGGTCATCATGCATTCTTGCGGCGCCATTCACCAGATTATCGGCGATCTGATTGATGCCGGGTTGGACGCGTTGCACCCGTTGCAAGCCCGCGCCTCCCGGATGGATGCCGAGACGATCGCACGCGATTTCGGCGGGCGTGTCTGCTTTTTCGGCGGCATCGATACCCAGGACTTGCTGGTGCATGGAACGCCGGATGCGGTGGCCGCGGAAGTACGGCGCGTGAAGGCCGTGTTAGGACCACGGGTGATCATTAGCCCGAGTCACGAGGCCTTATTGCCCAATGTGCCGCCGCAGAACGTACTGGCCATGGCCGAGGTGGCGCACGAGCCCTGGATCACTGCGTAGGAGTTCGTACTCTCTTACACAACAATTAAGTGAGGTGAAGCGATGAGAAACATCCTGTATGGGGTCGGCCTGCTGGCCATGCTGCTGAGCAGTGGGTTGCGAGGGATTACGGCCGAGGCGCAGCCGGTGGATCCTGAAGCGCTATCCACCCCGCGCTATCTTGGACTACTGACTGCCGAGCCGGTGCCGTATGTAACGTTTGGTGAAGATAAGAAAGCGCAGATTATCGAGGGTATCGGCGTGCCGGCGCATGAGGCGGGCTTGACCCTGTTGGTGGGAACCGGGCCGTGGTCAAAGGCGAATGAAATCGCTTTCGCCAACGGAAAGACCGAGTACTACGGCAACTTTCGCTTGCGTGAGGGCAACACCATTGCCCCCATCCCCACCAGCCAGGATGACCCCAAACATGCGACGCAGCAACTCATGGATTTCTTCCCGGCCTGGTGGAAGCGTGGCGAGGGTGGCACTACCATCACCGGGATGATTCCGGGAGGGGTGCCGCAGATCCGCTGGCTGAAGATGCAGCCGGGCGCGGTATGGCCGATGGTGCACCGGTCGGGGGTCAAGCCTGATGCGCCTACGGTGCTTACCGTTGTCAGCGCGGTCGAGATCCCGGTTGTGAAGCGTATGGCCGTGATCGTTGGCAATAACATGGTGATCCCGAATCAACCGATCGTCACCGTACAGATCGAGCGACTGGATGCCCAGCGGACCACGGTCGCCAAACTTGATCCGGTCACCGTGCAGCACCCGGGCAACCCTGGGACGATGATTGCCGGCGTCTTCTCGCTGCCGGTGCGTCCGGATGAAGCCGTGCGCCTGACGATTACACTGGATCCCGGCAAAACGCACGGGGGATTCTTCCTGGCGTTCGAAGAGTAAATGGCGGTTGCCTGGTGGGAGAAACGATGATGAATCCGACCGTGGTATTTCCACAACCGGGCGAGGTTGTGCTGGAGAATCGGGCGATCCCGGAACCCACCCCCGGGCATGTGCGCATTCGCACGCGCCTCAGCCTGATCAGCACCGGCACGGAACTGACGATGTTCCGCGGGCAGTTTGACGCCGATTCCGGGTGGGCGCGCTACCCGTATCCCTGTACGCCGGGATACGATAACGTGGGCGATATTGATGCGGTGGGCGAGGGAGTCGATCCTTCGCTCATCGGGCAACGCGTGGCGTCCTATGGCAACCATGCGCTCTATAACGTCATGCCGGTGAACAGCGTCCGCCCCATACCGTCCCAGGTGCGCGATGATGAAGCGGTGTTTTTCACTATTGCCGAGATAGTGATGAATGGGCTGCGGCGCGCGCGCCTGCAGTGGGGAGAGTCGGTAGTGGTGTTTGGCCTGGGATTGCTAGGACAATTCGCTACCCGCCTCTGCCTGCTGGCGGGTGCGCGTCCGGTGATCGGCATTGATGTGTCGGATGCCCGTCTGGCCATGTTGCCCCAGCATCCGGCGATGCTGGGCGTGCATGCCCAGCGTGAAGATGTGCTGGCGGTGATTGAACGGGTCACGCGCGGGCGCAAGGCGGATCTGGTGATTGAACTCACCGGCAATGCGGAGTTCATCCCACAACAGGTGCCGGCCATTCGCCAGCAGGGCCGCTTTTTGATCCTCAGTAGTCCGGCCGGCAAGAGCGTATTCGATTTCACCGGGTTATGCAACCTCCCGTGCATCGAAATCATCGGAGCCCATGTCAAATCACACCCGCCGGTGGCGACACCCGATTACCCGTGGACGCGCGAGCGCAACACTGAACTCTTCTTTGACTTGATTGCGGATGGCTTGTTCTCACTCACTGACTTGATCACCCATCGCGTGCCTTTCACCGAAGCGCCGGAGACGTATCGCCGCTTGCTGCATGATCGCTCGTGCGCGATGGGTGTGATTTTCGACTGGCAGCAGCGCCAGTAAGAACTGGCTATGCAGAACGGAGTTCCTGCGCATGACGTCCCGTGAGCGCGTATTACGTACGATCACTTTCCAGTATCCCGACCGCATCCCCACCGGGTACTTTATCAATCCACCCGCGCGCATGAAATATGGCGAGGCCCTGCTGGAACTCTGCCGGCAACACCCCAATGACTTCTACGATCCCGGCATGCTCACCGTGCCCGAACGCGATATCGCCCACTATCGCGCAGACGGCAGTTATTGCAAAGTGGAAGTGGATGAATGGGGTTGCGAATGGGTGTACTACCAGGAAGGAATCATGGGTGAGGTGAAGCGGGCGCCGCTGGATGACTGGGCCAAGCTGAAGACATACCGGTTGCCTGAGGTGCCTGCGCGAACAGCAGTGGAACGCCGTGCGGCCTGTGAGGCGATGGCGCGCGTGAAGGAGCGCTTTATCGGCTGGGGACATGCGGGTAACCTGTTCGAGCGTATGCAATGGCTACGCGGTGTCGAGGAGTTGTTCATGGATATCGCCGCCGATGAAGAGGCGGTCTATGTGCTGGCGGACCGTATTGTCGACGAGTACCTGCTCCCGCGCATTGAGCAATGCCTGGAAGATGGCTGCGACATCATCGGGTTTACCGATGACTGGGGGACACAGACGCAGTTATTAATCAACCCGCGCGCCTGGCGGGCGATCTTCAAGCCCCGCTACCAGAAGATGTTCGACTGCATCCATGCTGGGGGTGCGTATGCCTGGCTACATAGTGACGGCATGCTGCTGGAGGTCGTGCCCGATCTCGTCGAGATCGGCTGCGATGTGCTCAATCCCCAGCTTGGTTGCCTTGATCTACAGGCGCTGGCAACTATGACGGCAGGTCACATGGCGATATATGGCACGCTTGATTATCAGCGCGTCTTACCCTACGGATCGCCGGAAGAGATCGATGCTCATGTGCGCGAGGTGACCGCAATTCTGGCACAACCGGCTGGCGGTTTCATGTACGGGGCCGGGGTGCAGGACGATGCTCCACTCGAGAATATACAGGCGGTATTCGAAGCGATGGACCGCCATCGCACGCTGTGGGCCGTGATCTGACGATCGATAGAGGCATTTGGACACGTGGGCTCTCTTCTGTCAATATGGAAGAGAGCCCACGTGTTGGCATGACGGCGGTGTCGCTGCTTACTTCATCATCAGCACGATGGGTAAGCCATCAACCTCACGTCGTTGGATGACGGTGGCGGGAGTGTTGTTGATGAACGCGTTCCGCCATTCGCTGAACATACGCGCTGTTGGCGCCGGGCCGCTATGCTTACCCCATGGATCGACCAGCAGGGCGCGTACCGGGGCATTGGTCAGACGGTAAAATGCTACTACGGTAGCCGCCTGTGATGTCACCGTATCCTGCAGCCCCGAGGCGATAAAGACCGGACAGGTGATGCGGTGGGCGAAGTTGGCCGCATCACCGTAGCGAGCAACGGCGATGCGTGCATCCAACGCGTTGGCATCGACCTTGCCATTGGGAAGCATGGGGTCGATCGGTGGCCAGAAGTCTTTGCCCAAATAGCGCAGCTTCCATTCCAGGCCGAACAGCCCCGGGCTGCTGCAGAAGGCCATATCAACTTTGGAGTTTAACGCGGCGGTAATGAACGTGAGACCGCCGCCTTGTGAACTGCCATGCACCATGATGCGTTGCGGATCGGTCTCCGGTCGTGCGGCGAGGATATCCACGGCGCGGCTGCACGCGGCAAAGACCGTGCGATAGTACCAGGTCTCACGCTGTTCGATCCCCTCGGTGAAGTACATCCATTGCTTGTATCCACCAGCCGGTGGCGTTACCTCCTGCCCGGCTATGGCCAGGCTCATGCCGACCATATCCGGCCGGCATTCCGGCTTGTACGGCGGATTGATACCGCTGGGTGGCAGCGTCAATTGCGCGGGATAGCGGCCGGGTTTTGTAGGCAGCGAGAGCCAGGCATGGAATTGCCGTCCCTGCAGACCGGTGAATCGCATCGTGTAGAGCTTCCACCCTTCGCCTTCCTGTGCCAGTGACATCTGTACATCTGCCGGGATCGCCTCCTGTTCGTGCAATGTCTCGTCCCAGAAGCGATCGAAGTCATCAGGTACAGGCGGCAGAGCGATCTTCTCCGGAGCAGAGACAAAGTGGAACTCACGCGAGAAGAAGGTGCTGTCACCCTGACGTACGCTGAAGTGACCGGCGTATATGCCTGGCGGCAGCGTGAACACAAAGGGAAACTGTTGCGGCGCGGTGCTCGTGATGTTGATCGGCACCACTTTGCGGTACCGTTCTTCTTTCGTCAGGTAATCGCTAGCGACGACTTCCAAATCGGCGGCGACGGCATTACCCGGGATGCGCAACTTCCCTTCAGCGATAAAGCGCATTGGCTCATCTGAGGCAAAGATGTGATGGGGGCGCTCTGTATGCAGGAGCATGGATAATCGGTCAGCATCGGTGGGCTGGGCATGAATGTCGATACGCATGGCAGCAAAGCGGGGCACATACAGTTGGTGCAAATGCGGATCATCCGCCGTGGGTGTTCGAATATTACGTGCACTGTAGTACAGGGTGCCGCGCGGCAGCGTGATGCTGGCGCCGGATGGGGCGAAGATCTGCGGGACAACCGCTTCATAGAGCTTTCGTAGAGTGATGTCCTTCCCGGTCAACTGATCGACGATCGTCGAGAGGCTCGGGTGCAGGGTGAAATGCCAGGTGCCGTAATCCAGGTTTTTGCCGAAACGTAATTCGATAGCGTCCGTCTCAAAGTGATATGCGAGTTCCCGCTTTTCTGTGGAAACGGCGAGGGTCGTCGCATCCCGCTGGACTACAGTCGTGAAACGGTCAGTTTGCATCGCCCATGTCGCCGTGCTCTCCTGAATGCGGGAGAATGCCCCGGCAACAGCGCCATGATAATCGTTCAACAAGAAGTCTGTGCCGTCGACTCGTAATGTAGCGAGATTGCCGTCAGCGTTTACAATCGCTGTGTAGGTCGGCGTGGTGATCGCGTAGCCGCCATCCTGGTTTCGGGTGAGCGTGACATCGGCCGCCCGCACCATTGCCAGCAGAGCGCATAAGGAGAAGATCGCCGTAGTGAGACGAAAGAACGTCATTGCGTAACCTCGCTGCACGAAGTCTCGGGTACAGCATACCCACACCTCATTGTTTCGCCAGGATGCCCGCCCGTCAATCTGGCGGCAGTTCCGGGTATAATGCAACAAGTTGCACCCATGTTATGCAACGTGTGCAACGCCTGTAGCCGACGCGCAGGGTGACCGGATTGGCTGCCGGGCGTCTATGATAGTACCAATCCCGCTCCTGTGCGGAGCATTCGCTGGAGGTCGGCATGACCCAATGGATCCGTGGCCTTATCGTGGTATGCATAGGAGGACTCTCGCTTCACGCCTTCGCCGGCGTGCAGCAGCTCGAACTCCGCGATGTGCTGAACCAAACCTGGAAGCGGGAGTTCGTCGAGTTTCCGTTTTCTGCACCCGATCAGCAGTGCCACGTCGAGTCGCTGGTTGTCACCGGTCCCAATGGTCCGGTCGCGGCGCAGTTCCTCGCACCAAGCTTTGTCACCACGGATACGGCGTTTGTGCGTGAAGCGCGCATCGGCTTCATTATCGATGAACTGCCGGCATTGGGACAACAGACCTATACAGCGGAGTTCGGCGCACAACCGCGGCGGACTACGGTGCCTGCCACTGATCTGACGATTACCACACGGGCAGATATGGTGGAGATTGCCACCGAGCATTTCGGATTGCGTGTGCCCGTTGGCGAACGCACCGGTGCAACCCCACAGGAATCCATCACACCTCCCGCACCCGTGTCGGCACTTCGATTGGGCCAGGAGCCCTGGTATGGCGGCAGCCGTCTCTACGGCGCCGGCGAGGTTGTTGCCTGGAGTTCGCGACTCACCGAGCGCGGTCCGGTGCGCGCCCGTGTGGAGCAAGAGTATCGTTATGCCGACGGCAGCCGCCTGCAACTCGTCATCTCTCTGCTTGCCGGGGATAGCCGTGCGTTGTTCGAGAGCCGCTATCAGGGGGCGTTCGACCTCAAGCGATACCACAAGTCATTTGCCACCAATCGCATCGATCCGACGGATAAAGCGGGATGGTCACTGCAGTTCACCCCCGCACGCACCGATCTGTCGGTGTTGATCCCCTGGGAGGTGAGCAGTACACGCGAGGGCATGCTGCAGTCTGGTCACACCCGTGTGCGTGGCAAAAATATGATGATCAATCTCGCCGCCTCTACCCCGGGACTCATCACCCAACTGACCCCCTGGGGCGATTGGTGGGAAGATTATACACAAAATGCCTGGACATTTTACGGCGAGGGTGAGACGCCGGTGATGCGCGTGGAGGCGGTAGATCCTGGGGCCTGGGTTGAGCCGGCGCCCACCGGCACGTTTCGAGGATATGGTGAAGTGATCCCCAAGTGGATGCCGTTGTGGAAGGAACAGGATGGTCCGGTACACCTGTATGTCACCAATGTTCCTGGAGAGCGCAAGTGGCTCCTCGGCAGTGCAGCCCCCAGCCTCAATCGTACACTGAATACCGTGAAGGAATACGTATTGGATTGGGACAGCACGACCCAACACCCCCACCTCTACACGTCGCCGGATGCGTTGCAGCGTTATTGGAACACGCATGCGCCGAACTCAGCACTCATCGAAGAGTTGTTTAAAACACAGATAGGCCCCGGTCAGCCTAATGGGCGCAGCGGATGGGTGCTGGAAGCTGGCACGGCCTGCTGGTTGCTCTCCGGCGGGGATCCCGAGGTGGCCAAGCGTGTGAAGCTCGTCGCCTGGTTGCATTCGCTGCTGGATAGCCCGGTCGGGTATGACTCGCTATGGAACACCGCGGTCATTTGCAGCGGTTACGATGCCGTCATGGGCAGCGATCTGGTGACGCCGGAGGAGCGACGGTTGCTGCGCGCCAAGCTCGCTCTACTGGCGTACCGCATTAACGATCCGACCCATTGGTCGATCGAACGCGGCTACTGCACAGCCAATCTCGATATGAGTGTGAGCAACGAGTTAAATAAAGGGATGCTCGCCGCGACGTTGAGCGACCATCCGATGGCAGAGACCTGGTTTGCGAATACGCGCGCCATGATGGAGTACCTGCTCTCCCAAAAACTTACGTCGCACGGTGAATGGCCGGAAACGACCTCCGGGTATTTCAATGTCAGCTTCACGCCTATCCTGACGCTGGCCATTGCGGCGCGGAATGCCGGGTTGGGCGATTTTGTCGATGACCAGCGCACCAAGCGCGCCATGACCTTTATGGCGAAATTTTACGCTCCGCCCGATCCGCGCGGCGGCGGCGCCTGGGCGCCGGGGCTGAGTCGCATGACCGGGCTTGGCGACGGCGCCGGATATCGCTCGGGCCTGCCCGGGGTAATGGCGCGCGCGATTGCCGCGAGCGATCCTGAACTCTCCACGGCATTGCAATGGGTGTGGAAGCGCGCGGGATACCCGATGAATATCGAGCATTCACGCATGGGCGGATTCCAGTATATATACCTTGATCGCGACCTGCCCGCGAAAGCGCCAAACTGGCGCACTGATTTGTATCCGCGCGTCGCCACCATCTTTCGAGATCGCCTGGATACCGGCAAGGAAGATTACCTGGTACAGGTCGTGGCCCCCTCCGAACCTGCTCTCATTTCCGAGGCCGGGGGGATCGCGCACTGGTTCGCCTACGGGGTGCCACTGCTCAGCCACTTTGCCGGCCGTTACGAGTTCCGTCAGGAGGGGTTGGCCAATCGTGTGATCCTGGCGCGCACGGGGCAGGAGACTCCAGAGCGGCAACGTCGCTCGTCTTACGTCATGCACGAGCATCGCCCCTGGGCGGAGGATCGTCCGGGGACGGTGCAGGCGATTGTCGACTTGCCCGCAGCACGCTACAGTCACGCGTATTTCCCCATCCGTGGCGAACGGCGGCTGGCAGGGTCCGAACCATTCGATGTTCCGGTGCTGCCCGCCGCCGGTGAGGCCACTGCCGCCCACCTGGACTGGCACCGCCAACTGCTCATGGTGACCGACGGTGCGCCCGACAGCCCACGTTATCTGGTGCTGCGCGATACGGTCAACGGCAAACAACCCACTCGCTGGATCATGTGGAGCACCTCGGAGTTGCTTGATGTTCCGGCCGCACTGCGCGATGCTGAAGCCTGCCTTTCACACAAACCCGGCAATTCCAACACCCCTGCGCGTCAGTTGCCGCAGGGCGATCGCTATACCGCATTGGGCAAGTTCGGCGTCGATCTCGAATACTTCATCGCATCGCCTGCCGACACGCCGCGCCATACGTTGCGTTGGGGTACCGGCGATCGCCTGGATCTTTACGGTTACATGGCGGGATACAAGGAGTACGCTGATCTGCTGCACCTGCAGATCCCCGGCGACGGCGCCTATTACGTTGCCCTGTTCCCGCATCCGCGTGGTACGGCAGCCCCCAGCTTCACGACACTGGGTGAGGGCACGATCATCCATATCCGGGGTGATTTTGGCGACGATTACTGCTTCATGAGCCGCGAGCCGGCATCAGCAGAGACGGACGTGGTAGCCTTCCGCGGGCGCGTTGCGCTAGTGCAGCAACGCGGCGACCGACGGATATTCACTCTATTCGACCGCGGGCGCATCCGACAGGGAGCCTATGCGCTTTCCGCGGAAGTTCCCGTCGCCCTGCAGATTGCTGCCGACCGCCTTGAGGTAGGTCTGCATACCGATGCCGGCGGACAGGTGATGATCACCGTACCCGGAAGCTGGCGCTGTGAGCAAGCACAGGTTCAGGCGACGGCATTGCACCCCGGCTATTTACTCACCATCCCGGCGGGATTACGTTCTGTCAGCCTGGTGAAAGCGCCATGACGCCGCACGAACGTCTCCAGGCCTATCTGCATTGGCATCCGGTTGATCGTCCGCCACTGGCGGAATGGGGGCCGTGGGAGCTGACGCTGGCCTGCTGGCAACAGGAGACCGGCTTGCCGACAGATGAACTGCTGGCCTGGCAGGATGACTGCGATGCCACCGTCGATCCGGGGGTCGATTTCGCCATGCGCCCCGCGTTCCCCGAGGAAGTGATTGCCGAGGACGATGCGACTGTCACCCGACGAGATGGTATGGGACAGGTATACCGGGTGTTCAAGGATCACCCCGATCAGTCCATGCCGGAGTTCATCGGCTTCCCGGTGCAGGGTTGGGAGGATTGGCTGCGGATCAAGCCGCTGTTCGACCCGCACGATGCCGGGCGCTATCCGGAGGACTGGACCGCGCGCGTGGCCCGCTGGCGGCAAGAGGGGCCGATCGTGAAACTGTACGGATATGTCGCCCACTATTACGGCGGTCCCAGCCTGTTCGGTTTCGTGCGCATGCTTATGGGACCGGAGCGCGCACTCTATGCCTTTTACGACGAGCCTGAACTGGTGCATGATATGATGGAGACTTCAACCGAGTTTTCCATCGCCGTTCTCGACCGGGCACTGCGCGAGGCGCCAATCACATACGTGCAGTTTTGGGAAGACATGTGCTACCGCAACGGGCCGCTCATCTCGCCGGCGTTGGTGCGCGAATTTATGGTGCCGCGCTACCGGCGCATCACCCAACGCATCCGTTCCGCGGGGGTCGACACGATTTGCGTCGACAGCGATGGCGACGTGAGCACCCTTATCCCGCTCTGGCTGGAGTCGGGCATCACCGCCATCATGCCTTGCGAGCAGGCGGCGGGGAACGACCTCTTTGCCTATCGTGCGCAGTATGGCCGTGATCTGCTGCTGTTTGGTGGGATTGATAAGCGTGCGCTGGCGCAGGGGCCGGAGGCCATCGACGCCGAGTTGGCGCGCATCGCCCCCCTGGTGGAGATGGGGGGCTATGTACCCACGCTGGATCACGCCATTCCACCGGATGTCAGTTACGCCAACTTCCAGCACTACTGGCGTCAGAAGCGCCGTTTGCTGCAGATTGCCGATGCTACGGCAACGTGAATGTCACGAGACCCCTCACTCGAGGGGTCTCGTTCTAAGAAACTGTTTTGAAAGTCTCTATCCGGTCTCGCTTGATCTTTTCGCAGCGGTCCCTGCCGGGCCTCCTCACCCTATCGGCCCTGGATAGTACCTCGTCGTCCCGGCAGGGACAGCCGCGAAAATCTACGGCGCGATCCGCGAACAGATCCTTTCACAACAATTTCTAAGTGCGGATTATACACCGATTGCCGTCCGGCAGAGTTCACGAATGTACGGCGTGAGCGATTCCGGCCCGTCCTTGCCAACGACGAACCCTTCCTCAATGCGGTTGGATCCGGCTGGGTGTCCGAACAGACTGATATCGGAGTTGACGCACATGCCCGCCTGGAAGGGATAGACGGCGTCTTCGCTGGGGTAGGGGGATTCAGCCTCCGCCAGGCCGATGCCGTGCATGGGCGGGTAGATGTCATAGGCCTCCATCCCATGTTTGCGAAAGACCGCTTTCACCGCGCGCACCATCTCGCCGCTGATTGCGCCCTCGTGCAGGTAACGGAGCTGCACGTCAGCCGCCTCGAAGAGCACGGCCAGGAATCGTTGCTGCTCCTCACTGGCCTGCCCCGCCACAAAGGGGTATTCGACGGTGGCGACATAACCCTGATACTGCACGGCAAGGGCCGCCATGATCATGTCGCCGTCCTCGATGATGCGTTCGGTGCTGCGCCCGATGATGGTGGCGGTGCGCGGTCCGCTGCCGTAGAGCATGAAATTGATGCCCTCAGCGCCGGCCATGCGTGCCGCACCTTCCGCCGCACCGGCAGCCAGCGTTTCCGTATTGCCGGGCAGGCTCGTTTCCAGCAGCTTTGCATAGCCGATGCACGCCTGGCGTCCCGCCTCGCGCAGGCAGGCGATTTCGGATGGCGACTTAATCAGTCGCAGGGCATTGATGATGGGCGCGGCGTCGACGATCTCCACGCCGGGCACAGCATCGCGCACACGCTCGAGGATGGGCGCAGGGATGTCCCACATGCCAATCAGCCCGAGGCGCGTGCCACCGCGCAACGTATCACCGAGTATCTCGCGCAGCGAGGAGAAATGCGCCAACGGATAGTCGATTTCTTCGGGCACCGAGACACAGGCAAATTCTTTAATATTGCGCACGTCGGTCCAGACGCTCATCTCACGGGCGTATTGCTCGCCCTCCGGAGCACCGGCCAAGATGGCATCACCTTCGCGCGGGATGCAACAGGCGCCGCGTTCGAAGATAGGCCAGAAATTGGAGACATAGCGCAGGTTCTCCTTGCGGTATTCGTCGCCATACACCATGATGCCATCCAGGCCGGCGGACGCCATTGCCTCCTGCATGCGCCGGATGCGCAAGCGGAATTCGTCTTGAGGAATGCCAGTCATCAACATACGCTCCTTTTCGTATCAGGTCAGGGGTGTAAGCCTGTGCGCTGTTCAAAGCGGCGTGCGTTCTCGCTCATCACTGCATCGCGCCAGGCGACCCCGAGGCGCTGGGTGAGCCGGGTGGCCAGCAGGCGCAGTTTATCCACCGCCGGCAGCACGAACGCGCTGGGGGTAAAGGGCTCGGGGGCGCCGCAGAGTTGGGCGGCAAACGGGTAGTCCAATCCGGCGACGATGCGTTCCTGCAATAATCCGAGCAGGTCCCATCCGGCAAGGTTGTCCAGGCACATCCCCTCGCGGCTATCAAAGTCACCCAAGCAGAGAAACAGGTTTGGGGCGGCATGGGCGGCGATCAGCGCTTCACGCCAACAGAAGCCCCCCCCATGCAACGCGACCATGTGCAGGTGTGGACATGCCTGGGCGATACGTTCCAATTCGACCGGATGGTAATCGTCGCTGACCCCCAGCCCTGGCAAACCAGGCACCGGCGCAGGAACGCTGCCGGTGTGCAGCACGACAGGCATGCCCAGCCGTTCGGCTTCACGGTAGTAGGGCAGAGCTTGCTCGGAGCCCAGCGGCCCGCCCGCTGACAGCACCTTCAGCCCTCGAAAGCCGGCGTCACGATAGTTGTTGATTTGTTCGACGGGGTGGGTGAAGTCGAGCAACGCGAAGGGGATGAAGAAATCCGGGTGCGCCTGTGCTGCCGCCAGTACCGCAGAGTTGCCCAGACAATACGGCCCATCCACCGCCAGCAGCCAGACGTGGTCGACCACCTGGCGATATTCCGCGACCAGTTGCTCCACCTGCTCGGGCGATGACCACCCGGCGGCGAGGTGCATATGACAATCAATATACATGGTTGGCCTCGATTCCATAGAGCGTGAGCGACGGATCCAGTCCGGCCGACAATACGTGATAATCCGGCACAAGAATCGGTGTGTCGTCATCGGATTGCGCGAAGTCACGTACTCCAGTGAAATGGGACGTGACCACCAAAGTCGGATCACCGTCACGGTGGCGGTGTGGGCCGAGCAGGTTGAAGGCCGTGGTGGTTAACTCAACCACGATCCGGTGTTCGCCACTCGCGAACGGTGTTGAGGCCGTTACCGTCCAGCGCGGACCCCAACACCAACCGAGGTCACAGTCATCCACCGTTATGCGGGCGGCTGCCCCCCGCGCTGCCAGTCCCAGGGCATAGAAGGCCTCCGAAGCGGTAAAGCGGGCTTCATAGCGCACTGATCCGGTGTAAAACGGGTAGCCCTCCGCCACCAGCTCGGAACCTTTCCATGCTTCGGTCGATAGCGGTGACAGCGTAAACGGCCCGGCGTTCTTCTGGGTGCCATGGGGCCCAGGCTGCCAGGGCTGGGGGGTAAGTACGGCGAACTCCCCGGCGAGCCAGATGCGCGGTGGGGTGGGGTCATCCCAGGGTTGCGCGAAACGGATCATTACGCGATGTCCTCCCGTGGAGATGGGCACTGGCAGTGCACAGGCATATAGTCCAGCGACACACGCCGCTTCAGGGAGAGCACCGATCGGTAGGCTGTCCAGGACAATACCTTCAACTGGCAACAGGGATAGTAGTTGGAGTCCGGGTTCCAGTGTTCGCACGGCGTTGAACGAGAATAGGCAAGTGCGGCGCGTGGCTCCCACGGCATCGGCATGGTCCAGCGGGAGGAGGTTCGGCGCTTGCCGCGTTGCCTGCCAGCGGCACTGCACCGTGTGACCGGTGTGTTCTCTTGCCAACTTACGTGGGTCGCCTCGCTTCACTTCTCCCGGGAGCAGGGAGATAGCCAGGGGGTCTGGAGTCCCCGCGCAGCGGATGTGCACGGTGGCGGTCGCGAACGGATCGGTGTTCACCAGCATCAACCGGCTCTGCGCGCCTTCGGTGAACACCTCGCCGCCGACGGCAGCGGGGAAGGGGGTGGCGGCCGTGATGGGTAGGGTCAGCTGTTGCCGCATTCGTCCGATAAGATCCGGCACCGGGGCATCGCGTTCATCGAAGAGCAGCACTCCCGCGTCAGCAGCCTGTTGGATGGTGGCTTCAGCCTGCGCATTCAGCACACATCCGGGCAGGATGAGCAACGCCTGGTAACGGCAAGTGCCCACACACAAGCCATTATCGCAGGCTGCATCCGCCTCGAAGTCCCGCTCATTTACCACATCATAGCCGAGCAGTTCGCTATCCAGGGTGTGGAGTCGCTGCAGGATCGACCGGTTTACTTGTCCACCGGGCGATTTCGCGTAGTCGACAGCGGCATGCACGTCCAGCAGAGGACGTTCCAGCGGGCGCAGACGCTCCATAAGACCGCGATAGGGCACGATGACCAGCACCGGGTGGTGAGCCTGCCGCACATCGACCCCTGACTCTCGCCACCCTGCGAGCAGGGTGGGCCAGGCCTCGCGATAGGGCTGATGTAACGGCACGGAGGGAGGCCAGTCGTGCACGGCCAGCGGCGTGAACTGATACTGTGCCTGGTGCAGCACCAGCTGGTCGATACCGTGCATTGCCAGCCAATGGCCGTAACTCCAGTAATGGCTCGGCGCCATGCCCCAGCCCCCGCCGCCGGTGCATTCGACTAACGCGGGCAGACCATGCTGGCGAATCGCGGTGGCCGCTTCGCGGAGGAAGTAGCGCTCGCCAGGGATGCGCTCCAGCATATCGGCACCCACCCGACCCATCGCCCGGTACAACCAGGTGCATGGCCCGCTGAACCAGAGTTGAAAATATGGATGCTCCTCCCCTTTGAAATGCCCTTCCCAGGCAAGTCCACGCGCGCGACATCCCTCGACCAGTGGCGTGACAAAGCGCTCGCGGAAGAGGTCGGCGCATAATTCGTAGAAGTGGCGACGCGTGCCAGCGCTCCCAGGATGATCGAAGAAGAGCTCGCGCAATCGCGGCAGCAGGTCATCGCCATATCGGGCAGCATACTCTGCCGCCAGATCATCGGTCCAGGGGATGGCGCCCCACGTGGCATTGACCGGCGTGATTGAACCATCATCAAGCGGACCGAACTGCGGTTCATCGCAGAAAAAGCCATGAAACGCCGGAAGATCGGCAAGGGCCTCACACGTCGGGTGATAGGTCAGTGCCCAGAAACGCGCGGCTGTGCGTGGGTTGAGCGTATCGGCATAGCGTCCCCATTCGCGCACGAAGACACAGTCGCCGTCTTCGCCGACAACCGTCGCCAGCGCCGGGATTTCATGGCGTGCATACGCGCTCACCCAGGACTGCGCCAGCGCCGGTTCATCAGCCAGCAAGCGTCCATCGACACTGGGGGCGGGCCAGCCATTTTCGTCCTGGAGGTAGATGGCTGCTCCCGGATAGGCGCTGATAACCGTGTTGAGCACGGAGAACCATTCCGGGGAGAGGTAGGCAGGCGGCGGTTGGTAAAACCGCGGTTGCATCACCACGCCATCGAACCCGGCGGCGAGTAATTCGCCGAGTTGTGCGATCATCTCGTGTGCGTTGAGCGGTGCATTCAGTGCCCAGAAGCTGTAGATACGCACGCAGCGCTCCCCTCATATCGCACCACCACCGATGCGCCGGCGGGGATGACGCCCTGGTAACGAAAGCGCGCCAACGGCGGAAAGCCATCTGTCCCGCGGGCGACCACCGGTATATCATCCGCATGCGGATTATGCAGTTCGACGCGCCAGATCTCGCCCTCCGGCAGAGCATTGATCGGGACATCGGGTCGGTCGCAGATGACCGGATGCCCGACGAAAAGCTCGGTGTTGCCGCGAGTGAGGTCGCAAGTGGTATAGCCTACCCCTTCGCGCTCGATAATGCCTAACGGCAGCGCCGTATCTCGCGCGATATCGGCGACCCACGCGCCCCACACGGGGTTGAGCCCGGCCACACGTACGGGAAGACGTATGGGCAGATGTGCCTGTGTGAGGTCCACGCGCACATACCCGCCTTCGGATTCCAGATCAAGCAAGAAATTAGTCCCGACGCAATGGCCATGACGCACGGTGACCTGGTAGGCCGGGTCGCCGCCGATGCCCATCGCTCCGGCAAAATCACGCCACTCGCGATCAGTGGGCGGGGCGTGCACTCTCCCTCGTGTCGCCAACAGGCGATAATGCACGCGCTCTCCCTTGCGTACCGTCCGTCCACCCAGCGGCAGCCCGAAGCGTACGAGCGAGGTGGGGCGCTGCATCTCGCCCACGACCTGGTAACCGGGGTCGAGCGCCATCACGGTCACGGCGCCTAAGCGGCTGGGATAGAAGGTGATGAACCCGCCAGGCTGTAGCTCCCCTGCAATGAACACGGGCGTCCCTTCAGGGATAGCACCACTGCAGTCGCCACCGATAAGCCCTACGGCAGAAAAGGCGGCATTTGTGCTTTCGTTACATTGGCCGAACATGCGCAACACCTGTGGGTTGACGGCATGTCGCGGATCAAGTACGCCATCGCGCAGGAAGACCAACTCACCTTCCACTAAGGTGACGCCGGGGTCGCCGGCGTTCTTGCCGAAATCAGTCCAGCGGATGGTGGCCGTATACAGCGGCGCTTCCTCGACAGGATCTGCGGCCACCCAGGCGGAGGCCCGGGGATTGGCATACCAGCCGATGAGATCGCTTTCCTGGATGATCGCATCACGGCAGGCCAACGGATTGGCCATGCGGCTGGCCGGGATGCCTTCCGGCGTTGGTATATCAGCGTAGGCGAGTTCCGGCAGGCTGCCATGCGACATCAGACTGCCGCCGCCGCCATCCACATAGGGGGCGGCATGGTCGCCATTCGGGTTGGCGAATCCCGGGTTGAAGTACGGCCACATCGTGGTCTTGCGCTGGTAAGGCGTGGCCGGTCCACAGATGAACACACGCCCATCATGTTGGCGCAGCACGGCCAGGCTGGTGGTATTGCTGCGATCACGGCACATATTGCGCGCGAACAGCAGGTCTGCGCTGTTCATGTGTGCGCTCAGGGTCTGTCTACCGAGTTGATCGGTGGCGACCAGTACCAGGTGGCGCTGTCGATCGTGCGGCAGGTGGCAGGTCAGTGTATAGGAGGTCTCGCCGGCCAGGGTGTACCGGCGCAGGCGATGTGGACCGTCGTAGAGCGTGATTTCGCGCAAGCCCGCAGGGGATTCCACGGCGGCATGCAGCACGAACTGTTCGTGGCCGGCGATCGGCTCCCGGCAGCCCTGCACGGCGCGCACATTATTGAACCCCCGCCAATCGATGATCATCGGACCTTCACCGGCGAAGAAGCGCTCCTCGCCACCCAGCCCATGGCGCGCAAAGGCCAAGCGCAGTTGCTCGCGCAGGGAGACGGCACTGCTTCGCGGCACGAGCGGACGCTGATCGGACATCATGTTCAGGCGGATTACCCCATCCGGGGAGAGGAGCACGCCGGTCCAATGCGCGGAGGATCGAGCAACCTCCGCCGGCGCGTCGATGAGATCGACCACCAGCGGCGCAACGACATCTTCGATCTCCTGGCGCTCCAGGTAGGCCTCGAGCGCGTCGTCGATAAGGATGCCATGTTCGTAGGTGCGTACAGCCATCGCGCTCATGGCCGCGTACGTCCAGGCGGGGCGTGGGTTATGCCCGATATCGATGGGAGCGGTGAGCGGGGAGAGCGCATCGAGAATCCAATGGGCCACCAGAATGCGCCTCCCATCGTCACTGCAATGGTGGGCGTCCGGGTAAGCGCATTCGCCCAGCGCAATCCAGCGTGCGCCTACCGCGTCGCGATAAAAGAACCCGGGCACGGCCAGCACCCGCTCGGTGCTGGCTTGCGCACACTCCGCCTTTACCGCATCCCAACACTCCGGGGTGAGTTGGGCGAAATCTTCCGTGATACCAATGAAGTCCAGCCCGGCCTCGGCGGCGGCAGCCACGTAGTCCGCCACCGATCCTGAACCGCCGGTGCGTTGGGTGCGTGCACCGATCAACCCACGTCGCGGCACAGTGGGCGAGGGGCCGGGGGAGAATTGCGTCCAGTCGATGGGGGGCGGCGGAGGCGCGTAGTCGTCCGTTGGCCACCGGCTGTCGCCATGCGTGCCATGGAGCGGTTCAGCAGCCCAGGCATACAGGCGTTCCTGCAGCAGGCCGAAGTTGCTGGGATGTTGTCCATCGCCCCTGCTGAGCATCACATCGCCGTATCCTGCGTGCCCCACGCCGAAGAATGCGAGCACCGGGCTCATGCCAATCACTGCGACTCGTCCCTGGCCAACTGATCGGATCGCTACGAGTGGTGGCGAAGTGACATACGTGCCTTGATGATCGGTGAAGAAGAACGGCACGACCATATCGGCGGGATTGGCGGGTACACTCCGCGCGCTCGGCATACCGGAAACCAGCACTGACCATTCCGAGGATAGACGAAATGGCACCGTCATGGGGCCATGGTGAGAATTGGTTGGATAAAACACCCCATGTACTCCCTCGGTGAGTAGATGAGGCGTGATGTTGGTGGTCCAGGCATATTGGTTGAAGATCTCGCCGAGAGGATATACATAGGCATGCCTCTCATCCAATACCTGTTCATACAGCACTTCCGCTTCCCAGGGTGCGAGCAGCCGGTTCATCTGCTGCATGCCGTTGAGCAAGCCCTGGAAGAAACAGACACCGTAGAGCACCAGGCCGCCTCCTGCCTCGACAAAGCGCCGTATAGATGATTCCGCGGCATGCAGGGTCTCCGGATGGAGACGCCAGTTGAGGTTGTAAGCGGTCAACGATTCGCCCTGCGGGTATTCGGGGATGATAATGGCATCATAGGGTGCAAGACGCTCGTCGGTGATGGCATGGAAGGGCAGACCATCGACCCGATAGCCCTGTGCGCGCAGGTGACGCACCAGGGGCACATCCTCCGCACGATTGGGGCGACCCCACTCGGTGACCGGTGTTCCCCACTCGGTTATGACGCAAAGCGCGTACTGTTGATCTGACATGATCGTCCCCCGATACCTCGCTCCTCACTGGAGTACATCGCGAAATGCTGATGGCGTCAATAATGCAATGGATAGCCTGCTATGCAACATATTGCATAGCGTCGTCCACCTCGCGGCATGCATGCAACTCGTTGCATGCTCCACAGTTACATGATCGGCTTGACGCAAGGCGGGATCGTGTTTTAACTGAAATGAACACAACCGTGAGGTTACCTCTATGACCATGTACCGCGTTATTGTTGCATGTATACTTGCCACGCTCGTCCTCGCTGCGCATGCTGCCAGTGACCTGCGCATCGACCGTGCGTTACCCTACTGCCCTGGCGTACTGAAGATCGATGGCCTTGCCGATGATTGGCAGGGCGTCGATCCGATCATCATCAATGCCCTGCCCAATGGCGATCCTCGCCAGGTGATCTACGTCGGGCATCCGGAGCAACCGTTCCAGGGCAACGCTGACCTGTCAGGTCGTGTCCGCGTCGCCTGGGATGCATCCGCCCTGTATGTGCTGGCAGAAATCACCGATGATCATCTGGTCGGCGCCAGGCCCGGCAGTGCCGGCAACCAGGGACCGGCGCCGTGGGGATGCGACAGCGTGCTGATTACCCTGAATTCCTACCGTCGTCCGATGCAGTCCAATTCGCCCACCAGCGCTGATCCCTGCCTGGGGTTGCGCTATATGCCCCAGCCGGGCGGGCGCGGCTCGGTCGTCGCCCTCACTGATGCCCAGTTGAGTCGAATTGGTAACTATATGATGCAAACGCCGGGCAGTCGCGTGGCCATCGTTGAAGCGCCGGATGGGTATTGCCTGGAAGCCGCCGTCCCCTGGAGCGACCTGGGCTACGTGCCTGCGCCCGGTGAACGGATCTTCATGGGCTTTCTGCTCGCCGATATCGATCCTAACGAGGCCGATCTCAACCAGGCGGGGTGGGGGTGGTCGAGCACCATCAATGGCTATCCGGTCTTCGAGTTGGCCGATCCTCGGGGTCTTGCCGTTGGGACAGTCACCCTTTCAGCCGATCAACTGCCGGTAGGGAAATCCTGGTCAGCGCGGATCGATGTAGCCGCGACCGCACAGCGGGTGTCTGGTGACCGCATTCTGGTGCAGGATACGAACGGCAAAACAATGTACAGCCAGCGCCTGGATGTGACGGCCGAACCTGGAGAGCGTGTCTCGGTGCGCTGTGAAGTTTCGGAATCGGCAGTGAAGCAGCCGGGACAATACCGGGTGGTGGCACAGGTGAAAGAAGGCGGGAAACGCCGCCCGCTGGCCAGTGAGACGCTGAACGTACATACTGAAGATGCTGCCAGCGTTACCATGCCGTCTACCCCGGGTGAACTTCGTCATTACCGGCCCGGTCGCGTCACGCACCATGCGGCCGCCGATGTGCGACGCGGGGTGTACCGGTATGGCTTCGTAACGGGCAAAGAGGACTACACGCCCTTTATTCACGAGTGGATCCTCCCCGAGCTCAAAGATGAGACTCGCCGGGCGATTGCCGCACACGGGACCTACGGGTTCACCCAGTTGCTGCCCGTGCTGATGGCTTATCGTCTCACCGGCGACGCGGAGTACGCGAAACTCGGCAGTGCGTTGATCACCACCCTTCTCGATAACCGGCACCTCGAAGCTCATGGGTTGCTCTCCATTACGGCTTACCGTTATCTGACGTGGAAGCAGGATCCCGCCACGCCATTTGCGCCGGCGGATGCCGAAGCCAAGTACCGTGCCGCCTTCCACGAGATCGCCGCCAAGCCGGCCTCGGTGTTGTTTCGCGAGCAAGGGACACATAACCGCGTATGGCATGCCTACTGCATGTTGAAGATCGCCCGTCTGATCGCCGAAGAGGACGGCACGCCTATTGACCCCCGCGTGCGTACATTCACCGATCTGCATGATACCCTGCTCTGGAACACCCGAGATGATGATGATGCTTCCTCAGGGTATCACTGGGTATGGCTGCCGTTTATGCTCAGCATAGCGTTCCACACCGGCGATCTGCAAGAGATGGCCGACCACCCAGGCGTGCAGGCGGTCTTTACGCGTTATTCCGGCGTGGTGTCGCCTTCCGGGGGCTGTCCGACCTTCGGCTCGGATGGCGGATGGCCGCAACCCGGCAAGGCGATGTGGATGTACGAGTGGTACGCGGCGATGACGCGCAACGGGAAGTATCGCTGGATCAGCCATCGCATCGCCGAGTATTACTACAATCATCTTACCAGCAAGATGGTTGCCAAGCAGTACCATAATCCCTTTGATCAGGCGCGCGAGAATTTCGCGCTGGCCTACCTGTTTGCCGATGATGCGGTGAAGCCGATGCCGCCGTCCGGCAATAGCTATGCCACCTGGCGCTATGCGACCGAGCCGACGCCGCCGGCGTTTATTGCACAGCATCCCGGCATGGCGCCCATGCGGATGAATACCGCGGTGCAAGTGCCGGACAAACTGGTGCTGTGCAGCGGAACGCAGGCGCAAGGGCTGTGGGCGTTGATCGATCTGCTGGCCATCGGTGGGCATGCCGGGGAAACGCCGGGCAACATCTGCGCCTTGCTGGACCAGGATGCGCTGCTGGTGGGCGGGCAAGGGTACTACGAACTGACACCGCAATTCCAGAACACCGCCTGTGTTGAGGATTTGGAGGGCATCCCCGCCAATCCGGAACCGGCAAAGGTATCGGTATCCTCGCTGGTCGATGATCCGGCAGTGACGGTGGCGCGCATTGAAGCTGCAGGATACCAGCGTTTGCCGGTCGACCTCACGCGCGACATCATCTTCTGGAAATCCGGATTCATGGTGGTGAAAGACCGTCTCACGTTCCATGCGGCGCTTAAGGTGCGCGCAGGCACCAATATCCATACGCGCGATCTGGGGCCGGAGTGCGGCGATCATTGGTTCAACGCCTATTACGATGATCTGTACTGGACGGGGCTCGGGCTGGGATACGGCGTGCAGGAGTTCCGCAATCCCGCGCGTGACCTGCTGGTCTATTTCACTCCGCGCAAAGAGTATGCCGTCAATGTCAGGGATACTTATTTGGAGAATCGCTACCAGCTGTCGCCATTGCGCCTGCGGCAAAGCTGGACCGGTATGACGCGGCCCGGCATGACGATGACCTTCGTGACCGTGTTGCTGCCGCATCGTCCGACCTTTACGCCGAGCGCGTTGGTGCAGCCCAGCGATGGCAGCCAACCGTGGGTTTCCGTCCAGCGCGATGATGACGCGGTGACCGCGCTAACCATCCGCTATGAGGCCAACCAGTCATCAACCGCCATGCATGAGGTGCGCCTCATCCTCAACGATGGTGCTGATGCCGTCACGGTCGATGGGTTTGAGGGCGATGGCCTGTTGCAGGCCTTGATGCGCGATGCGCAGGGACACGTCACGAACGCTGTGCAGATTGGCGGCAGCGTTTTGCGCTGGCAAGGGCAGGAGGCGAAAGGCGTACGCCGTCATCAGCGCACACCGCTTACCCTTCCTAAAGCCGGAAAATAGACTTGCTGCAGCGTTTGGGCATCAGCCGGGGATCCGCACATCGACATGATGGCGGGTTCCCGGTTGTTGTATGGGCAGAAGGTTGTCCGGCAAGCGCCTGTCATCCAACCGGACTTCCAGGGCATGGGCGCCGCGGCTCACGCGCATAGCGAAGGTGTACACCGCGCCGCGGAATTCACGGGTAATCGATGCGCGTCTCCAACCCCGCGGCAATTGCGGGTCAACGCGTAATCCGCCGAATTCGGCGCGCAGGCCGAAGAGTTCTCCAACCAGGGTGCGATAATACCAGGCAGCCGTACCGGTGCCGCGCTGCCCGCTGGAGCGTCCCGCCTGCCCTCGGCAGGCGCGCCCAAGGTAGGCGTTCGGGAGAAAGAGAGGCAACTGGGCGGCTTGCGTTAACCCGTGTGCTGGGGTGCCGGGTAGCAAACGGCGCAACACCCGGTAGGCGGCATCACGCTGCCGAATGCGATACAGCGCGTAGGCGTAAAATGTCGCCGCATGGCAGTACACCGATCCGTTTTCGCCGGTGCCGGGCGTCTTGAGCGAGATCTTGCCGATATCTTCGTACATGCGTGTGAAGGGCGGTGTGAGCGTCATCGGTCCCCAGGGCGTCATCAGCAGGCGATTGACTGCCCGCAGGCAGGCGGCGCGGCGTTCTGGGGTATCCACGCCGGCGATGAGTGCCCAACTCTGGGCATTGAGGAAGATGCGTCCCTCGCGGTCGTGATGGCTGCCGAACCAGCGCCCGTTATCGGTGGTTCCGCGTGCGTACCATTCCCCATCCCAGGCATAGCGATTCACCGCATCGCGGCACGCCTGCGCTTCCTCACTGTAGCGCACAGCACGGTCTGCATCGCCAAGATGGACTGCGACTGCATTCCACTCATCCAATGCTGCTGCCAGGGCTTCCGTCAGCCATACCGATTCACCCCGCTCCTGCCAACCGGCCATGTTCAGCGGGTCATCCCAGTCTCCCTCGCCAATTCGTGAGAGCCCGTGGTCGGTGCGGTCAGTCAGTTGCCATTCCAACCCACGACAGACATGATCGTACACGCTGGTGACTTCATCGGCGTCAGCGAATTCCACCGGCTGGTCGAGCAGCGACAAATCACCCGTTTCGCGCAGGTAGAAGGCGATGGCAAGGGGAGGCCATACATTCATGTCGCGATGCGGGATGGTATTAATCGGCGAGCGCTGCACATCAGGACCGAGCGGCGCCCCGTGCGGCATCCAGCCATCGGCGTGCTGGTGGGTGAAGGCGAATGTGAACCAACGGCGCGCCAGGTGGGGGGCCTGGTAGACGATGCCCATCGCATCCTGGAACAGGTTGCGTACGCACGGATCTACTGCGAGGCGCATATGCCCGCCACAATAGTTCACTTGCTCGGGCAGCCAGTGGTTGACGAAGTGGTTCAGATCGGTGTCTGGGGTATCGATATGAACGGTCGGTGCGGTGGCAGCATGCCAGCATCGACGCTCCTCCAGAGCACGCGCCATGCCGTCTGGGGCAAGGTACTGCCGGAGCGCACGCAATGTCGCACGACTGCGCGCCGGCGCCAGCAGGAAACGCCGTGTCACGCTGCCGCCGGGCGGCAACGTGATACGGTATTGCATCGCGGCAACAGTCGGCTCGTAATATGCGTGACCGTTCGCCAGCGTGGACTGCTCAAGGCTCTGTGGACGTTCGGGTGAACCGCCCAGCTGCCAGGCGCGCTGACTGGTCTCCCAGGCATCGGGGGGCGCGTCGGCCAGCAACGCGGTCAGCGTGTTGCCCTCCCGCAAACGGAAATAGTCCTCAACGCGCACGTAGTACGGGAAATACTCGACCAGAATGCCCTGCATACGCGTATCGTAGCGTGCATGCTGATGCACGTAACCCAACTGTCCGATGGGGAAGTCGGTGTAGCATGAGAGGAAGCGCGTATGTTCGCCGCGATTGATCAGTGTCACTTCCCACAGTTCACCCGGCATATCATGCAGTAACGTCATTGAAATCTGCGCATCGACCGACCCTTGCGTGACCTCCCAGCGGATATCATCCAGCCCGGGCATAAATGCAAATCGTTCCGGGGTGGGGTCAAGCGGATCATAGGGGAGACGCCAGCGCTGGCCGGTTGCGTCGTCGCGCAGAAGAAACCCCCGTGCTGCCCCGGCATACGGGGTCGGGTTGGGGGTCAGCGCGTGCGCGCGGCAGCGCCCGCGATGGTCAATGCTGAAGTCGAGTGTGGGGGTGAACAGGTGCGCTGTGGCGGCATCGACGAGCAATGGGTCGCTAAGTCGATAGCGCCGGCCATCCTCGATAAAGGCGGCCGCAGGTTCCATGGATGACCTCACGCACTTTTCCATGCTGCATGTATCCTGCTTAGAAACTGTTTTGGAAGTCTCTATCCGGTCTCGCTTGATCTTTTCGCAGATGTCCCTGCCGGGCCTCCTCACCCTATCGGCCCTGGATAGTACCTCGTCGTCCCGGCAGGGACAGCCGCGAAAATCTACGGCGCGATCCTCGAACAGATCCTTTCAAAACAATTTCTTACGCCAGTCGCACGGTGACCTGCCCGTGCTCAATGGTGTAGATAGGACTGCTGTTCCCGGCCGCTTCCAACTCGCGGAACAGGTGCTCCGGGTCCGGGTGACCGAGCACAGCCTCCCCCCCGGTCTTCAAACCTTCTGCACCTTCGACCAGGCCTTCGCCCTGCGCATCGATAATCGAGCGTTGCCGGGTGCCGTGGTGCAGGGAGACATTGCGCAAGACGAAGCGTCCCGGGCCGGCAGCGACCACGCGCACAAAGGCGGCTTCGCCCGGATCATCGACGGTGACGATGTACCGGATGAGATCGGCGTGTTCCCGCAACACCGCGGCGCTGTCAAACTGCAAGATCCAGCAACTGGCGCGGCGCGTAAACGTCTGGCCGTCACGCGAGGTTTCCACGTGAAGTTGACAGCACGCGGCAAAGCGGTCGATCACATCGACGGCAATAAAGGGTGAGGTCAGTTGGCTGGTGCGTGATCCCTGTGTACTCATAGCGGTGATTTCCTGTTCGAACATCCGCGCCTCTTCGCGGAGGCGTTGAGGCGTGGGGGCAGGGTCTTCGGGGAAGCGATTGCGGCGCCATTCGGCTTCGAACGCTTCTGCCACCGTGAGGGCTTCATCACGTAGACGCGCGAGTATGTGCGGCACGTCGGCAGCACTCTCCGTGAACAGCATGGCGGCGGCACGATTGATGAGCCCACGCTTTCGGTAGGTATAGGCCAGCCAGCGCGCAGCGGCAATGAACCCCTTGATGATTTCCGCATGTTGTGCGCGCGGCAAGAGATCCGTCATGGAGGCGACCAAGGCATCGCAGGTCGCAGCACGGTCCAGGTCAGGCTCAGGCGCCTCGTTTGTGCGCATCTGCGCCAGATCGGTGGCCCGCAGCCAGCGGCGGGCTGCATGGCCATGGAAACGGAGGGCGCCCAGCGTCTGCAAGCACGACGCTACCTCCGTGCTGGAGCAGAGGTGCGCGCATGCCTGCTGCAGCAGGGCTTCGGCAGGTGCGGCCATTCCATCGCCCCAGATGAATCCGGCGATGGCCCCTTCGATGGGCAGGCAGGTGTCAATGGTGACGGGCGAGAGCTCCCATTGTGTGACCATAATGCCCTGCTGCTGATGCTGCAGGAGGTAACGGGTCCAGTCGCGGGCGTTCTCGATCGATTCCGCAGGCAGGCACAAGGGCATCATCGCGGTGTAGAACGATGATGGGCATCCCCACACGTCCAGCCCATGCCGGCGGAACACGGCGATCGTATCGTCTTCACGATAGCCAAAGAGCTCGATGCCCGGGGTGTGGCGGAAGCGGTAATAGTACCAGTCGAAGATGAGGATATCGGTATCAAGGTCCTCCAGCGGTTGTGGGAAGTAGTGGAACATATCCCCCCAGATGGCCGGCCGCTTACCCACCGCACGGACCATCGCCGCCACGCGGTTGGCGTGGCGGACGAAGATGCCGCCCTCGCCGATCTCCGCACGTAGCGGAGCGCAACGTGCACACTGCCCCAGGTGTGTGACTTCATCCATGCCGAGGTGGATCATGCCGGCGGTGGCCAGGGGGGCGACATCGGCAATCATGCCATGCAACATCGTGCTGGTGCGCGGATGCTCGGGACAGAGGATGCCGGTGAACTTGGGTGCGCATTCGTCCAGATCGGCATACTGCGGGTGGCCGGTGACCCAGTGGCAGTGACCGAGTGATTGCAGTGCCGGGATGACCCCCAGGCCATAGCGGGTGGCGCAATCGACTACCTGCATGGCCTGCTCCAGCGTCCACGCCCAGGGGCGCGCCAGCGCGGGTGCGCTGGGGAATTGCAGCGCATTCTCCAGGTAGAGCTGCAGCACGTTGTAGCGCATCTCAGCGTAGTGGGCGATCAACCGCTCGACCGTCTCCGGCCGTTCGAGCACGCGCCCGAGGTCGATCTGGATACCGCGCCAGCGCAGTGTCGGCCAATCGGTGATGGTGCAGCACGGCAGCGCTGCACTGGCGCATAACTGCAACAGTGTGCGCAGGCCGTACCGGGCGCCGGCGGCATCGCCGGCGTTGAGCGTTACACCGTCCTGAGTCACGTGCAGTTGGTATCCCTCCGGTCCAGAAGAATCTTCGCCTTGTCGGATCGTTACGTGCACGCGTCCCGGCGACCGTTGTGCCAACACGGCGCCCAGGCGCGAGAGTTCGGGGATGAGCAAGGGACCCCAGGCGGTTGGCATCTCGAGCGTCAGCTCTGCATGTAGCCGGCATTCGCCTGCATCGAGCGCAACCTGCCTGGGGGTGGGGTATAACGATTGTACAGAATGGGGCAGCGTCAGGGACATCGAATACTCCTGCCGGCATCTTGGACCTGGGAGAGGTCGATGCCCACATTCGCACTGTAAAATCCCCGTTTCGTCCTGTCAATGGCCGTGCATGCCTCTGAAAGTGCAACTTGTTGCACTGTCTTCTCGAAGCAATCGGTTTTCTCTTTGTTGTGCCGTGACCAGGGGCACGATATAATGCTCGTGCGTGGAGGATGATATCCCATGACTTCAATGCGCAAGTTGGCCATGCTGGCTGGCGTTTCGGCGTCAACCGTCTCGCGCGCGTTGCGCAACGACTCGCGCCTGCGCCCTGACACGATTCAGCGCATTAAAGAACTGGCGGAAATGTATCAGTACCAGCCCGTGCAGTTCGAACCCGCGTTGAGTACGGAACAAAGCCGGGTGATCGGGTGCATTATTCCTCGGGTTTCGTCACCGTTTTTCGGCTACATCTTGCAGGGCATTCTCGAGCAAGCCTTTCAGGCCTCGTACAAGGTGATTACCCTGCAGACCAACGCCGATTTCCTGCATGCCTGCAAAGCGCTGCAAACGCTGGTCGAATTGCGCGTGGCCGGTATTCTGCTCTGTAGCGGCAGTTCTGCCGAACCGATTCCCAGCGCTTCACTGTTTGAACTCTGGAGTCACGAGATCCACGTGGTCGGCATGCAGGACACGCCTGTTGCACAGTCGATCGATCAGATCGCCTCTGACGAGTTGCAGGCCGCCAGCCTCGTAGTGGACTACCTCTGCAGCCTGGGACACCGTGAGATCGCCTATCTCGGCCCACAAGTGGATATCCTGACTCGCAGCAAAGCTTTCCGGCATGTGTTGAAACACCGGGGGTTGTCGACGCAATGGTTCTGGGACGTGCACCCCGAATCGCGACTCGAGCAATTGCTGGCATTCTGGAAGAGCAAACCAGCGGCACCGACGGCGGTCGTGACGTACAACGATACTATCGCCGCCGAGTTTCTGCTGTTTGCTGTGCGGCATGGGCTGCGGGTGCCGCAGGAGATGAGCGTTGTCGGCTTTGCCAATGTGCAGCCGCTCAACAACTATCTGTTGCCGCCCCTCACCAGCGTGGAGCAGAATCCCGTGGATATCGGGCGCCAGGCCTTCATGCAACTCTTACGCCGCATGACTGCTGATGAGGCGCCAGGAAGCTATCGCCCTGGGACCACTCGTGTGGCGGCCAATCTCGTCAAGCGGGAATCGTGCAGCCACCCGCGACGCAATGCCCGATTATAACGTGCAACGTGTTGCATATCTTTGTGGTCTCACGTGCTATTGACCGGCAAAAGGGGATCGCCTTGAATGTAGACAGGCGTGGCATTATACGGAAATCTCAAGCCGACGCCGGTCGAGACCACTATGCTTGTTCATGAATCCAATCTGTCATCGCCGAGTTTTGCACAGATGTTAGCGGTATTGCACCGTGAGGCTCCGACCCGTCCCACCCCGTTCGAATTTATCATCAACCGAGATCTTTGCGTACGGTTAGCCGGGGCAGCATACGATCAGCAGGATCCGTGGCTGGGCCTGTATCGCCTGCGCATCACCGCGTTCCACCGCGCTGGTTACGATTACGCCCCGGTGCAGGGCTCGCCATTCCATTTTCCCACCGGAGCATTCCATGTAGCCAGCACCCGCTCGTTGAACGAAGGATGTCTCATTACGGATCGCACATCCTTTGCGGCCTACACCTGGCCGGACCCCGATGCCGAATCGTACGACCGTTTAATCGACATTACCCCTGAGCTCCCTGCGGGCATGCGCCTGATCGTGTTCGGGCCCGGTGGGCTGTTGGAGAATGTGATTAGCCTCGTGGGGTATGAGAATCTCTGCTTGCTGCTGCTTGATGATCCTGATTTGACGGCGGCGATCTTCGACGCTGTCGGCTCGCGGCTCCTGCGTTATTACGAGCATTGCGCACCCTACGAGACCGTGGGCGCAATGATTGTGAACGATGATTGGGGGTTCAATACGCAGACATTTTTGTCTCCGGCCGATCTGCGGCGGTATGTCATTCCCTGGCATCGCCGCATTGTCGAGGTCATTCACGCAGCCGGAAAGCCGGCGATCCTGCACTCCTGTGGCAACCTTGCGGAAGTGATGGATGATATCATCGACGATATCAAGTATGACGGCAAACATTCCTTTGAAGATAGCATTTGCCCGGTGGAGGACGCCTACGAATTATGGGGAGGACGCATCGCCATACTGGGCGGCATGGATGTGAACTTCCTCTGTCAGGCATCGCTTGAGGAGATCCGCGCACGTAGTCGTGCCATGCTGCGCCGCACGACTACACGGGGCGGATACGCATTGGGTTCGGGCAACAGCATCACGAATTACCTTGATGATGCGCGTTACTTCGCCATGATGTCCGCGTTGACCGATCCGATAGGGAAGGACGCCTGATCGAACTGACAGGCGAGGAGGAAAGCCGACGTGATGCGAACGAGCATGCCCATCATCATCATTGCCGCTTTGCTCGCGCTGTGTGCGATTCTCTGGCCGCGTCCCGACCGTTCCCTGGAGAAGATCGAAGGGGCGCGCGCGGCGCAGATTCAACTGAAGCAGAAAATGTATTTCGGCGCGGCCGGGCTGGACATTCAGGGACAGGCGCAGAACGCCATCCTGCACGGATTCGCCCGCAAACGCCCGGACGTCGCCATCCTCCCCTGGAATATGTTTCGGCTGCCCGGCAACCTCTACAACGCGCAGGATATGCTGGCCTTTGCCGGCAAGACCGCGGCAGATATCCAGGCATGCTATTTCCATCAAGTTGTCTACTACCGGCAGCAAGGTTTGCTCATGCCGTTGAATCGTTGGATTGGCGATGACGACAACGGCAACGGTGTGCTGGAAGACGCCGAGATCCGTTGGGAACCCTGGAAACGGGTGCCTCCCGTCCAACAGCGCATGGCCATGGAGGGGACGAAGATTTATGCGATCCCGACGGAAACGTTCATTGCCGGCATCGTCTGGCGACGCGACCTGTACAGTGAGGCGGGGCTCGACCCACGCCAGGGCCCGACAACCTGGGACGAACTCTGGCGCTTTGGTCAACAGTTGACCGATCCGACGAAACGCGTCGCCGGTTCCCAGACGATCGGCCAGTTTGCCGCCCCCGCTGATTTCGCCCACTCGCTGTTTTACGACCTTCTTTACCGCGCCGGCGGTGATCTTGCGCGTGGAGAGGTGCGCCGTGCCGGCGCCGCCAGTACCGAGCCTCCGTTGTATACGTTCAGCTTCAGTGAGGATCCCTACCAGGGACCTGATGGGCGACGTTATCGTGCCGACGAGGTGCAGATTCGCTATAAAGCGACGTTCAACTCGCAGGTTGCCAAGGACACGCTGGCCTTTATCCGCAAGTTGCGTTTCTCCCCATGGACTCGCTGCCCGCATTGTGTGGCCGCGGGGGTGAATGCGCCGATCGACCTCACCGAAGCACAGGTCAAGGCGCAGACCGGCGTCTGTCCGCAGCACGGCCGGTTTGCCCTCGTCGAAGAAGGCCCGAATCAGCTGATCCGCGGCATCCTGCTGCCAGCGTTCAGCCCTGATAACACCGGCGACATGCTGCAACGGCTGAAAATCGGGAAAGTCGCCATGTTGGCCACGCCCATCGATGCTCGCTTGATGACCTTTTCGCCGCGCGCCATTGGTTTTTGCGCCGCACCATCCCCCCGCTCGGGCGTGCAGACACCAATCGTCGGCATCCCGATGTTTTACGGTGTTTCCTCGGATATTGCCGATGCCGACAAGCAGCAGGCCGCGTGGGAGTATCTGGCCTACCGCCTGGGCCCAGAGGCGAAAACTATTGAGGCGCGCGTGTACGCTGAAAATGGGTACGCCGCCTTTGTGCGACCGCGCGTGCTGCGTCTTGCCGGATTGGACGAATACCTCAGTGAGGTGCCGCCCGATTGGCAAATCGCTTATGCCGCCATGGAGGGGAACACCAGAACGATCCCCTATGCCTCGGGATGGCTCCCGCTGGAAACCGAGCTGTGGCCCTTCCTGAAAGAACTCGTCAGTCAGGAGCAGTTCGATTGGCGGGCGCGCGTCGATGATATCGTCGCGCGTGGCAACGTGAAATACTTCGGCGATATCAGCGAACAGACCGGGAGAAAGTATACGCTGCTGGTCACCTTGTTATGTATCGCCGTGTTTCTGGGGGTAATCGTTGCCGCGGTGATCATCGTACGCGAGCGGGCACGGGAATCTGCGGAAAGTGCGATCCCCGGCTCGGCGCCCGGCCGCTCACGTTACCTGACCATCGCCGCGTGGATGATGCTCATGCCAGCCATCGGGGCTATCCTGCTATGGGCATATTATCCCCTGGTGCGCGGGGCGTTGCTGGCTTTTCAGGATTACCGCATGCGCGGGCCCATTGAGTGGGTGGGGGTACGCAACTTCATCGAAGGGTTGCTCACAGGACACTTCTTGCACTCGCTGGTAAATACCGTCTATTTTGTCATATTGATGATGACGATTGGCTTTGCCGTGCCCATCATCGTCGCGATACTGCTCTCCGAAGTCCCGCGCTTCAAGTATTTCTTCCGCACGGTGTACTACCTGCCGGCGGTCACGACCGGCCTGGTCATTACCCTGCTCTGGATGCAGTTCTACCAGCCCACCGAGAGTGGTTTTCTCAATGCGCTGCTCAAGCCGTTGGTGATGGGGATTAACGACCTCTGGCAGCACATCACGCGCGATTCCCAGGCCATGCTCATCCAGTATCCGATTCAGTGGTTGCTCAATAAGAAACTGGCGATGTTCTCGGTGATCATTCCTTCCGTGTGGGCTGGCGCCGGCCCAGGGTCACTGCTGTACCTGGCGGCATTAAAGACGATCCCGGAGGAGATGTACGAAGCCGCCGACCTCGATGGCGCCGGCCCGTGGCAGAAGCTCCGTTACGTAACGCTGCCTTATCTGCTGCCGATCATTCTCATCAACTTCATCGGCACGTTCATCGCCAGCTTTCAGAACATGGGCAATATCTTCATCATGACCGGCGGAGGGCCGGATTATGCGACCCATGTCGTGTCACTGGAGATCTGGTTGAATGCCTTCTCCAATTTGCGCTATGGCGTAGCCACCGCGCAGGCCTGGATGCTCGGTTCCATTCTGATCGGATTTGCCGTGCTGCAAATGCGCCTGCTGAATCGTATGAACTGGCGCAGGGCTGAATCGTGAGGCTTTGCAGCGTCGAGGAGTAGTCATGCCGATCATCTCGCATATAGGTCGTAAGACGCTCACCATGCGGCTGGCCATCGCCCTGATCTATCTGGTACTGATCCTGGGCGGGTTGACCATGATCTATCCTTTTGCCCTCATGGTATCAGGGTCGGTCACCAATGCTGCTGACCAGCATCGCCAGACGCTGCTGCCTGGCTATTGGTTCAGCCGTGATCTTCAGTTCACCAAATATCTGGCCAATTTGTATCATCCGGCCATGCCGAATGATCCGCTGGTGCAGCGGCGCGATCTGATTACCCTCTATTACACCGGCGAGAGCCGGGTGCGCCTGGAGGTCGCCTATGACGACGAGCAGTTCATTGCCCACGGCGTACCCGAGGCAGCGGCGATCGAGGCGCATCCCGAGCAATTTGTGCCGATGCAAGAAGACTGGCGGCGCTTCATCGCTGATCGTCCTCCTCTGCTGTTGATGACGCTTAACGAACGGAAAATTACCGATCTCTACAGCGCCTATCTTAGGGAGAAGTACCGGGAGTTAGCCCGGCAGCATTATACAGGCACACGCCTGAGCACACGTGCACTGGATGCCGCGGCTTTACGCCTGATCAATGCGGCGCACGGTATCGGCTACCCATCGTTCGATAAGATTCCCCCGATTGCCGAGCCGATCTTCGTGCCCTCCTGGGTACCTGACATGGGCAATCAACGTCTACAGGACTGGCTCGTCTTTAAGAGCACCGTACTGCAACGACAGCACCCGCACTTGCTCCAGCCCGTGACCGGCCGGCAGTTCTGGTACGATTATCTGGTCAAGCGCTTTGGCGATGCCACGGCGTATAATCTGGCGTACGGCACCGACTACTCTCACCTGGCTGAGGTGCCGTTTCCACCGTTGAACGATGCCGTCCCCGATGCGTATCCGCTCTGGGGGGACTTTGTGCGCGAGGGGTGGCCGGTGCTCCTCACCCGCATCACCCCCTCTGCCGCACTCGACACCGCCTGGCGGGGGTATCTGTTAGCGCGGGCAGCCGGCGATCCGGGCTCCTTCACCGCGCGTTTCGGGGTGTCTGCTGATGCCCCGGTCGCTCGACAACTACCGGCGACGTTGCCGCTTGAAGAGGGGACACGCCTGCTCTCCTCTTGCTGGGCGAAATTCGTGCGCGAGCAGGTGCCGGCTTCCGCACGGTCACTGGAACTCCCCGAGCATGCGTGGGCCGATTTCTTGCATCGCGAGTATGCCAACCCTTCGGCGCTGCCGGTGGCATACAGCAACGGAACTGCCGGTTTTCAGCAGGTCGAAATGCCGGTGCGCCAGACAACATATGCCTACTGGCTCCAGCATCGTGGCGCGATTTTCCGAAGTTTTCTGTTCGATAACTACATCGAAGTGTTTCGCTACATCGCTACGCGTGGGCGTGCTCTACCCAATACACTGATTTTGGTGGTGCTCACTCTCCTGTTTACCCTTACGGTGAATCCCATTGCCGCTTACGCCCTCTCTCGTTTCCGACTGAAACAGACGCAAAAGATCCTGCTGTTTTTCATTGCCACCATGGCCTTTCCGGCGGAGATCGCTTCCATCCCATCCTTCCTGCTCATGCGTGATCTGCATTTGCTCAATACGTTCTGGGCGATTGTCATCCCCGGCATGGCGAGCGGATTTTCGATTTTCCTATTGAAGGGCTTCTTCGATAGCCTGCCGCAAGAATTATATGAGGCTGCACAGATCGATGGCGCAGGGGAGTATACGATCTTCACCGAGATCTGCCTGCCGCTGACCACGCCGATTCTCGCCGTGATCGGCCTGAACGCCTTCACGCTTGCCTACAGCAGTTGGGCGTGGGCCATGCTAGCCTGCCAGAAGGAAGAGATGTGGACGCTCATGGTCTGGTTGATGCAAATGCAACTCGGGTGGCACACCCCGACCAGCCTGATCATGGCTTCGCTGGTGGTCGCCTCGCTACCCATGCTTTTCGTATTTTTGTTTGCCCAACGCATCATCTTGCGCGGCATGGTCGTGCCGGAAATGAAGTGAGCTTTACTACGACGATTCGGTGTGAGAGCTGGAATGCTCTCAATGGCTCGGGGCAGCATTCTACAGTCCACTGGCGATGCCTGCTGGTTCGTGGTCTCGCGAGAAGCAAAGAGGGGATGACGATGTGAGGGAACTTACCTCTGGAGCCTCCTGTCGGATTCGAACCGACGATCTGCTGATGACAAGAGGGACGGGCAAGTTGTCACTCCACACTCAATAATGCCCTTGATATCACGCTATGGGGACGCGGGTAGGAACAAATTGCCGGTGAGCCATTTAGTCGGTCGCCACTCGCTCAAGCGGGCCATGCTTGCGGATGGATGAGAGGCATAAACAATGTTATATCGTCATACCGATATGAACATAACCTTTCTTCAGCAACGCCAGCAATATTACCATCACCAAACCCTTCCAGCATGCCACTTCTGGCCGGAGGAGCGCACCATGACCGACGATTATCTATCTGGGTATTGTATTAGTCAGCTAGCAGCCTATCGGGGGTGAGCATACGAAACATCAGGTTCGATATGCACTACCAATGCCTGACACTGTGATTCTCGCGTGTTCTGCGACGCCTAATGGGTGAAAAGCAGATTTTTTCGAACTTCGGGTTACCAAATGAGGCAAATTCCACCAGTGTAAGCCTTTAGACTCCTCTGCTCGTGAGGCTACTAGATGGCTCTGATCGAAGCGCAGCTTCGAGTTATTATCCACTACGCCGTCCGGGACGGGTACCGCTGAATGCGTGTGAAGGGTAGGTGTGTACCTTGTCGTTTTGACAAGAGGCGGTTGGCTTTGTAAGATGGTAACGATACTGCGCACTGTCGCGCACATTGCCCCAACGGATTACTGATGTCGCCAAATGTCGATCCAGCAAAGACTATACTTTCGCGACTGATCGCCTACATCAAGGATGCCGGGTTGCGCCCGGGCGATCGGCTCCCCTCGATCCGCGAGTGCGCCGCCCAGTGGGGGGTTAACTCGAGCGTCGTGCGTGATGGTTTTCAGCACGCGCAAGCGCTCGGGGTCATTACGCTCCACCCCCGAGCCGGGGCGTTCGTCGGGGAGTTCGCCTATCAGCGCCTGGCCGACCTTTTTTCCAGCCTGGTTGAGATTGCTTTTCACCAGACAGACCCGCTGCTCATCAACCTGTATGATGCCCGCCTGACGATCGAACTCGAGACGACGCGACTGGTGGCGTTGCATCACACGTCGGAAGGGTTGCTGGCCTTGCGTGAGAGCCTGAAGCCCGTCCAGGAGATGTGTGACAGTGCGACCTTTGTCGCGGTCGACGAAACATTCCACCTGACCATCGCCCGCTTGAGCCTCAACCCGATCTACGAGACGATGCTCGCGCCCATTCTGGCCTTTTTACGGCCATCCCGCCTGGCGCTGGTGCGGACCGCATCCGAGCTTGCCCTGACTGCCGCACAACACGACCACCTGTTCCAGGCAATCGCTGCGGGCGACATTGATGCCACGCGGCAGTATATCACTGCACATCTTTCTCGCCGCAAACAGCAACTGCTGGAGACCCTGCCCGGGGCGCACGTTGCCCAGGCATCTCTCTGAGAAACTGTTTTTAAAAGTCTCTGTCCGGTCTCGCTTGATCCGTGCGCGCCTACTCACCAACCTTTCCCCTTGACACCCGTTTTGACAGGCAGTATTATGGGGGTTGTTAACTGATTATCAGTGATTATCAGATGGCGATGGTCGGGAGTTGGCGTCATGGGAGGGGTGATGTCGGGAGTGCTGACAGGGAAGACGGACGCGAGATGGCGGGCGTTGGTCGTCAACGGCACCTTTCTGGAGGTGTTGCACGAGCATCGCGCGTATATGGCATCACTCGGCTTCCAGGTGTTCATTCCACATGAGTTAGGGTTGCACACACCGGAGGCGATCGTCCGCGCATCCGGTGATTTCGATGTCGTGTTTGGCCCGGGCATCAGGTACGATGCGGCATTCTTTGCTGACCCCGGTCGGTTGCGCGTGTTGTCGGTGGCCAGCAGTGGTTACGAGGGCATCGACCTCGATGCGGCGACCCGCGCCGGGGTGGCGGTGACCAATGCGCCCACGCCATTGGGCAGCGCCGTGGTGGCCGACCTGGCATTCGGATTACTGCTGGCAGTGGCCCGGCAGATCCCGCAGTGCCACCGGCAGATCACTCATGCGCCGCCTGAACAGCGCACATGCGCCTATCAGCCACGCCCGATGGGTACATTGGTATGGGGTAAGACGCTGGGTATCCTGGGGCTCGGTGCGATTGGGAAGGAAATGGCGCGGCGCGGCGTGGGATTCGGCATGCGGGTCGTGGCCCATGACCTCGCCTGGGATGAGGCGTTTGCGGCGAAGCACGGTATTATACGCATTTCATTTGACAGCCTGCTGGCGGAGAGTGATTTCCTCTCGCTGCATTTACGCGATACGCCGCAGACGCAGGGCATTATCGGCGCGGCGGAACTGGCGCGGATGAGGCCCACCACTTTTCTCATTAACACTGCCCGTGCCGCGCTGATTGATCAGCACGCACTGTACTCCGCGCCCAGCGCCTCACAGGAATCCTCGATCACTTTCAAACCGTATTCTTCGGCGACCGCGCTGATGGGGTCCATGTCGGCGGGTTGCCCGA
>JAGUZN010000221.1 GCA_020060775.1 Armatimonadota bacterium
CGCCGTGCCCAACCGCTGCTTCGGCGGCGGGGTGTCCGTGGCGGGCTTGCTCACCGGCAACGACCTCATCACCGCATTGCGCGGGCGTGATCTGGGGCAGGCCGTCTTCCTCTCCTCCACGTTGCTGAATGCCGACGGCGTGTTCCTCGATGACCTCACGCCAGAGGATCTTGAGCAGGCGCTGGGCGTGACGGTCCACTGCTGCGACGACCCGGACGGGGTGGTGGAGATCCTGCGGAAGCGCTGACCGGCGCAAAAAAAACCGGCATCCCGCGGGCGGGATGCCGGTCAGGCGTGAACGGTTCGATTACCCGGCGACGATGGCATCGTTCGGGCAGGAGCCAACGCAGGCGCCGCAGTCGATGCAGGCATCCGCATCAATGATGTACTTGTCCGAGCCCTCGCTAATGGCGTCATTGGGGCACTCGCTGATGCACGCACCGCAGCTCACGCAATCGTCAGTGATGATATAGGTCATGTCGTCCTCCTCAAGTTGCTGGTACAGCCGGTAAGCTTCTCTGGCGCTTGTCGCCAAATCACTCTCTGATTCGTGACGGGCCGCCATTCGACCTTTTTAGTCGTATTGGTATTATATCGAAATTCGCTCGCGTTGTCCCGTCCATGGGAAAAATTTGAGAATAGAGGCGGACTCACCCTTGCCGGATGCGCCGCTTTTCGCGATAATGCGTATACAGATACATAACGGCGTAGTTACATACGCACATTGGAGTTACCATGTCGCACCACGGCCTGCCCATGTCTGATCGCGCGCTGGAAATGATTGCCCAGCGTTTTAAGCTGCTGTCCGAGCCCACGCGCCTGCGCCTGCTGCAGTTGCTGATGGGCGGCGAAAAAAGCGTCAATGAACTCGTGCGCGCCATGAACACCACCCAGGCTAACGTCTCCAAGCACCTCACCATTCTCGCCAACGGCGGCCTGCTCTCGCGCCGGAAAGTGGGGGCCAGCACGCTCTACAGCATCGCCGACCCCTCGCTGGTGACCATGTGCGATCTGGTCTGCCACAGCCTGCAGGAACGCGGCGAAGAGGTGATCGAACTGCTGCGGCCCGAGGATCGCCGCGAGGAGTAAGCGCTCAGAAGCTGTTTTCACTGTCGCTGTCCGGTCTCGCGTGATCTTTTCGCGGCTGCTGGTCTTGGGGCTCCGAGGCGCTATCCAGGACCGAGAGGGTGAGGAGACCCAAGGCCAGCAGTCACGAACATCTACGGCGCGGTCCGCGAACAGATCCTGTGACAACAGCTTCTCACACGTGCACGTCCTCGCGTGCCGCGAACTCCGGCGTCTCCAATTGGATCGTCTGGTGCGGAATGGCGCACTCGTCATGCAGCACGAGACGCACTTCCTCCAGCTTTTCGGCGGTGAATGCCGCCGGCTCCACCACCACGTGGCAGCTCAACGAATATATGCCGCTGGTAATGGTCCAGATGTGGAAGTCGTGCACCCCCACCACGCCCCGAATGGCCAGCAACTCCCCGCGCAGCGCCTCCGTGTCCAGATGCCTGGGCGTGGCTTCCAGTAAAATATCTGCCGCCTCGCGCACCAATCGGACCGCGCTGATGATCACGAGCACCGCAATAAGTATGGCGATGATCGGGTCAGCCGTCATCCATCCGAAGCTAAGGATGAGTATCGCGGCGATGATCGCCCCCAGAGAACCGAGCGCATCACCGAGCACATGGTAAAACGCCGCACGCACATTCAGCGAGTGAGCATGCCCCGCATGCAACAGGTACGCCCCGGCGAGATTCACCACCAGGCCACCAATTGCCACCAGCAACATCCCGGTGGCCTGCACCGGCTGCGGGTCGCGAATGCGTTCAACCGCTTCGAATAGGATGAAGCCGGCCAACCCGAGCAGCGCGATGCCGTTGAACAGCGCCGCCAGGATCTCCACCCGGTAGTAGCCGAAGGTCCTTCGCGGAGTGGCCGGCCGCGTGGCGATCACCAGCGCGAACAGCGCCAGCGCCAGCGCGCCCACATCCGCCAGCATGTGTCCGGCATCCGATAATAACGCCAGACTCCCGGTGAGCACGCCCCCGATCACCTCGGCTACCAGGTACGCGACGCTGAAGCCCAGCACCCAGCGCAGCCGGCGTTGATCTGACGCCAGCGATGGGCGCCCCTGCGGCAGGTAACATCGATCAGCCATGGCGTTCCCTCGTTCTATACTACGCATACCCCGTTGATGCGGGCATGCCACGCCCCCTTAGACTAATTCTACCCGCACAGGGCAGCAAGCGCATCATTTGCTGCACATTCCGGCTTGCTGCTGTTGTGTCCGTGAGGGAGCCATGCTGACGCTGGCTTGTCATCTCCAGCCACCAATATGGCGTGCAATACCTGGTGGCTTGTCGTGACCGTCATACCCGCAGCGTCTGAATGAACCGGCAAAAAGAAATGGTGGCAGAATTTGTGCATATCGCCAGACATGGCCTCCCGGGTTCGTGGCGAACCCTCTTGCCAGAGAAAAATCTCGTGGTACCATCAGGATGGTGAGGGACGGCGGAAGTGGAAAAGTCGAAAGACGCCGTGACCATGCTGGTGATCCTGTCGTTCCGCGTTTAACCGCGCGATGTAGACGGACGCGATCCAGAGATCCGGGGGGTGTACACGGACCCGGCCGCATCCCTCCTTGACACTGCCGGTCCTATGTGACCGGCAGTGTCGTTGTTTATCTGTGAGCAAATCCATACATATCTGCTTGACTTTTCTCCCGGTGCGCCGCAAGATAAAAGACCGTTTACTCGGCATAAGGAGGCTTCCATGGCAGATATCATCGCCGGCGTCACCATCCTGGTGGATGACCGCAAGAGTGCACACGACGACCTCAATGCGATCCTGTCCAACTACGCCGGCATCATTGCCGGACGCATGGGCATTCCTCACCTGCACGGCGACCGCTCCGTTATCGCCCTCATCCTGCAGGGCGATGAAACGGCCATCGATTCATTGGTCTGTGAACTGACCAGCGTGGAGCAAACCCGCGGCTTCCGCACCGTGCTCGCCCGCTTCGAAAGCTAGCCATCTCTCGCACACTCTCCCCCGCCACGCGTCGTTTCGGGCGCGTGGCGGTGTTGCATTGCACGCAAAAGGGAGTCATCGCGCCCACGTCGAACTAACGGAAGAGTCCGATACCGTCACCAATGCGGCACACTCGCTCCGGGAGTACGATGGACCTCACCCGCTTCTTCCAACGCTGGACGCCGGATCTGGCCATTGATCTGGGCACGGCCAATACGCTCATTCATATGCGCGGCAAAGGCATTTTGCTGCGCGAGCCGTCGGTCATCGCGTTGGATAAACCCGCCGGCGACGTGCGTGCGGTGGGTGATGAGGCGAAGCGCATGCTCGGGCGCACTCCCGACGCCATTGAGGTCATCCGTCCCCTGCGCGACGGCGTGATCGCCGACTTCGATGCCGCCGAGCAACTGCTCATCCATTTCATCAACAAGGTCTACCGCCGCCGCCCCTTCATTCACCCCAACATGCTCATCGGCATTCAGATCGGAAGAGCACACG
>JAGUZN010000143.1 GCA_020060775.1 Armatimonadota bacterium
CTGGCCATCCGAGCGCAGGGTGAGGGTTCCGCGGTCACCGGCCAGCGTCACCAGCGTTTCAGCCATCCCGCTGTTCGCCGACCAGCCGCGCCCGCGCAGTTCGAGCGCGATGGTGCCCGCCGCGAAGGCAAATGCCCCGTTGATCGGATAGGCCACCGCGGCATCGGTCTGTCCGGTGGGCAACAACCGGCAGCCATTAATCCAGACGAGCGCGTTATCCTGCGCGCCACGGCTATTGCGCCCACGGGCGATGGCGGCCGCACCGAGTGGCGTGCCGGCGATCCGAGTATGCCCCGGCAGCAATGCCGAGAATACGTGACTCTCGTAGGCGAGATCACTCCAATCACTATTTGGCACGGTTTCGGTCTGGAAGACCGGACCCTCATGCGTGGCGACTTCAGCCGCCACGCCGCGCAGGCTGGCGCCCCACAGGAACACGAGACCCAAGAGCACACCCAGCAGCGCGGGCGTGCGACGACGCGTGTACATAAACATTCCTCCACTCTGGTGTGATATGGTGGCTCGGCGGTCGCGACGGACCGCCGAGCCGTGGGGCAACCTGTGGCATCCCTGCCGGTTGTTTGGGGCAACGGCGTTACAACCAACGCTGTTGAACAGTAACGTTACGGACAATATTATAATGCGTGTGTTTTTCTCTGTTGTCAATACAGGTTTTGCGATGCGGCCGTGACGGATACGCTAAATGACAGGGGGGATTTCGCCTTCTGCGAGTACACCATCAGCTGAAGGCCACTTCCAAGCCGCCGTGACAACTTTACTGCCAGCGGGGGCGGTGTGCACCCCGCTGGCTATGCGTGAATCATCGCCGTACCAGATGTCCTACTTGGCACGCAGGTACGTCATGCTCCGTCCACCGCCGCGTGCCGGCGGGATGATGCTGCTCCAACACTTGCAGGATGGCCTGGTCGGTGGCCGGGACCCCGGTCACCCCATAGATGCCCAGGTTGTAATGCGCGCCGGGGAGCTTCTGCCGATTCAGCCGGCCGCGCGTGCCCAGGCGCAAGACCTGGCGATGGGATTCGATGATCGCCCCCTGCCAGCCCAGGGCCTGCAAATCGCGTTGTACACCTGCCAGCGTCCCCAAGCGGCGATAGCGCTCGAGGGCCTCCCGGATGGCCCGCCGTTGCGGCGCCGGGTCGAGGGTCGGATCATAGGTCACTCCGACCAGGCCCGCGAGGAACGGCAGGAAATCCGGCGGACAGGTCTCCACCGCGGCCAGCGACGGGAGCGCCAGGATGCGGTCGGTGATTTCGTCCAGCGACGGGCCGATGATCGCCAGCAGCGCGTGCAGGTCATGCCGGCTGTCGTCCAGCCGGTAGCCATCGGGCAATAACTCCCACAACCGTTCCGTCCATGTCGGCATCAGTGCACTCCCTCCATCGTCAGCGCCACCGTGCCCAGCGTGGCCAGTTCACGCGGCGCCAGCACGACATCGGTGGCGGGCGACTGCAGCCGCACATGGCTCACCCCTGCCACGCCATCCAGCAAGGCGATCAGGTCCGAGGTATACACGGCATGCCCGAAGGTCTGCTGCTCAAAGGCGAAGTGCTCGCTCAATGCCTGGGTGGCCCGCTGGCGCACGATGTCAGCATCTTGGTCGGGATACAGATAGAGCGTTGCCGTCACTGGCACCGGGCGAGAGACCGGCTCGTCGATGAAGATGTCGATGGTGACCATGCGGCGGGCTTCCAGATAGGCGCGCAGGTCGGCTTTCAACTGGGGCGAGGGAGCGCCGCCGCCCTCCGGGGCCATCTTGAACGAGAATTACCGCGCGCGGGCCTGCCGGACGCGGGCCAAGGTGCCGGGGTTGCTCAAAGGGATCATCCGCTGCGGGCATTGCGGGACGGCGATGGGCATTACCTATACGAAAAAGAAGGGGACGTCCACGCACTACCGCTACTATCTCTGCACGCATGCGGCGAAAGTCGGGTATGACGCCTGTCCGGTGCGCACGGTGCCTGCCGGCGAGATCGAAGCCTCGGTGATCGCGCTGCTGCGGCGCAGCCTGATGACCCCGGAAGTGGCCGCGCGGACGTATCGCGAGGCGCGCGGGTTGGCGCCGGATGCGGCGGACGAGCAGGATATTATTCTCCACCTCCGGCAGTTCAACGACCTCTGGGATGAGCTCTTCCCGGCGGAGCAGGCGCGGATCGTCACATTGCTCATCGACCAGGTGACAGTCTGCCGCGACCAGGTGAATATCGCCTTGCGGGCCGATGGCTTATATGCCTTGCTGGATGAATGGCGCGGTCCAAAAGAGGAGGTGACAAATGACGCTGCATGTTGACCAGATGCGTATCTCCCGTGAGGACGGGCAGATTATCGTGCATATCCCGATGACGTTGAAGGTGCGGGGTGGGCGGAAGGAGATTATCCTGCCGGAGGGGCTGGCGCCGGAGGGGTCACCGGCAGCAAAGACCGCCACGCAGATGCCGCTGGTCATCGCGGTCGCCCGCGCCTTCCGGTGGAAGGCGCTCCTGGAAAGCGGACACTATGGCTCGATCACCGAGTTGGCGGCGGCCGTCAACTTGGAGAAATCCTACCTCGGACGCCTGTTGAATCTGACGTTACTGGCACCCGATATCATTCAGGCGATCCGGGAGGGGCGTGAGCCGTCAGGCCTGTCGCTGGAAAAGCTGACGAAGACGCTGCCGCTGGACTGGAGTGAGCAGCGACACGTATTGGGATTCACGTAGCCGATATCATCCCCCGGACTTGCGCATCCTCGTGGACGACGTCGGGCTCGTCCCCTGCGCGCTTTGCTCCGAGACGGGCCCGACATCCGTCGTCCCCTCCGGTGGCGTCACGGCCTTCGCGGTGGCGTGTGATACTCTCGCCCTGATTTTGGTGTACTGTTGATGGATGCATTGCCGCGACACCTTGAAGTGCTCGCCGATCTCAGCAAAGGTGTGCCCGGCAGCGCGCATGCTGCAGATGCGCTCTTCGTACTTCGTTAATGGTATGCCATGCGCGTGCAGCTGCTCCACCAACGCTTTCTCGCGGGGATTGCACTGCCGATGAGCGCAGTCGCGTATGATGCCGGCCATTTGTCTTCCCCCCTTGCGCCCGATGGTCTGATAGAATTCATGGTCATGGCGTGACGCTGTCGCCTTGCCCCCCAGGCTGCCCGCGGCCGCCAACGTCATCGGAGGACGTCGTTGTTCGCCGCTCAACGTCTCGGCACGCGCGGGGTGTCCGCCTGGTGTCCTCGCGCCTTGTCGTGAGGGTCGCCCCCTCATTTTCCTTAGGGCCTGATAGAATGCACGGCCATAGCGTTCGTATGTAGTGGCTCCCCCTTTTCGGCCTCCCTTGCGCCCGATGGCTTGATAGAATGCACGGCCATAGCGCGCCATCGTTGTTTTGCCCCCCCGACTGCCGGCGGCTGCGGTGGTCATCTTCGGGTGTTGTGGTGTTGCCGTCATCGTCTCAGTTCCTCACCATGGGCTCCCGACCCGAGCCCTCTCCGTAATGCTACAACAACCTGGGGACCTCGTCCACAGGTCAAAGTGAGGAGACGCCCCCAACCTGTGGACGAGGTGAGGGGTAGTCCACAGGTTTCAGAGAATGAGAGAGAAAAATGGCCAATTTCGGGCGTTTGGGAGGCCTGTGCACCCGAACCTCGTCCACAGGTTTTGCCGCCGCAAGGTGTTCAGACAGGCCGATTTGAGCGTGGAAATCTGCATGTTGACCCATCCCTGCCCTAAGCTGAGAAACCGCCCGGAGGCGGTTTGATCAGGTAGATATGGTGGAGGAAGGATACCCCGGATCAAAAGGCCGGGAGAGAGGAATTCTTCCTTATCCGGGAGGGAGTCGAACAAAAATAGGTACATTATGAATCTTATTGCAATCGGCGCCTGGAGTAGCAACAGTACTTCATTAGGACACCAGGTTAAGCATGATCTTCCTTCGCATATGCAAGCGCAACGTTTAAGACTCCTGTGTATCCTCCACGGCCGCATAGAACAGCAGGCAGCAGGAGCGGGGCTCGGGCAACGACACTGTGAGTCCCGTTTCCGCGAGTGTCGCGGCGGGGAAGATGTAATACTGCCCACTGTCGGCATCTATGAACCGATAGCACTGGCTCGGATCGAGACCCTTCAAGCGAAAGACGGCGTCCGGGTGCGGGCTCTGCGCGCGCCGGAAGGCGAGGATGAGACCCTGATCGAGATCCGGGCGATGCAACTGATACGCGAGCCATGCGTCGGGCAGCGTCGTGATGCTCGTCAGCGGATAGACATCGCCGTAGAACAGGGGGCGGGCGCTGTAGTACTCGTCCAGCATCCGGCGGTACCACGCCCAGGGGTAGTCGTCCGTGCCGGCCAGGAACGCCTCAAAGGTCGAAACATCGTTGCAAAAACCGCCTTCCACCAGCGCCGCCGACAGATTGCTGCGGAAGTAATAGGTGTCGCCTGGCGGACACACGCACCCTCCGGAGCTGATCGGCACCCAGCAGGCCAGCCCGGCGGCATGCACCTGGAGACCATCAGCCTCGGCCTCGGCAAAGCACCCGTAATCGCTGCGCCAGAGCGGAATGCTGCGGCTCAGCGTCTCCAGGTCGATCCGCCGTCCGCCGCTCGCACAATTATCGATGAGCAGGTCCGGGAAGCGCCGGCGCAGTTCATCCCAGAAGGCATACAACCCTTCGATATGTCGGATTTGCGTGATCCCCTGGCGGTCAGGTGCATCATGCGTATTCCAGCAGTCAATCGGACGAAAGAGGTTGAAGTCCTGCCGGTACCAGTCTACGCCGTGGTTCCGGATCAGCTCGGATACCGTTTCAATGGCGTAGGCCAGGGCTTCGGGATGTCCCAGGTTGAGCAGCAGCCCGTCGTTTTCCTGTCGGGGACCGCTGGTCCGACTCAGAAACCACTCCGGATGTTCCCGCGTCAAGGGCACACCCTGGGAGGCGCTCTCCATATCGATCCAGAGGAGAAACTTCATGCCCGCCGCGTGGATGGATGCGCTCAAGGGCGTGAGGCCGCCCTCATGGTATAACGGGTTCACTCGCCAGTCGCCGCACTTCCACCATTCGCCGCTGAACACATCCGGGCAGGGGGTCGTGGCCGTGCCGTACCACCCCGCATCCACCCAGTAGCAGTCGAACTTCAGGTCCTGCTCAGCTAATCGGCTGATGCAGGCTTGATGCTGCGGTGTCGGTTGTCCGCCCCAGGTGGCCAGACACGAGGGAGCCTCCAGCGGTCGGCCATTCACCTGGGGCACGCAGTGGGCCAACAGGTACCGGCGCAGCAGGTTATTGCCGTCGATCGGCTCACCTTGCCAAGGCATCAGGAGTATTCTGGGCGTGCGGATGCTCTCGCCCGGCTGCAGTCGCAGATGGATGCCGTCCATGCCTGCCTGCACGCGGATGGCGCCGGTGGCGGGTTCCCGGCCGATCTCTGCGCTCCACTGACCGGTCCAACCGATGGCGACGACCAGGCCTTCATCGCCGGTCTCGATGTTCATGAACGGCAGATTGCTGATCGAGGAGCGGCCGACATCGCCGGACTCCAGGCGAACGGTACGGAAATCGGAACGGATGGTGCTCAGGTCCTCCACCACCGGCTGGAAATCGTCCGGTCGTTCGTCGGACCCTTTGGCCGCGTGCAACCGCGCCGGCGCCGACGCGAGCCAGGCGAGGTCCAGCGCACGCACATCCTCGAGCACTGGCGAATCACCCTCCGACTCGTTGGAGAAGTAGGCGATCCATTCCACCGCGGTGAACTCCGCAAACTGTCGAGCTTCCAGGCGGCACGTCACGCCGCTTTCGTCATCATGGAAGCGCAGGGTACAGCGGCGCTCCCCGTCCGCCAGCTCTGTGATGGCGGTGTCGCGCCAGCACGTCTCGAAGAACTCCGTACTGGTGCGCCCTCCAATGCGAAACGACAGCGGGGGGTGGACCGCCGCGTCCAGGCGTCGCTCCTCCAGCGTGCGCGCCACCGGCTGCGTGCTCTCATCCACCAACTCCACCGTGGCCTCGGCAAAGTCGGCATGCGCCCAGTACCCCCGCAACGCCCGGGCTGCCTCGTTGACTAACGTAACCCTGAGCGTCAGGTGTTGCAGACCATCCAGTGCGATATCCACCGGCTGCGCGCCATCAGTCGGCCCCATGGGCTGACTGCGCCAGAGCTCGCGCCCGTCGCTTTCTACCGAAAACACGACCGAGGCCAGGACCATGCGCCGGGCAACGGCATTATCATCCAGCCCCACTTCAGCGCGAAACCGCGTCATGGGCAGCGCGCTGTGCACCTCAACGACACTATCCGTGAGCATGGCCAGGCCGCTCTCGAACCGGCGGCCGGCAATGCGAAGCGGGCGGTTGGCGAACGAGAGGCTCTCGCGATACATCGCCGTGTCGCCCTGCAGCGTGACCGGACGATCATCCTGGATGCCGTGGCACAGCGCATCGAGCCACCGGTGCAGAAAGTCGCAGTTCGCAACATGTTCCTCGTGAGGTATCGTGCTTTGATTATTCATCGTCACTCCAATGGTCGGTTAAGAACGCAAAGCCCGCAGGCCTGCGGTCGGTTTACACATCCGAAGACAGGCCGGCGGCAGCAGGCGTACACTGGCTCATGGATGCCAGGTGGCGTATTTATCCTATCTTCCTCCATGCTATTGTACTGTGGAGTTTCGCACTTTACTGAGATTTGAGCACAAATGGACAAACAAATTCCAGGTGACACCACGCTCAAAATTTGGCAAAGTGCGAAACTCCACTGTGCTATGTCTTCACCCGGAACACGACCATGGTGTGGTAGCGGAACTCGGGCACAGTGATCTCGACGCGACCGTCCCTCACCGTGGCCGCGACCGGCCGCTGCACCGGCTGCTGTGGCTCCTCCCAGTAGTAGGGCCGCATGGCCTGGACATCGCGCAGCGTGCCCGCGCCGACGTCGGCGGAAATCCGCACGGTGTCGAGCGGCTTCGGCTCGTCCAGCCACTTGAGATCCCATTTATTGAAGGGCGGGATGCGCACCAGGTGCACGATCAGCTCGTAGCCGTCGGCGGTGTCGCGGCGGTAGACCAGCCGCTGCCACCACAGCTCCTCGGGGGCCTCTACGCTGACTAGCTTCTCAGCGTCCGGCACGACCTTGATGTCCGGTGCCCAGAGGAAACGCGAGTAGCGGGTCATGAACTGGGATGTCGGCCGCCAGCCGGGCAGGAACCAGGAGACGAAATGATGCTGGGTGGCAATAAACTGGGCGCCCATGTAGTTGTGGGCCGCCCAGCCCCAGCGGTCCGGCCCCGGCAGATCCTGCTCGATCCCGATATAATTGGCGATATAGCCCCGGATGGCACTGGCCCCGAAGCGCTGCACGACGTAGTCCCGGTTGTTGCACAGGTCGCGCAGGTGACGGTCCGGGAAGTTCATACTGGAATCGCCGCCGCTGAACGGATGAGCCGATTCGTCCAGGAGCATGACGTTCTTCCAGTCGGTGGCGGCCCGGAAACTGGCGTCTCCGGAATCGCCGAACATGCCGGTGCCGCTGCCCAGGTATGGCTGCGGGATGCCGCGCTCGAAGAAAATACTCAAGTGTTCGTACGACCAGTTGTACCAGGTGCCGAAGTTCGGGTTGTCCGCCTTCAGAATCTGCGAGAACAGGCGATGATTACGCGCGTTGAGCGCCGCGTAGTCCTCCGCCTTCTTACTCGGCACGTTCTGATTCCCTTCGTAGCGAAAGCCGCCCCAGACGCCGACATTCCCGTCGATGTAGATGCCGTCGCAGTTGAGAAACTTGGCATGTGTCTTGATGCACTCGGCCATGTACCGCACGGCATCCTCCTGAGCCAAGTCAATCAGGCCGTGCTGCCAGGAGGTTATCTTGCGATCCAGGTAGGGCTTCTGCACGTGGCGCTTCGGCCCGATTTCCATCGACGACGCAATTTCGAACGGGTTGGGGTAGCCGCCGTAGATCGGGTCCGCCATGAACTGGCCGTTGTCATCGTAGAGCGAGAACTCGGGATGCTGGCGGATCACCTCGTACCCCATCTGCCCGCTAAAGCCCAGGCACTGGTAGAACGTGCCCATGATGCCCAGGTTCCGGTAATGGGCGTAAGCACCCCGCCGGTGGTTCATGTTCAGGTGATAGAGCGCTTGCCCGGAGAGATATTGCTCGAGTTGGGCGCACTCGTCGGTCTGCACGCCCCAGTCGGTCGGTTCAGCGGCGAAGTTGTGGATCTGGTTGAAGTAGGTCGTCCAGGGATCGACCGTGTAGGTCTTCATTTCGGCGTTGTGCGTGGCCTGCTGCACGCGGAACCACTCGGCGGCCACGGCGTAATACTCCTGCCAGGCGTCCACGACCGCGCCGTCCACGCCGACAAATCGCACCTCGATCGCGCGGCCATAGGTCTCCGGCCCGACGCTGTAGCGGAACTCCCACGTTTTCGTCGCCCCGGCGGCGACGGTGAACGCCGACCGGGCGATCTCGCGGCGCGTGTCCACATCGAGGATCATGTCGGCCACCAGCGTGCCGGAGAACTCTCCTTTCGCGGTGTTGACCACGGTGGCCTTCGTGGTGGCCGCCTCGTTCTCGTCGTAGCGCACCTTGTTGGAGCGGATGTCGGTGATCGTCAGCGTGTCGGGTCGCGGCGGCCGCATGCCGGGCAATGGCAGGGCCGCAGAAGC
>JAGUZN010000196.1 GCA_020060775.1 Armatimonadota bacterium
AGGGCGACCGCCTGCCAGATGCCCAGCCCCAGCAGGAGCGGCACGAGCGTCCACGCCAGGCGCTGCCAGCGCACCCGCCCCGAGGACGCTGGAGTCTTCAACGCCTCGATGCTCGCCTCCGGTGTGTGCGTATTTTTGTCAGGCATTAGACATCCCTCCGGGCTCAGTAGGCGATTTGCCACTGCATCCCGAACTGCCCGACAAGCATCGGCGTTTTGGGATCATGGACGAAATCGTATTCGACAGTGAGTTTCGTATTGGCGTTGACGTAGCGATTAGCTCCGACCGAAACACGGCGATAGCTGTCACCGACGGCATCGCAATTCTGATCATACACGTCATACCGCCCGTAATACTGCATGGCGCTTCCGGGTCGCTGATAGGCCAGCAGCCCATATCCGCCATCGGTCCCAGTGTCGCCGTCATGCCCGGTGATCGCTTCCGCCAGCAGCAGCACGGCCCCACGGGAATACTGCAGATCAACCCCGATACGATCCATCTTCTTGCCGGTAACGGCGTAGGTACCGGTGTAATAGGAGGCCCCCAGATAGGCGGTACCTATCCTGCGGCCAATATGCGCCACCACCGCTTTGTCGGTATCAGGATCAACTATCGTGTCGACATTGCCTCCATTAGTAACTGCTACAGCAAAATCGCTGTTGTCTTTAAGGTGATAAACGAACAGGCCGCGATCGTAATCGCGCTTGGAACTGAACAGGGAGGTGATCGCTCTCGAGCGCTCCAGTGGAATCACTTTCGCCGATGACAGCGGCATCTCGTAGCCGAAGGGAATGCGTACCAGCCCGAGCCGCGCCTGCCAGGGAAGTTGCTGGTACTGCGCGTAGGCCTCATTAAGGAAGGAGTTGCCCGATCCCATATTGATAGTGACGAGCGCCGACACCCGCGGATCGACTCTGGCTTTGAACGTCACATTGGAGCGCCGGACATCGAACGAGCTGTTATTGGTCGTGTTGCCCTCATCGGAGACCGGCAGGATCAGGCGGCTTTGCACAATAAAGCTCGTTTGCAGTTGTGACATGACCGGCGCCGCGAGAATGGGGCCTCCTGCCATCAATCCAACCGCACACCACGCACACAGGCGCAACTGGGACATGGCGTTGACCTCCGGACCCACTGTTCGATGATGGGGCTCTGAATGGCATAACCATCTAAATGCTGTCCTACACTATTATATGTAATATACTAGCACACCATGCATATTGTCAATCGATCTGGATTGCCGATTTATCGATAACAGACGATGCCTCGAAGTCTGTGCAGTCACACGCTGATACACCAGATCATGCCCCCATATCGGATTGATGCCAACTTCGATAGGCCATATCCGCAGGCACGGGCACACCAGTACCTGCTGTTTCGCCACAGTCATTGGAACGTCTCCGTCGACAATGTGTCGCATGTGACCACTTTTCCCCGCAGACGCATTGGGCAAGGGGTACACCAACAGCAGGATGGTATGCACGGCGGTACGTTCGCGGTGCACCGGATTCATGTGCCGGAGTCACTACGTGACGCGATTGCGTGGGCTCGGCGCGAAGGAGTATCACGATGATTTGGACGATCATTGCGATTTTGCTTGCGCTCTGGTTGTTGGGCGTGCTGTTCGAGATAGGCGGCGGGCTGATTCACCTGTTGCTGATTGTGGCCGCCGCAGTGTTGATCTATCGGCTGATTGTCGGTGGACGCCGAGCACCCACCTGATCACCAAGCGCATATCGCAGTACACTCGCCGCACCGTTCGATGAGGTCAGCCGCGTTCCTCACGAACGATGCGGCGTTTTACTGACATCCTCTGCCCCCAACGCAACAGTCTGTCGATTCCATCGGCGGGAATGTTGCACGGCGACACAACCCAGGACACCGATCTTCCAGACATGCAGTACGCTAGCAGCACGGTGGCCCCGATGCTACAGGCTCATCAATACGGTACGAGACGAAACAGACGGTAACACGAGCATACGCTCACGTATGCTGAAGGGAGCACAGGATGAGACTGCACCGCTGGATGCTTGTTCTGGTGTTAGCCGGCAGCGTGTTCATGGCGGGGTGTGCGCCGCAAACCGCCGAAGAGGAACCGCAACAGGAAGTGGCCGGCACGGAAGAACAAATGACCGAGGACGTGCAGGAAGCACAGGAAATGAGCATCACCATGACCGAATCAGACATCGGCGTTGAGCCCAATACCGTGGAAACCGGACCGGCGAACGTGCGCGTGACGAACAATGCCAATCAACCGCGCCGGGTCGTTATCGGCATGGGCGAACAGGAAACGCGCACCGAACCACTGCAGCCCGGGGAAACGAAATCGTACAACATCGACTTGAGTTCGACGGGAACATACGAAATCGTCAGTCCAGCCCCTGATGAGCAAGCCGAACGTTTATCCACCACGCTTACCGTGGAGGAACGCGCGCAACAACAGGAAGAAGATCAGCCAGTGACAGAAACACAACCGCAGGGTCAGTGAACAGCATGAGTCGCGATGACTGTCCAAAGGCGAGGCCCTGGTCGTATACACGGCCCGGGCCTCATGCACTTGCCTGTGCCTGACCATCAGGACATTGGGCGCAGATTCGAGATCGCATCGGTCACCGAGGATGACCTGGTCGAGGCGCGGGGACCGATCTCCATCACTAACCTGGCTTCGTCACGGCGCGCCTGCTCGGCAAAGTGTTCGAAATCGCGCAGCGCATCAAAAACATCGCTCGCAGCTAACTCGAGTTGGCCATGCGAAGACATAATCGCGGAATCCGAGGTCAACAGTGCTGACCAACGATCCGTCGGCAGATTCTTCAAATGATCGCGCCACCCCGTCACCCACTTGTAGAACTCTGCAGCCGGAAACGGCGATGAAGGCCCACGCCAGTACTCCTTATCCCAGTGCATCTCGGCGATCGGGTCATGCAGGATCTGGGACATGAACCAGGATTTTACCAGGGCAATAATCTGCGGAAAGTCGTGCTTTACGCGGGAAAAACGCACACAAAAACCGGGGAGCGCATTGCGCTGGTACTGCTTAACGAACGATGTCAGGAGGCCGCGCTTCTTCAGGTAGTCCGGTTCGACTTCGAGCAGAGAGAGCACGTACGGCGAAGAAACAGCGTTCTCCTGTCCCGAGCGTGTGGCCCCAGCGTGTTGCGCGTAGCGAAAAATGAGATGAACAGTACTCACAACACACCCCTTTCATGAGCAGATGTATAAGCGAAGTTGTCACTCCTGTGTGGAAACAGCACCTGAACTGATCACGATAACAAGAGCATAGCATACGTGACAGATGGTTGCAATAGAATCCCGCTTGATTGGTGCCTGAAGGGACCAATCACTGCTCAGGGAAGGGAGAGTAATGGGTGATCATGTGTCGTCGCGTGCTTGGCTTTACAATCGATTCTTCAGGTGAATCGACAGGAGAATTTGGCTGAAAATGTATTGATGTTGATACGGCGTATTGCGAGCGTCACATGAGTCTTCTGTGCAACTGCCCTGGAGCCGGTAATACTGTTTTCAGAGCCGTAGCAACGCATCAACAGGGCGTGGCTACGACACGCCAGGCGCAGGTGAGGGCACAGGATGGCCAAGCAACTGTTCAGCCATTGTGCGGAAGACACCAAGGATGCAGGACAGGTCTTTCACACCTGCTCCCCGTTTGAATGCATCGTTCCCCAGCGCGACCCCGCGCATATCCGCGCGCTGAAGGCATTCCTCGCGAGCATCGCCCTGGCGATGGGCGCATTGGCAGGCGTTGAACTCTGGCTGGGCGAGCGCCTGTTCCAGCTCCCCTTCTTCATTCGTTGGTGCCGACTGGTGATGGGCTGGGGATAACGCCGGGTGGCGATGTGGCGGGAATGACGCGCAACAGCATACGCTGCTGGGAATCGGGATGCCTCAACAACAGCATGTGGCGCGCACGCTCGAAATCAATGCCCACGGCAAAAGCCTCGCTGAGAATATCGACCGGCAGCAAGAGGGTTCCCCCGCGCTCCACCGGTAGGGCGGACAAGGTCATCGCCCGTCCATCCACCACGGCGGCGGCACAGCCCGGCTTCAGTACCACCGCGCGGGTGCCGCGCCGTAACGTGAGGGTATCCGTCGGCGCGTCCAGCGTCTGTTGCAGCCTGAGCCAGGCGGCGATTTCGCGCAAGGGGACCAGGGGAATATCCCCCTCCAGGAAGGCATCGGGGCCGAAGACCGTCTCGCCCTGCGCGCCTTCGGGCAGCTCTGCCGGCCTCATCTCTCCGTTGGAACTGGCATGCGCCCGGCTCCAGGGCTGCAGGTCGCCCGGCCAGATGGCGGCATCCGCCAGCCGCGCCACCCCCGTGCGCAACGCCTGTAGCAACGCCTGCTGCCCTAATCCGTACAGGGCATCATCGCCGATGGCCCTTGCGCATGGCTCCCACTGATAGAGATTGGTGTAGCGGCGCAATTCATACGGCATCTCGGGCTCGACATCCTCGCCCACCACATCGACCGGCGCCACCCGCACGTGCTGCGCGTCACCGGCGTGCGCGAGGTCCAGGTCCGTGCTCCAGAGCACCTGCTGGGTTCCGAGCGGGTCGATCACTTTGAGATACCCGGACAAGGCCATGCTGGGGGTACTGGTCACCGTGAATCGGTAGTGCACGCGACGGTGTCGCCGTTCTTCCTCCCACTCTTGCCGGCGCCACTCCCATCGGCGGTAGTCATCCTCCCAGGCGGGCATCTCCCGGTGTCGCCATTCCCGCCAGTCGCGCTGGTACGCATCCGAGAGCCGGCGTTCCTCGGAAGTTTCGCCGGGATACACATGCGGTCCGAACAGGCCGTAGCGGCGCGCATCCGGGTCGGGCGGACTCGGCTTGCGCGGCGGGTCTTCGGTGAACGGGGCATGCGGCTGTGTCACCCGTTCACGTGGGAAAGCATAGGTAATGTGCGGATTAACCGTCTTCACCATCAGCAGGAGCACGGCATCGCTCTGCGCGGCCTGATTGACGTAATGCACATCGGTGGGACGGGAGAATGGGTGCTCATCGCCGGCATCTCTACGCAGTGCCTCTTCCAGCACGCGCCCCCAGTTCGCCGTCGAGACAATCGCGCTCACGCGCACGCGCAACTGCGCCTGCACGATCTCTTCCATCTGCTGCTGCAGCACCAGGCGGTCGCGCTCCACCCCGGCAGCATCGACATGCGCGCCAACCGCCAGACTCTGAATATGACTGAGATCGCACAGATTCACCCGATAGCGTACCGGATCGAATTTGCGCGCGACCACCGTGCTTACCAGCTTGCGCAAATGACGCGATGTGGGGGCAGTGATCACCCAGGTCGTTCCGCCATCTTCCTGGTAGGCGCGCGCAACAGCTTCGCGCGTGAATCGCTGCCAACCGGAGATGCCCATGCGGTCGAGTTGCTGTGCTTCACACACGCTCGTCAACGGCCCGGGGAAAAACTGGCGCGCCCACGCCGCCGGAACCTCCGCATCACCGTTCCAGTTCAACACGATGAAACGCTGGGTGGCGTCGCGATCCTGCAGAAATGCCGTATACCGTTCGGGTGCATACACGCTCGACAGCGTGTAAGGCAAGGCCTCGGTCAATGCGCGGGCTGACTCGGCATCATTGGAGAGAATTGCCGCGTACTGCGCCGTCTTCTCAATGCTGAACGCATCGCGCGACTTGTCTGCCAACCGCGAGGTGGGCGCGGCCCATAACAGCGCGGAAGCATGCGGGAGCCAGCGGGCATCAGGCAAATCGATGAACACCTGGTATTCGCGACCGCTCTTGCCGCTGTTCTGCACCCAGATGAGCAGGCGCTGCGGGTCGTCGCTCAACTGGCAGCGCGGATAACAGGCGTGCAACAGGGCGGCGAGTGCACGGCGATCGACGTCAGTTAACGCCGCGCGATCCACCACCAGCACGGTCTCGGTATCCTTTTCGGCATTGTAGGGCAGCAGGTCGCGCTGCTTCCGGCCATGCGTGCCGAGTGAGGCGAGCGGCACGTACCGGCAATGATTATTGCGATGCAGCGCCGCCCCGCAGACCGGGGGCATCACGGTCTCCTGCGGAATATTGCTGATCACGTACACCGGGAAGGCGTGGCCCCAGTAATTCGGCCGGTTAACAATGCGCTCCTCGAACAGCCCGGCGCGGGCCGTTGCGCTCACGCCAAGCCCCATCAGCGCGAGCCACAGGATGCGCAACATAACTGCAAAGCGGTTCCTGTTCATCTGCTGCACCTCACCGAGCGATTTCCGCGACTAGTGACCGGCAATCCACTCCCGTCACCGTGACCGTGATGCCACGCATGCCCTGGAGAGCGCGCGCCACCTGTGTGGCATGCGCTTTCGTGCGCACGGAAAGGAGGGCGCTGTTGCTCCCGCGTAGATCCACTGTATCTACCGCAACAACAGCCTCGTCCCCCAGCGATGTGCGCAGGGCATCGGCAACTCCCAGGCAAGTCTCCAGGCTATCGACCTTCCACAGGCGGAGACGGTAAATCGGCTGCCCATATGATTGTAGCAGTTCCGTGCACATACGCAACACCACGCCGTCAGCCCCGCGCTGTAACGCCCGCTTGGCCAGCACAACCGACTGCGGGTCGAGGTGTGGCTCATCTGCGGTCGTGGCGCTGGCAGTATGTTCAATG
>JAGUZN010000363.1 GCA_020060775.1 Armatimonadota bacterium
AGCCCCTTGCAGGCGGTGACCGCCGACTGGCACAGCCGTTGGCGCATCGATCCCTTTGACGTGCCGCTCGATGAGAAGGTCGATCTGCTCATTGACTTAGACCACCTCATGCGCGAACGCCCGGACGTGAAGGTGGCGGAGTCGCAACTGAACAGCTTCCGCACGGTGAAATACTTCGCGAACAGCGACGGATCGGATATCCGGCAGGAGTTCGTGGAATGCGGCGGGCAGCTGCAGGCCACCGCGGTGGGGCATGACGAGGTGCAGACGCGTTCCTTCCCCAGCGCGCTGGAAGGCTACCATACTCAGGGGGGCTGGGAAGTGGTCGAGGGAATGGGCCTCGAAGCGGGCGCGCGCGAGATCGGCACGCAGGCGGTGGATCTGCTGACCGCGCCGGTATGTCCCACTGATACGATGACCGTCATTCTCGACGGCAGCCAGCTTGCCCTGCAGGTGCACGAGAGTTGCGGCCACCCCATCGAACTGGACCGCGTGCTCGGCACGGAATTGAGTCTGGCCGGCGGCAGCTTCCTCACCCCGGACACGGCGGGCATGCAGTACGGCTCTGCGCAGGTGAATATTGTGGCCGATGCGACCGCACCCGGCGGGCTGGGCACCTTCGGCTACGATGACGAGGGCGTGCCCGCGCACCGTACCACCATCGTGAAGGATGGCGTGTTCGTCGGCTACCTGACTTCGCGCGAAACGGCGCCGGAGATCGGCCAGGAGAGCCAGGGGTCGATGCGCGCCGACAGTTGGCAGCACACCCCGCTCATTCGCATGACAAACATTAATCTGGAGCCGGGGGATTGGTCGGCGGAGGAGATGGTCGCCGAGACCGAGCACGGCATCCTGCTGCAGGATACCAAGAGCTGGAGCATCGACGACCTGCGCCTGAATTTTCAGTTTTCCACCGAGGTGGGTTGGCTCATCGAACACGGGGAGATCACGGGCATGGTGCGCAACCCCAGCTACCAGGGGATCACTCCGGAGTTTTGGAATCGCTGTGACGCGGTGGCCAATCGCGATACCTGGCGGCTGTGGGGGGTGTTGAACTGCGGCAAGGGCGATCCCATGCAGGTGATGCACGTGGGGCACGGCGCGTCGCGCGCACGCTTTCAGCAGGTGCGTGTGGGTATTAAGTAGTGAGCTTGTTACGTAGAGCACTCCGTGATTCCCTCGTACGCAATTATTCTCGTCAGGAGTTGCAGCGAGTGCCACTTGATATATGGTGGTATTCCGGCGATCCTGGTGCATTTTGGTCCCCACGCACAGTCACCTGCGCGCCGCAGGCTCCTTTAGCGCAAGGACCAAACTGCCCTCAGGCTTACCGGAACGTGCTCACTTCGGATAGTACCACCGAATGCCATTGCTGATGCCCCGAATGCCAGGCATTCGACCATGCTGTGGGTCATGAACCCACGTGGAACGCTTTTCATGCGATGCACAGCAGGATACCGGTACCACCCGGCGAAGAGGGAGGAGCGAGCGCGGGCTCGCAGTTTTCCTCGGGGGTGATGCATGGCATCGCATGGTGATCGTTTATGGTTGGCCGCGCCGGCCGCGCGCTGGCTCGATGCGTTTCCGCTCGGCAATGGGCGGCTCGGGGCGATGGTCCTCGGCGGGGTGGAGCGGGAGCGCCTGGCGCTGAATCATGAGAATTTGTGGCGCGGCAAGACGCGCGACCGTGAGGTGGCGCCGGCTGCCCAGCATTTGCCGGACATCCGCGAGGCGCTGCTTGCCGGGCGTTTGACCGAAGGCGCTGAACTGGCGACGACATATCTCAGCGGGCATGAGCGCCGCGTGCAACCCTACCAGCCCGTCGGCGATCTAACAATCCGCTGTGATGGTCATGCCGACGTCACCGATTACCGGCGCACATTGGAGTTGGCGACGGGCATCTGCACCGTCTCCTACCGACACGGCGGAACCACCTATACCCGTGAAACCTTTGCCAGCGCGGAGCACGGCGGCATCGTCGTGCGCATGGCCGCTGATACGCCGGGCCTGCTCACTGCCACGATCGCGCTCGACCGCATTGACGATCCTGAGTGCACGCTACACCGTTGGACTGACGGCAACCGCTTCGGCTTTGAGGGACGTTTCGTCGAAGGCGTCACTTTCGCCGCCGAAGCGCGTGTAGTAGTGCAGGGCGGGACGTGCGTCCCGGGTGCAGGCGCAGCCCTGGAGATCGCGGGAGCCGACGAATTCCTGCTGGTGCTCGCGATGGCGGTGGATTACTCGTCGCCGGATCCTGTCGGGCAGTGTGCGGCGCAATTGGATGCCGTGCCGCTGGATTTCCGCCTGCTGCGCGAAGCGCATGTTGCCGAGCACCGCGCGCTATATGATCGTGTGACACTGGACCTCGGCCAGACCCCCGATGCGGAGGCGCTTCCGCTGAACGAACGGATCGCCCGCGTGCGCGACGGCCATGATGATGTGGGGTTGGCCGCATTGTTCTTCCAACTCGGCCGTTACCTGCTGATGGCGAGTTCGCGCCACTGCGAACAGCCCGCCAACCTGCAGGGCCTGTGGAACGAGGACCTGGAACCCGCGTGGAATGCCGATTTCCACCATGATATCAATCTGCAGATGAACTACTGGCCGGCGGAGGTCTGCAACCTGCCGGAGTGTGCCGAGCCGCTGTTTGCGTACCTCAAGCGCAATATCCCCGCCGCCGCCCAGGTCGCGCGCAACCTGTACGGTTGCCGGGGCATCTACCTGGCGATCACGGGCGACGTGTGGAACGCGGCCACCCCGGAAGCCCCGGGGTGGGATGTGTGGACCGGCGCGGCCGCCTGGCTGGCCGAGCACCTCTGGTGGCGGTATGAATATACGTGCGACGATGCGTTTCTTCACGATGAGGTGTATCCCTTCTACCGGCTGGTGGCCGAGTTCTACGAAGATTATCTGGTGCGCGATGCGCAGGGGCGGCTGGTGCCGGTTCCCTCGCAGTCGCCGGAGAATTCTGTGGTAGGCGGCGCCTCGCCGGTGACGCTGTGCGTCGGCGCGACGATGGATCTGCTGCTGATCCGCGATGTGCTGACGCGTTGCCTGCAGATGAGCGAACAGCTCGGGGTCGACGCTGACCGGCGCGCGGTCTGGCAGGGCATGCTGCGCGCGCTGGCGCCGCTGCAGATCGGCAAGTTCGGCCAACTGCAGGAGTGGCTGGAAGATTACGAGGAGGGAGAACCGGGGCATCGCCATGTATCGCACCTCATCGGCGTCTTTCCCGGCGATCAGATGACCCCGGAGCGCCTGCCGGAATTTTACCAGGCCGCGCGCGTCTCGTTGGAGCGCCGGCTGGCGCAGGGGGGCGGGCATACGGGCTGGAGCCGCTCGTGGGTGATCGGCCTGTGGGCGCGGTTCTTCGAGGCCGAGCGCGCACATGAAGATCTGCTGCATCTCATCGCCGACTGGGTGACGGACAGCATGCTCGACCTGCATCCGCCGCAGATCTTCCAGATCGACGGCAATTTTGGGGGCACGGCGGGCATCGCCGAGATGTTGCTGCAGAGCCACGGCGGGGTGGTGCGGCTGTTGCCCGCGTTGCCGGCGGCCTGGTCGAGCGGATTTGTCACCGGATTACGCGCGCGCGGCGGCCTCGCCGTGGACATGACCTGGCGTGAAGGCCGGCTGCGTGAAGTGCGGTTGAACAGCGCACGCGATGGCGTCTGCCGCCTCGCCTGGCCGGAGGACGGCGCACTCACCTGCAACGGTCAATACCTGCCGATGTGCGAGGGGATCTGCGAGGTTGCCGTCGAGGCCGGCGCGCACTACCTGCTGCAGCCAGCTGCCGCGTTCACCCGGTAATATTTGACACGGGCGCATGTTCCGCGATAAGGTGATGCACTCGCTGCCATGGCTCCACTGAGAAGTGTGTGCATCTTTTGCCGGCAGCGGATGCAACCACGATGGCAAAGCGACCACGACAGGATAATGGTGAAGCCCGCCCCGTCACCCTGCAGGATATTGCCGACCGCCTGGGGGTGAGTCGGGTGACGGTGTCATATGCGTTGCGCGGCGATCGGCGCTATGTGAGCGAGCGGTTGATGCACGATGTGGTGCGCGTCGCCCAGGAGCTGGGCTATGATCCCTCGCGCTACCATGCTGCGCGTCGCCTGCGCTTGAGCCACCTGGATGAGCGGTTGCAGAATCACCTGGCGGCGGTGTTCTTTCCCGACAACTGCCTTCACCTCACCTATCACCGCATCATCTTCGAAAGCGTGATCGAAACGCTGCTGGAAAACTACTACGCGCCCGTGCTCGTGTACGAGGGGCGACCAGATGACAGCCCAACCCCTCCCCCATTGCCGCTGGCGTTCGGCCGAGGGGATATTGACGGCGCGATCATCAGCGGTCCCGACCCCCGGGCATTCTTACCCTCACTGCAGGCGCTGCAGGACGACCCGGGATTTCGCGGGCATCCGATCGTCTCGCTGCTCACCGAACTGCCGGGGTGTTCGGCAGTTATTGTCGATGACTGGGGCGGGGGTTATGCGCTTGCTGATCACCTGCTGACGCTCGGGCATCGCCGCATTCTGCACTTTTACGATACCGAGCGCTCACCGATTTATCGCCAACGCGTACTCGGCATGCAGCAGGCATGCGCCGACCACCAACTCGCACCGGCATCGGTCCTGACACCGCATACCTGGGAGCATGTCACCCCCGAAGTCCTCGCCCGCGATCTGCCGGGCATCCTGCGCGCCCAGCCGGATATCACCGCTATCACTGCGATGAACGATCTGCACGCCGAGACGATCGTAGGGGTGTTGCGCGACCTGCGCCTGTCGATGCCATCCCGCATGAGCGTGGTCGGCTTTGACGACATCGAAACGGCGGAAGGGTGCGGGAAGGGCGGCGTGCTCACCACAGCCCGTGTCCCGCTGGCGGATCTCGGCCAGCAGGCGGCCGAGTTGCTGCTACGCCGCATTACCGGTGAAGAACCCCACGATCGTTGTACGGTATTGCCTACGGAGCTCATTGTGCGCAAGAGCACTGCTCCTCCCCGACAGTAATCGCTTCACCGATTTTCCTCCATTTGTCCACTGGCGTGTGCTGCCCGCCTGAACCTGCCGGAGGTCTCCGTGTCCTCCGATCTCCTTGTCGACATATGCGACAGGCAGGTTCGCTCCATGATAGGACAGCCATGTTGACAAGGGAGTTAACCTGTGGTAATTTATGTAAACTAATCGATTAGGCAATTGTAAAGAATATGTCGGACACGATTAGGCAGCGCTAAGGATAGCCGGTATTTCATGCTCTCATCGGTGGCGTATGCCCTGGCGTCAGCCCATAGGCATTACGCGATTTGTTGAAGAGAAATTACCTTTGAGGAGGCTAGACGATGCGTATGTTGTGCTGTTTCCGGCAGGCGGCGCTGGTGCTGTCACTGGTTCTGCTCTACTGCTGTGCTCCGGTGCTGGCGCAGATCAGTGTCAAGGCGTACGGCGCGGTAGGCGACGGCTACACCGATGACACCGCGTTTATTCAGGCGGCGTTTAACGCTGCCCAAGCGCAAAACCGATCCCATGCGGCGTGGACATCGATGAGCAGTCTGCCCACGGTGGTCTTCCCCAATGGGGTGTACCGCATCACCCAGACCATTCTGCTGCCCTCGCAGATTCGCGTGATCGGTGAGAATAATTCGATCATTAAATGCGACACGCCCATTACCGCTTTCCGCGGCGACTGGTCACTGTATCGCGCCGTGATCCAAAACCTATCGTTCAGCGAGTTCAGCACGGCCATTGCCTTCTCCAACTTTGTGACCTCCAATCTAGACCGTGCATCCGTGTTGATTACCGAGTGCACCTTCGATAACCGCTGGAACAACACCGGGCTGGCCATCGATGCTTTCCCACCTGGAACCAACGGCAGTAATGCCACCAATCTCCGCATCGAGCACTGCACCTTCTGCAATGTGCGCGTGTTGCGCAGTCGCTGTGATTGGGCTGTGGTGGAGCACTGCTGGGTCTCGACGGACTTGATGACCGATTATGTTATTGAGAATAACGGCGGCGTGTTGACCATCAGCAATCTGATCGGGGTTCCGGGGTCCGGACCGGCGACCGCCTGGGTGAACAACATCGGGACCGCGGAGGGTGGCGGGGTGCTCTACCTCGTACACAACCGCTTTGGCGGAGAGGCGGCGACGGATATCGTGCACCACACCGGCGTGGCCAAAGGGTTAGTGCAACTGGACAACAATGCGATATACGCGGCGGATGACAACCGCTGTATCGTGCGCTGCGAGACCATTCCTGAGACATTAAGTATCACGAACAATATTGGGAACTGGCGTCATGGCGTGGTGTTCGGGGCAAACTCCGGGCTGGATACCCATGTAAAAACCGTGGGCACGCAGGCGAACAACACCCGCTGGCAGATCTACGGTAATGCGATGCAGGTGACGGTGGAGGATAATGGCAAGCTGGCCAACCTCATCGACTTCGCCGAGCACAATGCCGCATCTACTTCGTACACGACGCCGCCGGTGGCCGAAGATTTCAAAAACTACTGGGGCAATCCCTATACCTACTTCGATGGCGCCGCCCCGACCAGTGGCGGCAACTGGCTGGGATCGGCCGGCAACATTTCCGGCAACACGGTGGTGGCGGGACCGAACGGCAACTGGCTCACACGCTTCACCGCCGGCGGCGGCACCGGCAACGTGTACATGCACATGGTGAGCGGGATGGACCCCCTGCGCTCATCGGGTGGGGGACCGGGCGCCGGCATCTACACGCTGTCCTTTATTGCCAAAGCCAGCGTAGAGAACGAAGTTGCGACTTACATGTGTTCGACCAGCGTCCCGCAGAAGGCCTTCTATCTCGGCAAAGAGTTCAAGCGGTACCAGTATACCTTCTACTTCGACGATTCCGCCTTCACCCGGCCGCCGAGTTCCGACTCAGATATCAGCCACTGGTGGCCTAACACTTTGAGCATCTGTATTGGCAACATTCCGAATGGCGAGACGGTCACCCTCGGGGAGTTCGCCGTGCATCGCGGCCCGAAGGCGCTGCCCTTCACCTTCCCACTGAACCCCGTGCAGGGCATGACGTGCACGGAAAACCGCCCGGTGTTGCTGGGCACGGCGGCGCCCACCAGCGGCTCATGGAAAGTCGGCGACATCGTATACAACTCGGCGCCGAGATCCAGGGGGTATATCGGATGGGTATGCGTGACCAGCGGTTCCCCCGGTACATGGAAAGGCTTCGGGGCTATCCAATAACTGTTGTGGATTGGGGTAGGGAGCAGGAATAGCCCCTGCTCCCTACCACCTCGATTCTTGCGGGTGCAACGAGATGGAACGTTATCCCTGTTCCACTCGTTCATCAGACATTCGATCTAAGGAGATCACTATGAACCATTCGTATCGTGTCAAGGGGTTCACCCTCATTGAATTGCTCGTCGTCATTGCGATCATCGCTATTCTGGCGGCAATTCTCTTCCCCGTGTTTGCGAAAGCGCGGGAGAAGGCACGGCAGACGTCGTGCTTGAACAATCAGCGGCAGATTGCCGTCTCGATCCTCATGTGGGCGCAGGATCACGACGAGACACTGCCCTATAAGGAAGATGTCTGGGTTGAGTTGAACATCGACCGCAACATCCTGATGTGCCCCACCAAGGGCAAGAAGGTCGCCAACGCGTATGGCTACAATGCCAACGCCTCCGGCATCACCCTGGGGGAGATCGACGACCCCACCGTGGCCATCCTCAGCGCGGACTACGCGGGCGGGAGCACCGACAACGTCATCACGGCGGTCAGCGACCTGGATATGCGGCACAGCAACAAGATGAACTGCACCTATGTGGACGGCCACGTGAAGACGACCGCACATGGGACGCTGGACGTGCTGCCGCAGAACGCCGCGCTCACCAGCCTGGGGGCGACCATCGCAGTGGTCAGTCCGACGACAGTCATTTACAGCGACATCAATAACTTCCTCCACCCTGATCCTGATGAGTCCAGCAACGTGTCCATCTGCATGGTCAATAATCCCAGTGGTCAACCCGTGATAAAACTCACCCTGGCCTATCCGACGGTGGTGACGATGTTGCGCGTGCAGGCGCGCCGGGATTGCAACCCTTGTGCGGCGCAATTGAACAATGCCGCGGTTGCCATCTCAACTGATGACAGCACCTACAACACCATCTGGCCCGATGTGGGCACCTTCACGAGTATGCGGCAATGGGCGGAGCAGAAAGTCGTTGATACCACGCAGTATAAGTATGTGACAGTCACAGGGCCGACGTCCGGCGCCAATCTTTGCTTTAGCGCTCTGCAGGTGTTGGGGTATTCGTATTTCTAATTACTCCGCACATTTGCATGTCTATCTGTTGAGCCTCCTGTGCATCGTGCAGGAGGCTCACCGCTTGACTTACTAAATGTTGTGAGTTAGAATAAAACAACCGTTTATATAAACTACTAATTATAGGCTACTCCGTGCGGGCACTCCCAAGGCCTGCCGTAGCTATCATCACTCAGCGTAGTCACGTCGTTTACGCAGGATAGATAGGATCCATTTTCAGGAGGACACCAGGAAAATGTCGACGTTCGACGACGGTCAGGCCTCTCCCCGCGCGGTGACGCTCTTCGACATTGCACTTCGTTGCGGCGTCAGCAAGATGACGGTGTCGCTGGCGTTGCGTGAGCGCTCGGACAAACTCAAGCCGGACACCATTGCGCGCATCCAGCAGGCAGCGCGGGAAATGGGCTACGATCCGGCGCACGCGCATATCGCGCGCAGCCTCGCGGCGCGGCGAATCGGTCAGACGGTTTCCACGAAAGTCATCGGGTTCTTCTCGACATTGGCCCCCGCCTACCAGCCGATGTTCTGCGCCATTGTTGACGGCCTGCAACAGGTGCTCTCCCCGCAACGCGTGGCGGTGCTCACCATCACCGATTTCGCGGCAGAGCACGGATTGCCGCAGGCGGTCGCGCGCGGCGATCTGGACGGCGTGGCGCTTTTCGGCCCCCTCGAGCAAAGCGAAGCGACGCTGGCCTATCTGCGCCAGCAGCCGGCGCTGGCGCGCACGCCGGTAGTATCATTACTGCACCGGTTGCCGGGCTGCCGGTGCGTGGGTATTGATGCTGCACAGGGTAGCCGCTTGCGCTTCGATCACTTAGTAGCGCAGGGACACCGACGTTTTTTAACAATTCTCGATGCCGCTTCCCCTTGCATGCCGCACCAGTTGAGCGCGGTGCAGCAGGGCTGTGACGTCCACGGTTTCGATTATGCGGCGCACGTGCACTGCTGTGAGTGGCGAGATGATGAGGCGCGGTCGCTCGCGCACGCGTGCGCCCGGCGTTGTCGTCAGCAACAGATTACTGCCGTGCTGGCTCCCAGCGATGCCGTCGCCCAGCAGATGGTGCAGGCGTTATGGATGGAGGGGCTGCGGGTGCCGGACGAGGTGAGCGTGATCGGGTATGGTGAGAGCGATTGCCCTTACCCGGGCCATGACAGCTCAGTGCTCACGACGGTGCGCCTGCCCTGGCACGAGGCCGGGCGGACGGCGGCCATCCTGCTGCTGAGTGAGACCAACGACGCCGACCCCGGCGCGAACGTGGTGTTACAACCCGCATTGATCATCCGCGAGACCAGCGCCCCGCCACCGGAGGCGGTGATGCCCATGCCCGACCTCGCGATGGAAGCGATGAATTAATTCCGGAACTCGTGCATCGCCATGTGCATCACTCCATGTAGTGGATGCGGTGGCGGTTTTCCGCCAGCAGGCGGGCGTTGAAGTCGTCACCGGCATCGAGATTGGCGCTGATGAACACCGGCGGCGTCACTCCCTGCTGCACTAATCGCTGCACCACCTCGGCCACCAGGGCATTGACGATGGCGCACCCGGCGACCGAGGAGAGCGGCCCCACTTTCTGCGGGAAGCCGGGAATCTCCACCGCGGCATCACCGTAGGGTGCGCAGTTATCGATCACCACATCGCAGAGGTCAGCCAGCTTCTTGCCCGAAGGGTGACGGCTGCTCACGCCTTGCGTGTAGGCCAGCGCGGTGATGCCGATGGTGTGGATGCCGCGTTCGCGGGCGGCCAGCGCCATGTCGATAACCACGGCATTGCGCCCGGAGGTGGAGGCGATGATGAGCACATCGCCGGAGGTCGCGGGGGCATTCTCCAGCAGCGCCGCCCCCAGCCCGAGCACGCGCTCGAGGCGCGAGGTGGCGGTCATCGGGCGTACTGACAGGTTCATGCCGTGCGGGTAAATGGGATTAACGAGCATGAGCCCACCCGTGCGGTAGACCATTTCCTCCACCAGCATGAAGGAGTGGCTGGCGCCAAAGGCGAAGATGCTGCGATCGTTCACCACGGCATCGACCAGCAGGGTGGCCGCCTGGCCGATCGGCGCTTGCTGGGTCTCTTCCACCTGGCGCAACACGGCGATGGCCTGTTCCATATACGCAGATGCTGACATCTCAGTACCCCCTCTGGTGATAGGTCGCCTCGCGTTCCTTCAGCGAGGCCTCGCCGCCCGGGCGATTCACGCTCATGAACACCGTCGGCGGATTGCCGGCGGCGGCCATCTTCTCCATCACTCGCCCCCAGATCATCCAGCCGGCGACGATCATCGACACGCCGGAGACCGGCAGCAGATCGAACTCGAAGCCCGGGATGCTCACCGCCGCATCACCGAAGGGCGCGCCGTTGTCGATGACCACATCCACCACTTCGTACAGCTTCTTGCCGGAGGGGTGTTTAGCCTCCACCTGTTGCGTATAGGCCATGGAGGTGAAGCCGATCGTTTTCACGCCGTAGTCCCGGCAGGCGAGTGCCAGTTCCACCGGGCCGCGATTCTTGCCGGAAACGGAACTCAACAGCATCACGTCGCCGGGGCGCAGATTGCTCGTGTGCACCACCAGGCGGATCGCTTCGAACTCGCGGTCCACCGGTTCGGGGCGCGGGCGATCTTTCAGGCACTCGGCCACGGGATCGGTGATCGTGCAGCTATAGGCGAATGGCTGCACGGCGGCCAATCCCCCGGCGCGGTGGAGGAAGTCCCACTGGTTATGGTGGCCGATCTCCGAGCAGAAGACCGCCCCCTGACTCGACAGGGCATGCACGATGAGGTCGGCGGCCTGCTCCACGGCGGGCAGCGAGTGTTGCTGGTGGTGATCAAGGATGCCGCGCACGGCATTGAGGTACTGTTCAGGAACCATTGGATTCTCCTTGGGTCAGACAGATCAGCCCATGGCGGACATGGGGAAAGGCAACTGTATATCATCAGGATGTGGTGGCGGGGCGGCCATCGCTTCCCGCAGCGATCCCTCCAGGTTCTCCCGCACGGATGGCGGAACGCCGCCATGCAGCTTGCGCAGTACTGACAGCGTCATGCCTGCCACCGGCGGGAGGTCGGGACGCAACGGGCGGTAGCGCGGAACGAACTGCCTGGCCAGCGCGCAGAGATGATCCCAGTAGATATCCGACCGGGTGGCGACGCTGCCAGCGCCGATCAGCGCGTAATCGTCATCGGCGATACCCAGCTTATCCACCACATCGAACAGCGTCTCGGCAATGGTGGCGGCCGCCTCCTCCAGGATGCGGCGGGCAATGATGTCGCCGGCATTGGCCTCGCGGTCCACGATGCGCGCCAGCGCGGCGATCTCGCTGCGGTCATGGTCCTGCAGCGTGTATTTGACCAGCCCACTGCCGTAACTGCGGGGGAAATCGGTGGGTTTCTTCACCGGACCGTAGTGCGGGTCGTCGATGCCGAGTTCCTGACTGATCGCCGTGCTCAGCGTCGTGCGATGGCGCGGATGCCACTCCGTTTTCGCGGCTGCGCGCAGCGCCATCAATCCGATATGGTACCCGCCGCCATGATCGCCCAGCATCGGCCCCAGGCCATCGAGGTGGTACATGCGGCTATCACGCGTGGTGGCGTTCACAAAGGCGCCGGTGCCCGCCAGTACGACTACGCCATACGGTTCACCCACCAGTTCCAGCGCTGATTGATTTTCGAAACAGGTATGCAGCGTGGTGAGGATCGGGCGCTCGTAGGGCAACAAATGCAGCGGCGACCATCCGGGCACCAGGTGCAGTTCATCAAAGCTCTGCCCGCGCAAGGCAATGAAGGCCGCGCGGTTGATCGTCACACGATTGCGCCCGGCTCCCAGCATGCTGCGGCCCAGGGGGACATCGGAGGATTGCTGATGACCCCACCCGATGACGACGCCGTCATCGCGCGCGAGCAGGGCATCGCATTTTGTGCCGCCGGCATCAATGGCAAAAATACAGCGCATGGCACTACCTCGTTACAACAAAGGCTGCGGTCACTGGTCTTGGGCAATTTCGTCCAGCGTGGGCATGGCGGGAATGGCGCCGCGGCGGGTCACCACGCGCCCCGCCACCTGGTTGGCGAAGGCGAGCATGGCCTCGATGTCGCCCTGGCTGAACTCGGTGAGCGGCCGGTCGGCTTTCATGAGTTGATAGAGCAACCCGGCGACAAAGGCATCGCCCGCGCCGGTGGTGTCGACGGCGACCCGCGGGCGGGCGGATACCCGGCCGGTGTAATCATCCCAGTGGTAGGCGCATCCGGCCTCGCCCTGCGTCACCACGATGGCAACGATGTCACGCTCGCGTAACAGGCGCATGCCCACCTCCAGATCGGACTGGCCGGTGATAAATACCAGTTCCTCTTCAGATACCTTTAAGATATCGGCCGTGGACAGGCCGAGGTCGATGCCGGCATGTGCGGCATCGGGGTCAGGCCACAGGTTCATGCGCAAGTTCGGGTCATAGGAGATCAGCGCGCCGTTTTCCCGGGCCAGCGCAATGGCGCGCAGGGTGGCGGCTCGGTTCGGCTCGCCGATGAGGGAAATCGAGCCGTGGTGAAGGATGCGACCCTGCGCAATGTGCGCCTCGTCCAGGTCGGCCGGACTGTACAGCATGTCTGCGCCGGGATTGCGATAGAAGATGAACTCGCGCTCGCCATCTTCGCGCAGGGCGACAAAGGCCAGCGTGGTATGGGCGACTCGTGAGTAGCGCAGCCCGGCGATATCCACCCCGCGGTCGGCGAGCATCTTCGCCAGGTAGCGGCCGAATTCGTCGTCGCCCACCATGCCCAGGAAGGCGGCACTGCCGCCGAGGCGGCTGATGCCCACCGCCACATTGGCGGGTGCGCCGCCGGCATGCTTCTCAAACCCGCGCGTCTCGATGAGGGACGCGCCGGGATCGAGCGAGGTGAAGTCGATCAGCAGCTCTCCGAGACAGACGACATCAGGCATGGCAGTCCTCTCCGCGTCACGGTATTTTCCAACGCTTGTACCGGCGTTATTCGCTGCCCCCGGTCGACCTCCTGCTCCTGACGGCGGTGTTATTTCCGTCCGAGCAGGAAAATGCCGAGTTCGCCACACCAGTTAGGCAGGAAGGTGATACGTCGGGGACGGCTGCCATCGCCGATGTAGAGAGCGACCTGTTTGCGGATGGTCACCTGCTCCTTGCGGCAGAACGCCTCGAAGTCTTTCAGGGTGATCAGGCGGATGTTCGGCGTGTTGTACCAGGCATAGGGCAGGGAGCGGGACACGGGCAGCTTGCCGAAACCAAGGAGATGCAGCCGGTTCCACCAGAAGGCAAAGTTGGGGAAGCTGACGATGGCGCGCCGCCCCACGCGCAGCATGTTGCGGATCACCGTGTCGGGGTCAGGCACCTGCTGCAGGGTGCGGCTAAGGATGACGACGTCAAAGGCGTCGTCCGGCAGATCGGCCAATCCTTCGTGCAGATCGCCGTGAAAGACGCTCAAGCCTTTACTGATGCACGCGCTCACCGAGGGTTGGTGCAGATCCACCCCCTGCGTCGTGGCTCCACGCTCGGCGATGAGCCGTTGCATCAGTTCCCCGGTTCCGCAACCAAGGTCGAGTACGCGCGACCCGGGTTCGACCAGTTGCACGATCACGTCGAAGTCCGGTCGCGCCTCACTTGCAAGAATTAACGGCTGTGCATCGAGAAAGGCCATGCGGGTATTCTAGCAGGTTATGGCACGTGTTCCAAGCGGCATGCAGGGGAAATGGCCATCCCTCCCCTGTTGTTGATGGGGAGGGATGGCGTACGGCGGTGTCGTGAATCGTCACCCGATTTCGATTGTCGTCTCGACCATCTGGTGCTCGGGGGTGCAGCCGGGCTGGCCGCCGCCCACCGAGATGCGGAAGGCGCCGGGCTCGAGGAAGCGCGTGCCGTCATCGGCGGTGACCATGAACTGGTCGGGCTGCAGAGTGAAGGTCACTGTCTGCGTTTCGCCCGCGGCCAGGTGGATGCGCCGGAAGCCCTGCAGGTTGCGAATCGCCACCGGCACGGAGGCTTCAATATCGCTCACATAGAGCTGCACCACTTCATCGCCAGCGCGATCGCCGCTGTTGCGCACCTCGACGCTGACGGTGACCGTTTCGCCCGCCGCCACGTTGCCGGTCTGCACCTGCAGGTTGCCGTAGGTGAAGGTGGTGTAGCTGAGGCCGTAGCCGAACGGGAAGAGCGGGGTGCCGGTGAAGTAGCGGTAGGTATGACCGGGCATGTGGTAATCTTCGAAGTCGGGCAACTGCTCGACGGATTGATAGAAGGTGACCGGCAAGCGCCCGCCAGGATTGTAATCGCCAAAGAGCGCTTCCGCAATCGCGGTGCCACCCGCCTCGCCGGGATACCAGGCCTCGAGGATAGCCGGGGCCTGCTCGGCCCACGCGCCGGCCACCGCGCTGCCATTGAGCAGCACGACGACATAGGGCTTGCCGGTGGCGTGAACTTTTTCCAGCAGCGCGCGCTGACTGGCGGGAAGGTCGAGCGAGATGCGGTCGCCCGACGTGGGGCCTTCCTCGCTCTCCACCGCGACCGAGAGGCCGCCAACGATGATGAACATGTCGGCGTCGCGGATGATCTCCATGGCCTCCCACATTACGGTGTCCGCCTGACCGACCAGCGGGCAGGCCTCATGATACATGATATTCGCCTGTGGGAAGGCGCGGGCGATGATCCCTTCCAGCGGGGTGATGGCCCTGGCGGGATTGCCGTTGTAGTTGCCCACCAGCGTGTCGGGGGCGTTAGCATTGGGGCCGAGCACGCCGATGTACTGGTTCGCCAGCTTCAACGGCAGCAGGTTCCCCTCATTTTTCAGCAGCACCAATGACTCGCGCGCCGCCTGCAGGGCCAGCTCCTGGTGTGCGGGACAGTTGACCACCTCGTAGGGGATCTGTGCATAGGGCACACGCGCGGGCGGATCGAACATCCCGAGTTTAAAGCGCGCGACGAATAACCGCTCCAGCGACCGGTCGATATCCGCTTCGCTCAAGTATCCCTGCTGCACTGCGCCCACCAGCGCATCGTAGGCCTCGCCGCAGCAGAGATCGCAACCGGCCTTCACGGCAAACGCGACCGCGCTCTCCTTGATGCGGAAGAGCTTATGGTGTTCATAAATATCTTCGATGGCGCCGCAGTCGGAGACGACATAGCCGTCAAATCCCCAGGCATCGCGCAGCACCTGCTGCAGCAGGAAGGGGCTGGCACAGCATGCCTCGCCGTTCAGCCGGTTGTATGCACCCATCACGGAAGCGGCGTTGGCCTCCTGCACGCAGGCTTTGAACGCCGGGAAGTAGGTCTCCACCATATCGCGCACGGTCGCTTTGGCGTCGAACTGGTGGCGGTTCGCTTCCGGCCCGCTGTGCACGGCGAAGTGCTTCGGGGTAGCGACCAGCTTCAGGTATCGGTCATCATTCCCCTGCAACCCTTTGACGAAAGCGACGCCCATGCGCGTGGTGAGCCAGGGATCTTCACCGTAGGTTTCTTGCCCACGCCCCCAGCGCGGGTCGCGGAAGATATTGATATTCGGCGTCCAGTAGGTGAGGCCGAAGGAGCGGCCGTGGAAGCCCTTTTGCATGGCGTGGTGATGCTTGGCGCGCGCCTCGTCGGAAATCGACACGGCGATGCGGTGCATGAGGTCGTCATCCCACATGGCTGCCATGCCGATGGATTGCGGGAAGACAGTGGCGATGCCTGCCCGGCCCACGCCATGCAGACATTCGTTCCACCAGTCGTAGGGCGGGATGCCCAGGCGCTCGATGCCCGGTGCGACATTGAGCATTTGCGAGGCCTTTTCCTCCAGCGTCATGCGCCCGATGAGGTCGCGCACGCGCTCGGCGATGGGCAGGTCGGGATGCAAATACGGCAGGGTGGCCGCATTTTGATCGGCGGTAGTGGTCACGGGAATCTCCTCATGAAGGTGCTGGAGGTTCAAGTTCGCTTGCGCGCAGCGATTCCCTGCTGATGTTCGTGTAAGATTGGCAGGGAATGTCGTTAACTGTAGTGGATTATCACTCTAGGTGGTCAGGTGGATTACCCCCACCCTACCCTCCCCCGTTGCGACAGGGGAGGGGAAGACGTTGGCCGAACGCGAAAGGCCAAGCGAGGCATGTTCAGCAACGGATTGGAAAGCTAGGAACGACGTGACCACCTACTATTGACTTCACTGATAGGTGTAGCGCAGTTCTTTGCGTTCGGTAATGGTGAGGGGGACGACGGCGCCGTTCTGCGTCTTTATATCGAACATTGCCGTCTCTTCGCTGATGTCGGAAACAAGGAGCATGGTGGCGGGGTCCAGCACGAGCTCGCCTTTGCTGGTATAGGGGTACTTGGTTTTGGGCAGCGGCTCTTTGCTGATGGCAATGATCTCCTCAATCGGCTTGTCCAGTGCCCTGGCGAGCACGGCGGGATCGTTGCTGCAGAGGACTTTGATGCGCAGCGCGCTCTTGCCCTGCACGGTGGTGTGTTCGGCGAAGGCGGTGGCGCGATAGACGACCAGCATGGTGCTGTTGGGCACGGCCGCCACCGTGGTATCCAGCCAGAGCTGGCCGACCTCCACCGTTTTGCCGATGAAACGCCCGATGCGCTCCTGCCACTTCTGCTGCTCGCCGGCGAGGATGACGTCATCGGCGGCGGCCTGCAGCATGAGCGCCTTCACCTGGGCAGGCGCCTGCGCTTCGATGCGCTCGCGAAACGCCGCATACCCCTCCACGCCGGTCACCGCTCCCCGGGCGCTCACGCGCAGCGACAGCGGCAGGTTCAGCATCAGATCGGTGAAGGCATCGGGGGCGGCACGCCCGTCTTTGAGCATGCGGCAGGTGGTCACGGTGGTGGTATAGCGATACCCGTCGCCATCCCGCGCAATGCGGGTAGTCCCGGTGGTTTCGGCGCTGCGCTGCGAACGCGAACGCGGACTGATGGCGCGCGTGGTTCTCACGTATTGTTCTGTGTAGCTGATCTCCGTCGGCGGGTTGAAGGTGAAGGTGATCGGCTCGGCGCCGAATGCCACAACCGGCAGCATGGCGACAACCAGGCAGATCAAGCAGAGGCATCGGCATAGACGGTCAAGCATCATGAGCATCTCTCCCCGAGCGGGTGCGTTGAGGGTAGTGTAGCAGAGCGAAGCGGGAAGGTCCAGATCATATTCTCTGGTCCGCGAGGCTGTTCCCACAGGGCGAATATGGTATAATTACCCGACAATCAGCGGGCATTTTGCGGGTACCTCGCGCGGTGTGAGGTGCCCTTCCCGTGCGTTGGTTGCCGGAATTCACGCATCTGTGGGAAGTTGATCCGTCACGAATATGTTAATTGACCTCATTCGATATCTCGCCGAGA
>JAGUZN010000438.1 GCA_020060775.1 Armatimonadota bacterium
ACCTGGCCTGTGCCTGGATCACCAGCCAAGTGGCCATGATGTTTGAATGAAAAGGGAACGAGAATCATATCAGATATTCACTTTTCGGATAGGCTCTAATATCTGGGCAGTGACGCCATGACGCACCTGGTCGTCAGACGACGAGCGAAAACCGACAGAATGCCGGGAGAGATTCGAACCCCCGGCACGTCGAGAAAGCGCCGCTGACGCGCCTGGTCGTACCGTGATGAGCGAAATGTGACAGCACGCCGTTTACAGTTGCCTAACTTCTTCGTGATACCGTAAAGGTATTGAACGAGAAGGGCTGCAGTGCAACGGTGAACGATTGGCCATGGCAGGTCACTGTCACGGTGCGAGCGTGCGGAAGGAGGTTGCCGAGTACCACGATGCGAGTGCCATCGGGATTCTGGAAGGCCACCGCGTTGCCGGTGAGATGGCCGCTCGTGCCCAGTCGCACCGCGCCCCGCTCCACGAAATGGGAATAGTGCTTCATCACGTAGAAATCCGGATTGTAGGTGACGTTTTGTGTCTGCGGATCAACAGTGATGAGTGCGTTTTGTGTCCATCCCCAGGTGCTGCGCCCCAGCGGTTCCAACACCATATTCCAATATATGTAGCTGTTCACACCGTTGCACAGGTAGTGTCGAAACAGGTTGAAGATATACCGTGCATATTCCCAGGAATTCGTGCCGTCGCCACATTCGTTTTCGGATTGCATGTACTGCAGTTCGGGGTAGCTTTCAAATGTCTGCTGGAGGGCATACTTCCCTGCCCATTGATAGCTGACGCCACTGATATATTGCTGTGCGCGGAGGTCGCTTAAGACCAGGTTCGCGTATTGGTCGTAACCGGTCCAGAGCATGCGATGATCGGTTTCCGGTCCGTTCAAGGTGCCGAGCCAAATTTCCGTCGTGAGGTGATTGGCGGCAAACAACGGCCCCATATAGTTGGCGATGAATTCGCGGAATTGCTCGCCTGTCCATACGCAGGAGGGAAACTTCTGATCGGACATCGGTTCGTTCTGTATGTGAATCTGGTGAATAGTGATGCCGGCATCCGCATACGCCTGCACGTATTTCAAAAAGTACAACGCATATGCGTGCAAGATCTCTTTTTCCCAGATTAGCGTACCGTGATTATAGGCGCACGGATATTTCATCCAGGTCGGCGGGCTCCAGGGTGAAGCGAAGAGCTTCATGTCCGACCGCCGCGTCAAGCCCTCGTGGATATAGGGGATCAGACAGGACCGGTCGCGCGCGATGGAAAATTGCGTCATGGCATAGTCGCCGGGCGTTTCATTCAGGCTGTACCATTCGGCGGCATAATCGCTGGCGCCAATCGGCACACGGCAAAAATTGAAACGAAGATCGCTATTCGGGCTGAACAGCGCGTCAAAGATCTGTGCGCGTGCGCTCGCCGGTATCTTCCCCAACGCTATCCAGCCAAGCTCATTGAAACAACCGCCAAACCCATCAATGGTCTGGTGCTGCTTGTCGGTAATCTCCAGCGTATCAGCGGCGAGCGGAAGATCTTGTAGCGGTTTCGTCCTCCATACCGCGTCTTCGGTGGTCTCGATCCATTGTACTTCCATCGGTATGCGTATCTCCTCAAATACGAGATTCGGCATCGAAAGGCTGACCTTTTACCGGCGGTAAACGCGGTGAAGATCCGCAGCAACTTTGGCGCCCTGATCGTGGTCCGCCACTGTACGTTCCAGAACACGTCCAGTTACGCAATAGTCAAGGCCAGAATGCCGACTGCTTTACATGGGACGGCGTCAACGACACCTCCACCGGGCGCCGAGCCCGTGATGGGCACCCCATCGTCACGATAGGGGTATGCCGTACGCTCCATCAGTATAGATACGATGAGCGCCCAGTCCAGTGATCATCCTGGCAGTTCCCGCAAACGCTGGCCGATTTGCCTGAGGACCGTGGCCTCGTCTGGGTGGATATCGCCGAAGGGACGCGGGCCGATATTGAGCATGAACGTGGCCCCTTTGCTCCGCGCCCGCTGATATGTGTCGAGGAGGGTCTCAACCGACTTGACGCAGTGATTCGCCGGTTGATAGCCCCACCCGCTGTTCAGATTCCACCACACCGCGGTGGGCAGGGTGCCGATTTCCGTCGTATTCCAACCGATCGTATTCTCACCCGGCATATCCAGTTCCCACACCTGATAGTCCTCGCCCTTCAAGGGCAGCACGTGGTGGTTATTCGTCACCATGGCGTCGGGCTGTAGCGCGTGGATCAAATCATAGATCGCCGCCAGATTGTAGGGGCCGCCTTCTTTGAAGTAGGCATCACGCTCACTAAAGGGATGGTGAGGCCAGTAGCCGTCGAAGATCACCCCGTGGATCGGTCCGTATTGCGTTAGTAACTCGTGCAGATGTCCATTGACATAGTCGAGGTAGCATGGCCAGTCCTGGCGGTACGCCGGGTGCGTCCAGTCCATCAGTGAGTAGTACCAGTGCAGGTGCAACCCACGGTCATGCAGCGCGGTCGCCAACTCGCGCAGCGCATCGCGGCGGAAGGGCGTATTGGTGATTTTGTGCTCTGTAAATGCGGTGTCCCAGAGACAGAAGCCATCGTGGTGTTTAGTGGTGATGACCAGGAACTTCTGCCCTGACTCCAATAACAGATCAGCCCACTCTTCCGCGCAAAAACGTGTGGGATTGAAGCGATCCATGAGAGTAAAATACTGCGCATGGGGGATCGATTCCCAATGCATCGCCCACTCGTTCCGTCCGAGCAGCGAGTACAGCCCCCAGTGCATCGAGAGGCCGAACCCCCCCTCGACAAATGCCTGCACGCCGGCAGGACTGGCCTGCCGCGTGGCGGCGCTGGTATCCTCGATGCTCGGTGTGTGATTGTGTAACATGCGGTGCAATCCTCTCCTTCGATGCTGTTCGCTGATGTCGAGACCCCACTGTCTCGAAAGCCGTGGCCCCGACCGGCGTGCTGATCCAACTAATCGATTGTACGCCAGAATCCCTCTGCGTCAAGAGGGCGTTGAGGGTAGTAGCTAGGTAACTAGTTCCCTGCGACGGCCTGATGACCACGATCCGATATCTCGTCCGATTCGCCGGGGTGAGCCGCACGACTGTGCTCAACGCATGTCGTCGTGATGACTATTTCGAGCCGAAGCTGTTCCAGTCTACCCTGGACAGGTCGCATGCTTTCGGAACCGTGAACCTATACCCTGAATGAGTTGGGGGTGAGCCCTCTGCATCCTGGAGATGGAGGAGACCGGATGCGCATCTCCCGATACGATGTGCCGGAAGTGTCCAGGAAATCGAATTTCCGCACACCCTTGCCACCATGCCCAGCATCGGGAGAGTGATCCCTGCCTGTGGTCTGCGAAACGCATGCCCGATCAGCGATTCGCGGTTAGCCGTTCGTCTGCCGGTGTGTTTGTTTAGGGAACAAGTTCACCTATCCCCCATACCGATAAACTATTGACGCTGCCGTCGTCACGAATACAATGGCTGCATATGTGCACGTAACCAGATCTGCCGGCTACTCGGATCTCGACCGACGCGTCACCGTCAGTCACCAGGCTAGCAGCCTGCGGATACAGTCCCATTGCGCAGTGGCGCAGGTATGTTGGCGATGGGCAAGCGCGATATCTGAGCTACGCTGTCGGGTGACAGACGCCAGAGATGCGCGCACAGCACAGCGCCAACAGAACAAGCCAATGCCGGTGCGAGTCTATCCGGAGGCTGCTAGCACCGGGATGATGTGTGCGCGAGTAGCACGACGGGATGAGTGTGGGTACGGTGCAAGGAGTGACTCATGATAGTAGACGTTCTGGCGGCAAATACGCCTCAAGCCGAAAGCTTCGATGGACATTCAGGGCAGGTGCCCGATCTGTTCCCCTGCGGGGAAGTGCATTATATCCTCCGGCTGTATCTGCCCTATTGGCGCTTTGAGGAACGGGTCGAGGAAGTCATCGCCTGGTGTCACGCCACGCAAACCCGGCAGGTCATGCTGTTTACGGATGCGCAGTTTATCGTCTGGAATCAGCTCACACTGGCGGAGGCGCAACGGGAGGTCGATACCATGTGTCGGGCCAAAGCCCGATTGGCGGAGGCCGGCATTCGCGTCGGCATTAACTCGTCATATAACCAGCAGGTCTCGCAACGTGACCACCGCGGGCATCTGGATTACGATTATTGGGCCACTCGCGCTGACGGCACCTGCGACTACCGCGGGCCGTGTCTGTTAGATCCGAAACTGGAGCGCTACTTGATCCGGTTTTACCGCCTGTTGGCGGGTGTGGGGGCGGATTTCATCTTTGTGGATGACGATCACCGGTATATGTTGTTAGGCGACCGGCAGACCTGGGGGTGTTGCTGTGATCTGCACGTACACCGATTTGGGGAAGTGACCGACCAGACCTGGACCCGGCAATCCCTCCAACACGCCCTCCAGCATGATCAGGCCGTTCGGGCTGCCTGGATCGATTTTCTTGGCGCGCAACTCGTTCATCTTGCGCAGGTGATCGAGCGTGCGGTCCATGCGGTGAACCCGCAGACCAAGGTCGGAATGATGATCCCCTCGGTGCACTGTTTGCCTCCTGTCGGGCATCGCATAACGAATGTACTCGCGGCGTTTCATCCTGGTCCGGGCAAACCGCTGGTGCGCCCGTGCATTGGCGGGTATCAGGACTGGCAGCGTCGCCATCTGTTTGCCGGGCTCTTTTACCCGGAATTCATTCAGCACACGTTAGGCGACGCCGTGGAATATGCCGCCGAGATCGAGACGTGCCCCGGCACACGCTTGTCAAAAAGTATGGCGGTAGTGCGCTACCAGATGACGCAGGCCTTCTTGCACGGCATGAATGCTGCCGCCATCTCCGCGGCGAGCTATGTGGGGGATTCCCCGTTTCTGGAAGAAGACTTTGCACCCATGCTGTCCGCGAACCGCCGGTACTTTACGGCCATCCGTCATCATGCTCCGCGTCCTGGCACGCGCAAAGGCATCCAACTGCACTGGGAATTCGATTCAGCAGCCCGTACTCCCGGCTCCATCTCTGACCCTGCTGATCTGTACTGGCCGGCCTTCACCTGTACTGAGATCTTGGGCCATCTCGGGATCCCCCATACCTTTGATCCGAGTCCGGTGAGTGGGTTAATCGGCGATTCGGTGCGCTGTATGTCCGCTGACGCGATACGCAACACCCTGGCTGGCGGCGTGTTACTGGATGCCACTGCGGTGCATGCCCTGCATGAGATGGGCTACGGGGAGTGGACGGGGTGTGCCGTAGGAGCTGCGGTGACGCAATGCAGCGCTGAGGTGTTGTCCGCTCCGGAATTCTCCGGCCCGTATGCCGACTGCTATATCCCGATTGCCTTCCCGCGGGAGGGGAGTGTGCGTCAGCTGGCACCCGATCCGGCCTGTCGGATCATCTCCCATCTTATCGATCATGATCGTCAGCCAGTCGCGCCGGGCGTCGTGCTCTATACAAATGCCTTGGGCGGCCGGGTTGCCGCATTGCCCTACGCCCTGCATGGGACGGATCATGGGAACGACCACTTGATCTGCTATCATCGTCGGTATCAACTCCAACAGCTGTTGCGCTGGATGTGCCCCGATGTACTGCCCGTCTGGGTGGAACGGCCGACCGATGCCGGGCTCAAGGTCTGGGAGGACGAGCAACGCCTGACCGTCTGCTTGACCAATCTCTCCTTTGATACGACCAGGTACGTGGAGTTGCTAATTCACGCGGTGTGGAATCCCGCGCATGCGTCGTGCATCGATGGAGACGGCAGCCTCGTCTCCCTGGCTGACCACATTCAGGCTGTGCCATCGGCCTCGGGAAGGCGTTGGATGTTGTCGCGGACGATCCCCCCTTTCGATTCGTTGATAATGATCGTCAAGCGTTCAGCATTGGTGTCGTAAGGTTATGCGTCGCATGGCTGGGCTCCAGGAGGTTCTTCCGAAAAGGAGAGGATTACCATCAACGATTGAGAAGCTGTTTACAAAGGATCTGTTCGTAGAGATGCTACCCCGTATCGGTAAGCTGAGGAAGAGCAAGTCTAAAGTCCCAATTGCCAAGCAGCTTCTTAGGTAGCGAATAAATGACGTCGCTTACTCCGTTGGTGTTATCGGTCTGGCCAGATGCGGATAAATTTTCGTCCAGGTGCCATCGTGCTGGAAGCGCCGATAATAATCGTGTACCGTCTTCCATGGAAGCCCCCAGTCTGCGGGGAGCCCTCGCCAACTACATTGCGCAAGCAGCCGATAGCGCAATGCATTCAACACCTGGCGAAGATTAATTTCGCGCCGACGTCCCCGCCCCTGTGCTCTATCATGGGGAAGCAACGGTTCGAGGATCGCCCATTCCGCATCTGTCAGATCACAGGGATGTACCGTGCTTCGTGTGTTGGAAAGGGCGGCAGAGCATGATGTCCGTGAATACGAATTACCGGACATCGCCTTCGTACCAGGGGGCGCACATGAATTGCCGGGTAGTAGCTGCTTGGGAGGGATGAGAATCGTCTTCGGAGCACAGTCAGCCGGATTCGTCCCTTCGGCGAGGCGTTGGAACAGTAATGTCGCGATCTCGTGGGCCTCGCCATCGTAGTCTTGCTCAATGGTGGTCAACGTTGGGATGACATATCGAGAGACCTTGTTCCAAGACCCGGTCGCGATAATACTGAGATCGCGGGGGAGACAAAAACCACACTGAATAGCAGCCCTCAGCGTCAAGGCAGCGATGTCATCCGATTCAGCAATAATGGCCGTGGGGCAATGTGGGGCGTGCATAAGGGCAACCAGCTGAGTCTCCAGGTCATAGCGATCAGGGCCGACGCAGCAGGCATCCAGGTCGATAGAGTGCTCCAGGGGAATACCATGCTGCCGTAATGCCTGGCGGATAGCGCAGGGTCTCCCGCGGTGGAATCCCTTCGCGAGGTGGGCAATGAACCCGATGGAGCGATGCCCCAGATCGAACAAATGCTGAACCGCCAGATCCGCCAGCAGGCGTTCGTCCGTACTCACGCGGTCGACAGGTATCTCCATCGGGGTCACATCGCGGGCGATAACCGGGATGTCCCGACTCCAGAGCTCCCAGATGGCTGAGCGGGGGATGGGGTCGTAGGTCCCGCTATGGATGACAATGCCGCGCACCCCAACCTCCGCCATCACGTGCAGGGCCTTCATTGCGTGGACCAGTTGACTATGCGTTTCCAATATTACCAGGGAGTATCCTTCCGCAAAGGCGCGCGCTGAAAGCTCGCTAATCAACTGGTGAGTCCACCCCGTCGCCGGCACGATGCACCCAATGAGCCGAGGCCGCGCCCCCGCCGGAGCTACCGGCGTACGATACTGGTAGAGGGCGGCCAGGTCGAGGATGCGTTGGCGCGTCTCCGGTGCGATATTGCCGGTATGATGCAACACCTTGAACACGGTGGTGGGGCTCACCCCGGCGAATTGGGCGAGTTGGCGGATGGTGGTCATGTTGTCACCTTGGGGAACTAGTTCCCTATATTCTACCCCGATGATCCCCTTGACGCAAGGGCGCACCGGCCTACAATGAGAGTGACGCTGATTGTCGCGGGTGCCAGCAAGCCGCAAGGAGATCAGCGATCATTACCGTGAAAGGAGGGCGTGTGATGCACACCCCATCTTCTCAACGAGGGTTCACCCTCATCGAGCTCCTCGTCGTCATCGCCATCATAGCTATCCTGGCGGCGATTCTCTTCCCCGTGTTTGCCAAAGCCCGGGAGAAGGCACGACAGACGTCGTGCCTCAACAACCAGCGGCAGATCGCTGTCGCCATCCTGATGTATGCGCAGGACCACGACGAGACCCTGCCCGACGCCTCGAACGTCTGGGTCGAGCTCAACATCGACCGGAATATCCTGATGTGCCCCACCAAGGGCAAGAAAGTCGCCAACGCCTATGTCTACAATGCCGATAACTCCAGTGTCACGCTCGGAGAGATTCCCGATCCCGCGATGCAGCTGTTAACGGCCGATGGCCAGCATGCCGCCACGTCCAGTCCCGTGACGTATGATAATGTCGCGTATGCCCCTTCGAGCGATATTGATGCGCGCCATAGCAACGCCGCGGTGGCATCGTATGTGGATGGGCATGTTGCCATTCTCAATGATCCCGCCAGCACGTTATTGACGACTCAAGGCCTCTGTCTGTGGTTGAAGGCGAGTTCTCTCGCGCAGACCATTGCCAACGGTGGCGTCGTGACCCGTTGGGAGGATGCTAGCGGGAAGGGCAATACGATGTCGGGGGTCGCCACGACCAATCTGCCGACATTGGTCACCAATGCGGTGAATGGCCTGCCCGCTGTGCGCTTTATCAGTGCCCTAAATCAACCCTCGATGGCCAACACGGGATTACTGATCAATACGAAATTCACTCCCAGCACGATGGAGAGCGTGACCTTCCTGGCCGTGGAAGCGCCCAAGAGTCCCGCCGGTTACGCCATTACGTGCTCGGCTACGGCATCGCTGGCAACAAATACCACAGCGTTTTACCTGAAGAGTCAAACCACCGACATTGGTGCCACGAATGTCTGGTGTGGTTCAGACGTGAGTCGCGCGTGGTATACCCAGACCACCGTCTGGCCGCTGGATGAATATCGTGTCGTCGGGGGTATGCAGGATTTACAAGGGGCCAATGCGGAAGCCTATGCCTATGACGGTGGACGCATCGTGAAAGGGCTCACCGACCTTGATGGGAGTGCCCAGACGATGGGAACCAGCATTGTGCTCGTCGGAGGGACTTTCTACCAGCCCAACAACTGGAACTCGTGCGGGGCCCAGGACATTGCGGAATTGCTCATATTTTCACCGGCGTTATCCACTTTTGCTCGCGACGGCGTGATCGAATACCTGGCGAATAAGTACAAGGTGAAATAGCCAGCGTGCCGCTCGGCAATCGCGGAGAAGTATCTCATGGCGAAATACAAACCGTAGTGTAGATTACGGGCGTCCTCCCGACTCCCATGTTATTCTCAATAACTGGGAGGATGCCATATCAGCAGTTGATATACTACAGATACGTGCCCTCTTCAGTCGGCAGGGATGCCGCAGGTTGCCCCACGGCTCGGCGGTCCGTCGCGACCGCCGAGCCACCATATCACACCAGAGTGGAGGAATGCTTATGTACACGCGTCGTCGCACGCTCGCACTGCTGGGCGTGCTTTTGGGTCTCGTGTTCCTGTGGGGCGCCTGCCTGCGCGGCGTGGCGGCTGAAGTCGCCACGCACGAGGGTCCGGTCTTTCAGACCGAAGCCGTGCCGCCGGGGCAAAGTGATTCCGGCGCTTATGAAGCGCAGATTTTTACTGCGCTGTTGCCCAACATCCAGCGGATCGCCGGAAAGTCGCTCAGTGCGGCCGCCATTGCCCGTGGGCGCGATATGCGGGGGAAAGATAAGTCTTACCCCTGGATGAACAGCCTGCGCATCCTGCCCACCGGCATAACCGACGCCGCGGTGGCGTACCCCATCAACGGGGCATTTGCGCTTTCCTCCGGCACCATCGCGCTCGAGCTGCGCGGGCGCGGCTGGTCGGCGAACAGCGGGATGGCTGAAACGCTGGTGACGCTGGCCGGTGACCGCGGAACCCTCACCCTGCGCTCGGATGGCCAG
>JAGUZN010000433.1 GCA_020060775.1 Armatimonadota bacterium
GATGCGCTGCGCCAGCCGCTCGGAGACGGCGTGCTCCAGCCGTTCGGCCTCCTCGTGCACTTCGTCCCATGAATAGCCGAGCGCCTGCACCAGGAACAGTTCCAGCAGGCGGTGATGGCGCACTATTTCCAGGGCGACGCGCTCACCCGCCGCCGTCAGGCGGATGCCGCGATAGGGTTCGTGCTCGACCAGGTTAGCCTTGGCCAGCTTCTTAGCCATTTCGGTGGTCGAGGGGGCAGTGATGTTCAGGGTCTCGGCCAGCGTGGAGGTCTGGACGCGATCTTGCTCTTGCTGCAGCAGATACACGGCTTTGAGGAAGTCCTCAATCGCCTCGCTGTAGCCTTCGTTGGAGGTAGGGCGGTCGGTCACAGGTGCTCGCTCCCACTGGCAACTGTCCGTATCTCCATTGTACCGCATTAGAGGGGCGAGAGTCTCCGAACCGCAAGGTTTTTTGAATCACAGGGCACAGAGGACACAGAGAAGAGCAGGAAGGGCAGACTTCCGAAGTCTCCGAAGACTTCGGAAGTCTTGTTCTTTCTGTGCCTAAGTATGATATAGGAAAGGAAACGGCAGATCGATTGTGCCCAGGTCCATGCCAAAGCCCGCCGCAGAGCTTGGTCGCCGTGTCCATTTCACAGACAGCCCGAACAGTTGTGGGGTCTCTGCGGTGAGCCTTAACCGAAGGTTTGCCGGGGGCAGATGGGATTCTCCCGCAGATCAATCAACTCGGCGTCGAGTGCCTCCAGGCTGGGCTTGAGTTGGGCGAAGTTGGCCCCTTGCTCTTTGATGGTAATGTAGGCGGCTGGGGAGGCGCTGCCCTCGTCGCGCCAGGCGGTGACGCTGATGATGTTGCCGCCCGCGTCGGCGACGATCTGGGCCACCTTCGCCAGGACTCCCGGCTTGTTGGCGACCTGGAGCGTGAAGCGCGCGCCCTCTTCGCCGCCGCCGAGCATGGTCACCAGCACGCGGAAGATGTCCGCATCGGTGATGATGCCCACGACTTTCCCGCCCTCGACGACGGGCAGGCAGCCGATATCCTCGCTGAGCATGACGCGGGCGGCCTCTTCGATAGGGCAGTCTGGCATCGTCGTGTGGACGGGGCGCGTCATGATCTGCTTGATCTGGAGCTTGGACAGCAGCCCATGAATCTCGTAGATGCTCAGCGTAGTCGCCGCCGACGGCTGGGCGGCCAGCAGGTCTTGCTCGACGACGATGCCTACCAGGTTACCGCCCTTGTCCAGCACTGGCAGGTGGTGAATATGATGCTCGCGCATCAGTTCGGCAGCCTGGCGGTGAGTGGCGTCGGGCAGAATGGTGAGCGGGTTAGGGGTCATTCGGTCTTTGACAAGCATTGTGTTGTCTCCAAGAAATCACAAGACAGCAGAGATATGAGGTGAGCACTGCGCAGTAAACCAACACTCTTACCCTTTGCGCGGATCGTAGTCGTTACAGGGCGGGCTGTCAACCGGTGGGGGCGTTTAACAAGGCGGGGGGCGGGTTCCCGAAGTCTGCGAGCCTTTGGATGTCTAGCGGAAGTCTAGGGTTCACGAACAACCTGTTAGGGCTAGGCACTTGGGCACTGGGATTGCCCCCCATTCCCCAACCCCTTCCCCCACGCTGCGCGGAGGGAAGGGTCGGCAACCTGCCCGGCGGCGGGGGCGGGGGACCTTCCCCCACGCTGCGCGGAAGGAAGGGGAGCAGGCCCGCTGTTTTTCTCCCTTCCCCCCCTCGTGGGGGAAGGGCCGGGGATGGGGGGACAAACACGTTCACGACTTGTTCGTGGACCCGGAAGTCTAGGCGCGCCTTGCGCTGGATTCCCGATGGACTAGAATAGTAACGACTCCTCTCTTTTCCGATCACCGTCTGGCTCTGGCCTGGGCGCGGGGGATACGACACATGTCAACCTGGATGGTCGTTGAGGACGAACCCGATCTGTACGATACGCTGCTGGCCCTGTTCGGCATCTGGAGCATTGACGGGGTGGCCTTCACCAACGGCACCGACGCCGTCAAGTGGATTGACGACGTAGACGCGGGCAGCGCCGAGACCAATATCCCGGAGCTGGCCATCCTCGACATCCGGCTGCCCGGCGTCGAAGGCCCGGAGATCGGGGCGCGGCTGCGCAAAAGCCCCGTGCTGAAGAACATCGCCATTGTGCTCGTCACCGCTTTCCACCTCTCCCCGGCTGACGAGCAGAAAGCCATCGAAAAGGCCCAGGCCGACGACCTGCTGTACAAGCCGCTGCCCGCCCCCGAAGAGTTCCGCGCCATGCTGCAAAAAGCTATCGCCAAGCGGCAGGCCCCCCCGCCCGAAAAGCCCGCCGCGCCAGAGACCGAGCAGCAGCCCCCAGTCGCCCAGGACACGGGGAAGCCGCCGCAGGAGGCATGAGACGATGCCCGCAGCGGCATATCCTGAGCTAACGGCTCACCCCATGCGCCAGGTGACGCTCTCCAGCCTTGTCCGGCGACGCTTCATCCACTGCATGAGCGTGCGCGGGCAGTCCGCCGCCGACCTGGTTCGCGAGATCGGGCTGCCGCCGCTGACATTGTGCCACCTGATCGCCGGGCAGAAGTTGCCAGCCATCCCCCTGGCGGCCTATTATCGCATCGCCTGCTGGCTGCAAATGCCGTTGTGGAACACGCTGTTACTGGCCAGGGTAAGGCCGAACCTGGCGGCGCTGGTGCGCTTCGGCATGGAGATGCAGGGCTGCCGGGCCTCAAGCACGGAAGATCAGGAGCGCAGCGCGCGCGCAATCGGGATCAGCGTGGCCGTCTTCCGGCGCGCGCTGCACGGCTATTCCAGCTTTCACCCCTCCGTGCAGACCTGCGACCGTCTCGCTAACTGGCTGGCCTGGATGGGCGTGAGCGCGGAAGATGTCGCGCTGGCAACGGGCATGGTGGTGCGCTACCACGCCAACGGGCGCCGCCTGACGATCACCCAGCAGGCGGCC
>JAGUZN010000324.1 GCA_020060775.1 Armatimonadota bacterium
TCAGGTATCATCAACGTATACCTGCCACGGAGACATCCACCCATGCCCAGCTATAACACCATGACCCTGGACGAGATTGACGCCGCACTGGCGCAACTGTGTGCAAAGCGAAAAGCGTTGAAGGCTTCCAGCACGACCGCCCAGCGGAAAATCCTCACGCTCGCCCGGCGGCGAGAACGCTTGTTGCAGCAGGTCGATGCGCTGGACCAGCAGATCGCCCAACTGCGCGGAGGCCAGCAGGCGCCATCGGAACCTGTGCCAGAGCAGCGGCGCTCACGCCGGAGCCAGGCAGACGTCACCGCCTGCCTGGGGGCCATTGTCGCATGCGTGCAGCGGCACACCAGCGCCCAGCGCGGCACCATCGCTGACGAGTGCCAGCTGTCGCCGGCGAATGCCTCCATCTACCTGCGGCGACTCTGCGAGGAGGGTCGGCTGATCCTGCAGGGCGCAAAGAGCGCAACGACGTATACATTGCCGTCATGAGGCGGAGTCAGGACTTTGTCCCTTCCTTCACAATCTCTGCTTTTTTCGCGACTGGTCGTCTCCTGCAGGAAACATTCTTCGCAAACTTGCTCAGCATTTCCCGCCCAGAGCAATGCCCGATCAGGCGGAAAATTCCCCTGCGCTGAGAAGGAGTCGTTACCGATCGCTACCGTAGCGGATTTCTCGCCTCTCAGGTCCTCGCGTCCCTCAGTAGCATGGGGAAAGCTTTCTCTTTAATTAAAACAGCGGTAAACTGCGTGACAGGTGATTGTTCACTAGTGCATCCCATTTCTTACGTGCAGTTCGGGCGAATCTACCATAGGACGATCTCACCATCATGGGCAGGCACAGTGAGTGCACCCTTTTCTGTACCCAACAGGATGTGGCAATGCTGAGGCTCCTTCAGCGATTGCCCGATCCCTCACGCACGGCACCCATCGCCTCACCACGACGACACACTCATGCGTCAACACCGATTTATCGACACCGCACCTCAGCGATACGACAATGCGCCGGTGCTGTTCCCGTTGGTCATATTGGCGAAGCCCCACCGCTCTGATCGCGAGGTCACCAGGATGCATACGTTGTCGAGTCACACCGTTAGCCAGAGAGAAACTATTGGAGGAGCCAACATTGTCGACAGCAAAAAGGGTTCGAGCTTGAAATCACTCGTAGCAGGTTGGCAGACGGTCAGTGTGCCGGGGTGCAAAGAATGCACCGGGGGCAAAGTAGCTCCATACCGATGTCATGTAGCGGGTAAACATGGTTACTCGGCAGCGTTTATGCGGCGGAACTGGCGCGGGCTGACGCCGGTGCCCGCACGGAAGATCCGGTTGAAATGGGTAAGGCTGTTGAGGCCACAGGCAAAGCAGACCTCCGTGATGCTCATCTCGGTGTCCGTTAACAAACGTTTTGCCTCCTCTACGCGCAGCGTTTGCACATAGTGGATGAAGGTGACCCCTGTTTCCTGATGAAAGAGATGCGAGAGGTAGGCGACAGAGATTCCGACTTCTGCGGCGATAGTAGACAAGCATAACGCAGGTTCCCGATATTGTTGGTCAACGAGCGCTTTTGCTCGCCGAATGTCCGGACGCTTCAGACAGGTCTCTAATTGCCAGATGCGGAGCTTGCTCTCACACAAGTGTTGGGCGAAGATCTCCAGCAGCCGCATAATATGCGTAAGGCGCTCTTGAGGAATCCACGGGGCTGCGTTATACGCTTCGTGTAGCCGTTGCTTCGGCAGCGACAGCCATCTTACGCGTTGATACCAACGATCAAATTCGGCATCCGAAGGTCGTTCGGGTAATACCTGCCCACTCGAGACCGTGGCGACATGTTCTCCCTGGACCATAATCGGGATTGCCATGTCGAAGAAGCCTGCATGGCAGGTATACAATTGCGCCGTGCCGGTTGACGCTGCTCGCGCATGCTCACGACGATCGCAGGCGGTGCACCGCTCTAATCCCTCCGCCGTGCCTCGAATGAGCCGACACAGCGGGTTGCCGGTGTCCTCCGGCAATCCGTGACAGCTGGTGACGACATCCGGGGTATTCAATGCCATGATGAGCCCGGTGAGCTGTTTCAAGATGAGGGCGAATTCCGCAAATTCCGGTGAACCAACCAGGAGGTCGAAGAGCAGCACACCTCGGGGTGGAGGCTGTCCGGTTGTCGGTATATCGCTCAATGGCTGGTCGGCACACATAATACGCATAGTTTTGCAACTATTTAAAAAAATGTAAAGAGTAGAAAAAGAAATGGGGAGTCACGCTTAGGATACCGGTTTATACTCGGGCAAGCAATGCGAATGGTCGGAACCGCTGTAGGGTGGTCAATGTGTGATTTGCAGAGGTAATCGGTAATTCCAACGGTGACGCAACAGATGCAACATCAGGGCAAAGACGCGGCATCAGCGAGCGGCGTGCAGATCACCTGGCTGGGCCAGGCGGGGTTTGCGTTCCTCACCGCACAGGGCCGGCGCATCTTGCTGGACCCGTATCTTTCCGATGCGTGTGAGCGATTGTTTGGATTCAAACGGCTCTCGCTGCCGGCGCTGCGTGCGCAAGAGGTTGTGGCGGACTGGGTCATTCTCACCCACGAGCATGCCGACCACCTGGACCCTGATGCCCTCCCGGTGATTGCCGACAACAATCCGACATGCCGATTTGCCGGTTCAGCGGACTGTGCTTCGGTACTGCAGCAGATGGGCATTTCGCTCAGCCGGTTTGTCCTGCTCGAACCAAACCGATGCCATGATCTGGGCGATATGCTTGTACACACGGTGCCGGCGGATCATGGTGACTTGTCCCCGAAAGCCCTGGCATTGCTGTTGGACTTTGGCGGGGTGCGGATCATGGCCACGGGCGACTCCTCCTGGCGGCCCAAACTCTTTGCGCCGCTGTTTGCCCTTCAACCTGACGTCATCCTCGCAGTCATCAACGGCGCCTTTGGGAATATGCATCATCTCGATGCGGCGATGATGATTGCCGAGGCTCAACCCCGTTTTGCGATCCCCTGTCACTTCTGGACCTTGGCCGAGCAGGGGGCCGGTGATCCGGGTGGGTTCATACACGCGTGTGCGCATCTGTGCCCCGAGGTGCGGGCGGTGTTGCTTAAGCCCGGCGAGGGGCTGATGGTCGCAGCACAGGCCCCGTCAGTCCGTAGGTGATATTCCGAGTGTTCAGTGAGGATAACGACGATGATCAGCATGTGCGACAAACGAGTCCTGGTCACCGGCTCGGGAACGGGCATTGGCCGCGGCATCGCATTGGAGTTTGCCCGCCAGGGGGCCGTGGTGGGGGTGCATTACTCGCGCAGTGCCGCTGGCGCCGACGAACTCGTGCGCGAGATCACCGCGGCCGGCGGCAGGGCCGAGGCGTTTCAGGCCGATCTCACCGAGGTGACGTCACCACCGGCCCTGGCTCGCTCAGCGGCGGCGTTTCTGGGGGGACTCGATGTGCTGGTGAATAACGCCGGTATTACCATGAACCGGCCATTCGCACTCACGACGGTCGAACAGTTCGATACCCTGTACGCCGTGAACGTCCGCGCACCGTACTTTCTCACCCAGGCTCTACTGCCGGAGTTGGAGGGGAGCGGTGGCGTGGTCATCAATATCTCGTCTATTCATGCTTATGAGGGGTGTACCGAACATTCGGTGTACGCAGGAACACGTGGCGCGATCGTCGCCTTTACACGACAGCTCGCCATCGAACTCGCGCCGCGCGGCGTGCGCGTGGTCGGCATTGCGCCAGGGTCGGTACCCGTGCCCAATTATTTTAAAGCGACACCGGACATTGACGCGGAACAGGCGATCCGGGAATGCGGCGAGGGGATTCCCTGCGGCTTTGCCGGCACCCCGCAGGATATCGCAAACGTCGCCGTGTTCCTCGCGTCTGATGCCGGCCGGTATATCGTCGGGCAGACCCTCGTCGTTGATGGCGGAACCACCTCCTGGATGCCGTTTGGTGACCAGTATAAGCGCCCGTTGAGCATACAATTCGGCCAGGGCTACGTGCCGGGGGTTTAGTGCAGACGATTTCTTCCGTATTGATGAGCGCTGATATGCAACCCGTACCGCTCACGTTTGCTGACGGTACGCGGCTGCTGATCCTGCCACACGGGGGGCGTGTACTTGGCGTCTTCCCGCCGGACAGTGACGACAACTTCCTCTGGACCCGTGCCACTATTACGCCTTCGGTCCCGGCGATCTCGATCAACTGCGACCACGGACGCTGGGACAATCCCGGCGGCGACCGTACGTGGCTAGCGCCGGAGGTCGACCTATTCATCGGCGACCTGGCGCGACCTACAGCGACTTACACGGTGCCGAACGCGCTGGATCCCGGCACTTGGACGGTGACATCAGCCACTGATACCGAGCTGTGCTTGACGAATAGGACACGGTTACGACTGCAGCGGACAGCCCGTGAAGTCTGCGTATGTTTGACAAAACGCGTGCATTCGGCACGCAATCCACTGGATGGCACCTCGCTCGCGGCTACCGGAATACCATACGCTGGCTATACGCAGATCACCGCACTGGAGGTTGAAGTGCAGCCGGATGCCCCGGTGCAACTGGGGATATGGAACCTGCTGCAACTGCCACAGCCTGGGGTGATGCTCATCCCGACTCGGGAGTACGCCAATCCGCAACGCGTGTTCGGATCGCTTGCTGCGGACGAACTCATCGCGGAACCGCATTTCGTGCGCTGGCTGATGACAGGCAACGGCGACACCACCAAGATCGCGCTGCAGGCAACGGCGCTAACAGGGCGGGCTGCCTACCTCCGACCGACCACAACGGGCGATCTCTGGGATCTTGTGGTGCGTCAGTTCTCGGTGGATCCCACCGGAGATTACGTTGACGCACTGTGGGATAACCCACAGCATCGTGGATGGGCATTCCAGGCTTGCAGCGCCCGCGGTGCCCACCGCTTTAACGAGCTCGAATATCATGCGCCGGCAGTGACCACGATCGCTGGCGCCAATTGCCGTCGTGATGAATCCTGCGTCTGGGCCTATCGCGGCACGCTATCGGTGATTGCTGAAGTTGCCCATCACCTGCTCGGACGAACGCTCGGCCTATCGCACGGAGAGATTAATGCCCTCATTGATTGGTGACATCAACTCCTCACGGGCTACGCAGGAAGAAGTGACTTTCACCAATGACTAATCGAAGAGCAGCAGATCGCATTGGTGCACGATGCACCTTGTCAATGCCAGGATACTGTGCTTACTCACTAGGCGCTTCTTCGCGAGGAGCCGTCAGGCGAGGTGCGGGTCAGCACCGATGCGGTCGTATAACGGAGTCTTACTATGCTTGATGTTACGCAACTCTTCAGTCTTCGTGGGCGGACAGCGATTGTCACCGGGGCGGCAAGCGGTCTCGGGAAGACGATCGCTTTGCATCTGTTAGCCGCCGGCGTCCGCGTCGCCGTCTTCGATCAGCAAGATAGCACCCTCCTGCATGAGGAGGCTCAAGGTGATGACTCTGCGCTGTTAACGCTCTCCGTGGATGTTACGCAGAAGGCACAGGTGGATGCTGCCGTTTCACAGACGCACGCCAGGTTTGGGCAAATCGACCTGCTGGTGAACTGCGCCGGCATCACACGGCGCATGCCCGGGGAAGATTTCGTTGAAGAGGATTGGGATCGTGTGATCGATGTCAATCTCAAAGGCACGTTCATCACATGCCAGGCTGTCGGGCGGGTCATGCTGGCGCAGGGCAATGGCAGCATCATCAATTTTGCCTCGCTGGGCGCACTGGTGGCGATCCCCAACAGCGCTGCTTATTGCGCCAGTAAAGGGGGAGTGATGCAACTCACGCGCACGCTGGCCGTCGAATGGGCGACACGCGGCGTACGCGTCAATGCCATTGTCCCCGGCGTGTTTATGACCCCGCTGCTGCAGCAATGCCTTGACAAGGAAGCCGAATACGGTCCCCGCATGCTGGCCAAGATCCCCATGGGTCGCTTTGGCCAACCCGAGGAGATCGTCGGCCCAGTGTTTTTCCTCGCTTCCAAGGCCGCATCACATGTAACCGGTCACCTGCTGACAGTGGATGGGGGATATCTAGCACTGTAATGAGATGAACATGTGTACAATCACACCTCGAGAGCAACTCATCGCTGCATTGCGGTTGCAGGCGCCGCCAGATGGTCTAGTGCCGCACTATGAGTTCCAGTTCCAAAAGGAGCTGGAACTCACCGGGGCAGCATATCACTACCGGTCGCCTGAGTTTCGCACACTTCCTGCCGTCGAACGCCACGCTCGTTTACGTGACGATGCGGCACGTTACCTCGCGGTGGCCGAGCGCCTCGGGCATTGCGGCATTCGCATCCATTTCGGTGATATTGATGGGGAAATGGTGTCCGATGAACTGGTATTGATTCGCCACCTGAAAGATTTAGCGAACGATCGCTTTTTCATCCAGGGCACACTGCGATGTTCCACTTTTGAAATTCCGCTGAGTGATGGTTTTGAAGACCTGGTATGCATGTTGCATACTGATCCGGAGGCGGTGGAAGAGTTGTGCCGCGAGAAGCTGAAGCGCGGCATCGCCTGGGCGCAACAGTTTGCCGACGCCGGCTGTGATGGCGTGGATGAGTTTGCTGACTACTGCCTGAACACCGGTCCCCTCATGGCTCCACGGATGTTCTCACGTTTTATCACGCCGTACCTCGCCGAGTTGGTCGGGGCAGTGAAAGCCATGGGATTGTACTTCCTCAAACATACTGATGGCGATGTCATGCCGATTATGGAGGAGTTGATCTCCTGCCGACCTGATGCCCTGCAATCCATTGAACCCGTCGGGGCGACGAACTTGGACAACATGAAAGCCCGTTACGGTGATCGTGTATGCTTGATGGGCAATGTGGATTGCGCGACCCTCGTCAGCGGACCCGAAGCTCGCATCCAGGAGTTAACCCAACATGCGATTGACGTCGGTGCACCGGGGGGCGGATTCGTGCTCATGTCCAGTAATGCCATACATTTCGGCGTTCCACTGACGCACTATCTCGCCATGCACCGCACCTGGCAGATGTCCGGGCGCAGTGCGGTCACAATGAAGGAGTAGCATGCACGCAGCTATTATCGAAGCCGTGAACCAGGTTGCCGTGCGGGAGATCCCGGTGCCGGAGCTGTTGCCGGATACGGCACTCGTACGCGTGGCCTATGCGGGGTTATGCGGAGCAACCGATGCCTGTATTATCGAAGGACTCCATCCACGCGCGACCTTTCCGGTCGTACTCGGACATGAATTCGCCGGGCATATCGCACAGTTGCCTGCCGGGTATGACGGTTCGTTGCACCCTGAGCAGCCGGTCGCGATTTTCCCACTCCGCTCCTGTGGCACCTGCGCGACTTGTCGGCGGGGCGATAGCTACATCTGTGAACATTTGCGGTTGATCGGCATCGACTGTAACGGCGGTTTTGCGGAGTACTGCCGCGTTCCGCTGGAAAATCTGTGCCCACTCCCCGCAGAGCTTCCTCTTCATGTAGCGGCGTTAACTGAACCCTTTGCTGTCGCCATCCATGCTATCCGTGAGGCCGGGCTGCGTGCTGGTGATGCTGCCCTCATCCTGGGCGCCGGTGCCATCGGATTGTTCACGGCTGAAGCATGCCGCTTGGCCGGCGCACGTCAGGTGGTTGTCGTGAATCGCGGCGAGCAACGCCGCGCGCTGGCGGCGCGCCTGGGCTTCGCCACGCGAGACAATGCGGTGAAGATCGAAGGGGCCTTTGATTACGTCTTCGAGGCCACGGGGGCAGAGGCGCTGTTGTCTCCAGCATTGCGCGCTGTACGCATTAAGGGTACCGTCGGCATTCTGGGGAAGTTTGACTTAGCAGCCCAAGTCGACCTGCATACCGTCCTTTTTAAAGAGATACGCATGCTCGGTTTCCGCGTGTATCGGCGTGAGGAATTCGAACTGGCGGTCCAACTACTGGCGCAGGACCCGTCACGATACGAACACATCATCACCGATTCGTATTCACTCGCGGAGTTTACCCGTGCCTACCAGGCGTACTGTGAGGGGCGGTACACCGCGCGCGTCATGGTGCAAGTTGCTGCTGATGATACCCCCTTGTCGCCACTGTCCATGGCACCGTGTAGCCAGTAGCGCTCTCGCAACGGAGGCGGATCCCCAACGCTATGGGATGGGCTGCTGCTTGGTCTTGGCCTGGCGTACGAGCTCAATGAAATCCGCCACGCGTTCCGTCACGCAGTGTAATCCCTCCTGGGCAATGCGCTCAAAGTCCATGAATATACGCGCACCGGACACGGCGCACGCGCCGCGAACGATGAAGTCGGCGGCATTGTCCAGGGTCACGCCACCTGAGGGGATGAGGTTAATTTGTGGGAAGACCATGCGTAAGTTCGTCATGTAGGCCGGGCCGCCCAGCGCGGCCGGGAAGATTTTGACCATTGCCGCCCCCAACTCCATGGCCGTGAAGCACTCGGTGGCGGAAAAGGCGCCGGAATAGACGGGAACGCCGTAACGATTGCCGAGTTGGATGACTTCTGGAATCACCGCGGGATTGACCAATACACTGCCGCCATGCAGGATGACCTCACGCGCGGTCGCCGCGTCGAGTACCGTGCCGGCGGCGACCCACAGGCGACCGGAGAACTCACTGGAGATGGCTTCGATGCCTTCCAGGGCGCCCGGAGTGGTCATGGTAATCTCGATCACGCGCGCGCCGCCATCATACATGGCTTGTGCATAGGCGAGAAAGTCTCCCCTGGTCGGTAATTTGATGCACGGGAGAATTCCCGTGGCTTTAGTCTGCGCCACAACGATTTCTCGCAACGAGCAATCCACAGTATTCAACATGGTGTCTTATCTCCTGACGCGCACATCCGCATGGTCAAGCAACGCCGTGACCTCGGCAGGATGAAGATGGATGATGTCGCCCTCGATGGTATGGGCCAGTGCACAGACGGCATTGCCAAAATTGAGCGCCTTCGTCATATCGTCAAATTGCTGCCATCCGTATAAACAGCCGGCAAACCAGGCGTCGCCGGTGCCATAGCGATCCACAATAGCAAACTCCTGCCGCCTCCCGTAGTGCATGCTGCCATCCACAAGCGCCTGACTGGTCCAGGCGCCGTGCTGTAAGCCGTGGATTTCGCGGTTGGTCTGGCAGACCATTCGACAGCCGAAGTCATCGGCAAAGCGCCGCATCAGGGTGTCATCATCACCGGCGTACCCAAAGACGATTTCCGCGACATCCCGGTTCATCGCCAGTATGTCCACGAGTGGAAGCAGGCGTTGCCCGGCGTCGCGCGCGGCGGCTGGCGTCCACAGATGTTGGCGGTAGTTCAAATCAAAACACGTGGTGCACCCCTGCCGACGCGCGGCGGCCAGGAAGGCGTGACACGCACGATCACAGCATGCACTCAGCCCGGGGAAGATGCCATCCGTGTAGGCCATCCGTGTTTGCCCCAGGATGGTATCCCAGGCAAAGTCCTCAACCGACAGCGTACTGGCGGCACTGCCAGCACGATCGTAGATCGCCTGTGGAGGGCGAGGGGCCGTACTGAACTCGACGTACGTTACGCCGAGTTTCGCCCCGGGAATGCGCAGCATGAACGAGGTATCGAGCCCATAACTGCTGCACACATCTTCGACAAGCCAACCGAGCGGCCCATCAGGGATTTTCGTCATGAAGGCGGTTCGCCGACCAAGTCTGGCGAGATTTGCGGCAACATTGAGCTGCGAGCCGACGATGCAGAGGTTCAAACTGGTCGCACGCCGCAACTGCGTGAAGCCCGGCGGGGATAGACGGAGTAACGGCTCGCCGAGGGCGATCAAATCGTAGGTGCGTTCAGTCACGCCTTAAGCCTCCGGTTTTCCATATTTGTAGAGGAAACGATGGCGTTCTTCCCGGACAGCGGCGTCAGGAATCCGGTAGCATCCGCCAAGCATCTCTGCATGTAGATACAGCAGAGCAGCCTTTTCGAGCACTCTACAGGCCGTCATCGCTTCCTCAAGCGTACGGCCTCCAGCCAGGACGCCATGATTGGCTAACAACACGGCCATGGCTTCATCTCCCAGTGCGGACGTGACCGCTTCAGCCAACTCATGATGACGCCCCCCCGGTGTGTAGGGGGCGCAATGGACGGTGCCGCCGATGATCTGCGCCATGTCTTCGACGACGACCGGCAATGCGCGCTGTGCGCAGGCGATGATCGAAGCGTAGGGGGAGTGCGTATGCACGATGGCCCCCATATCCGGGCGTGTCGTCATGACCAGATGATGCAGAGCTGTCTCTGAGGAAGGCACTCGCTCGCCGCGCAACTTGCGGCCATCCATCGATATCAGGACAATATCCTCAGGGACCAATTGCGCGTAGTCCATGCGCGATGGAGTGATGAGCATGCCCTCCTCCACCCGGACCGAGATATTGCCCCAGGTACTGATGAAGAAGCCAAGGTGCGCGAGGTTATTGCACGCAGCGATCATCTCTTGCCGAATGGCTGTCCCATCGGATATGGTGGTGGTCATCACTTCCACGCCAACCCCTCCTTTTGATGAACGACTGCATCGGTAAACCAGGGGATCACCTCTGGATTCACCACATGAGCAGGCCGTTGTCCAGTCAGCGCGGCGACGACCGCTTGCGCACCACCGACTTTCTGCTCGAACATGGATTCTTCCGAAAAGGCGGCGACATGAGGTGACATGAGCAGGTTGGGTAGCGCAAAGAGTAGAGACTGCGTGGCAAATCCTTCTGGCGGGAAGACATTGATCCCCGCAAAGACGTCCAGCGCAGCGGCCGCGACCTTGCCTTCTTGCAGCGCGAGGCACAGGTCCGCTTCATTGATGAGTGCGCCACGCCCCGTGTTGATGAGCACCGCGCCAGGCTTCATCCGCTGAAATTCACGCCGCGAAAGCATCTGCTCGGTCTCGGGGGTCAACGCGCAACAGAGCGCCACGTAATCGGATTCGGCCAGGAGCGTCTCCAGCGTTGCCGGCTGAACACCCGTGGCTTGAGCCTGCTCAGGCATGACCTGTGGATCGAAAATGCACACGCGCAACCCAAAGGCCTGGGCGCGCCGCGCTACCGCGCGCCCGATACGGCCAAAGCCAATAATACCGAGCCACTGCCGCGATAAGCGATGCAAGCCATGCACGTCCATCGGACGCCGTCCTTCACGCATTTGCGCATCGTACCAGGTTAACTTGCGGGCGATCGCCAACAACATCGCCATAGTATGATCGGCCACTTCATCAGTGCAAAAATCCGGGAGATTAGTCACATAAATGCCGGCGCGAGTAGCTGCGTCGATCGCAATCTTATCCACACCGGCGCCCATGCGGGCAATCACCCGGCATGTTGGCATGGCGGCGATGATGCGGGAGTTGATCGTTGATGAGACCACCATGACCGCATCACACCCGGATACGGCGGCCAGTATCTCCTCGTCATGTTCGCCTTCCAGTTCCCGCCACGTCGCCTGCAACGGCGCAAGCATTTGATGCTCTTCGGGAATGACCGGGTAGGTTTCGGCATTCAACCGCACAATAACCGGCGAAGCGGTTGCCATGTTACATTGCCCCCTGGCACGAGAGAACTGATATCAATTATCTCGCGCACGATCACGGATGTCATTAGACAAAGCTATATATTTATTGTACGATCTGGCAAATGCACACCGAGCAAAGAGAAAATGGGAGGGTATGTACGCCTGCGCTGCCGAGTTGGGGTGAGATGGTAGCGGTATGCCGTCGCATCACGAGCAGCATCCCCGAGCTGTGTGTGCCTGATCACCGCATTGCTCTTATCAATGTTCGCCCGTATCAGATGCCGCTCGGATGGGAAGTCGAGCGGCATGCGCATGCGTTTTATGAGGCAAATATCATCCTGTGCGGGCAAGCGCGTGATCGTGACCAAACGCTTGAGCCCGGGCATGCGATGCTGCATGCCCCCGGTGAGGGGCATACCTGGGGAGCGCCAGACCAACCCTGTGTGCGGTTAGTCCTCTGGTTCGATCTCGATCCGCCCATTCACGTTACCGTTCCAACCTCTTGGCCGCTGATGCCACAGTTATTGGATGAGGTCACAAGCCTGTTTACCGAATCAACCGGCTCTCAGCCGGGATGGCGCAACCTGGCTGCCGCCCGTTTGAGCCTCATCATCTCACGGATGATGACGCTGGGCGAATTGTCGGATCGCCCCTGTGAAGCTGTGGATGAACGCGCACGGTTGGTGCACACGGTCGAGCGCTTTCTGCGTGAGCATCTTACCCTTTCGCTGAAGCTGGACGATATTGCGTACTGTATTGGGGTGAGCGTGAGTACGTTAACGCATCGCTATCACCAGGCGACCGGTGTGTCGGTAGTGCAACGGTTGATCGCGTTACGCATCGAGCGTGTAACGCAGTTATTGCAGCACACCGAGCTCTCGCTCACGGAGATCGCGGACCAGGTTGGCCTCACCAATGCCGCATATTTGTGCCGACTCTTTCGCCGGACGATGCGCATGACGCCTCTCACCTATCGTCGACAGTTTCATGCACTGGATACTTAGAGTTTGTTGAAGCATTGATGTTTGTCCAGATCGCGCTGAACTCCTGGCGACAGGCGCGAAGGGCGTGTGACGGCGTATCTCGGGGCGATACGGTGAACACGCCCGCCAATGCATGCCGCCAGGAGAGCAAGGGAGATGGCGAACAGATATGCATAAACAGGCTCTGAGCGAAGCTGCCTATTGGTAGCACATTCTTCTCTGGCGCTTAGCCTCACCTGCCCTGATCAGGATATGCTGGTCGTGCGCATTCGCCTATTGTCGGCGATGCCATGCTTCCACAACCAGTTGGGCCTCCCCCACACTCTATCTGCCAGACCTCCCGGCCATGTGCAGGGCAATGGATAGCGCGGTACGCTTCATCGGCCTGCATGTACTGGCTGCTATCGACCGGCAGATCAATAACCCAGCCACCTACTGCGTACGGGGTGAAGACCGGGGAGGAGCAACCATTACATGCGCAAACCAACGCGTGTACCGCGCTGGTCACGGATAATGTGATGTCACGGCTGGCGCAACTCACCTCGTCTCTATGAAGAATGGCACGAGGGGAGGAACTCCATCCTCCCTGCTAACGCGTGGAAGAAGGGGATCAGGGGGAATGACGACGTTTTCGTATATCACTATTGCGAGCCGTCACGTCGCGTGCGCGAACTCAGGATAACATATTTGTCGATCATTGAAAGAAATGTAAAATTCTTTGAAAAGATTGTGTAGCGAGCTGGTACAGACCATGCTATGTTTTAATCAAGTTGATACTCCACTATGCCCCTGGCAAGTGCGGTACATCAGCGATACAAGAGAAATTCTACTGTTAAAGGAGGACGAGGTATGCACCGAACGTTTTCATGCGAACAGGCAAGGCGCGGCTTTACGTTGATCGAGTTGCTCGTCGTAATAGCCATTATTGCTATCCTTGCCGCCATTCTCTTTCCCGTCTTCGCCAAAGCGCGGGAAAAGGCCCGCCAATCGTCGTGCATGAACAACCAGCGGCAGATCGCCGTGGCCATGCTCATGTACGCCCAGGACCACGACGAGACCCTGCCCGACGCCTCCAACGTGTGGCCGGAGATCAATGTGGACCGCAACATCCTCATGTGCCCCACCAAGGGCAAGAAAGTGGCCAACGCCTACGTCTACAACAACAACTGCTCCAGCGTAGCGCTCGGGGAACTGCCCGATCCCTCTGTAATCATGCTCACTGCCGATGGCAATGCGACCAGCGGCCTGCCCGGCGCCTTTGACAATGTGGCCTACTCGCCGAAGGATCTGGACTTCCGCCACAGCAACCGCCTGGTGGCTTCCTATGCCGATGGGCATATGGGCCTCGGCGGCGGCAATCGCGTGCAGGTGGAGACGCAATCCTACGCGGGCTATAATTACTACAACATTAAAGGCGTAAGTGGCACGCCGGATAGCATCCCCCGGATCTTTATGGACAGTAGGACAGGTTCTAAAGGACTCTTCGGTCCTAACACAGTCGATTGGGCGAATGGCAATTGGTGGCAGTGGTATACGAGTTGCTGGTTGGCCATTCGCATCAATGACACGAATTGGACGAATGCCATGGGTACCCCTACCGGTGAGACCGCTATCCAAGGGCAGAATTATGCCACCATCCAACGGGAGTACGCGGTCGGCACGGGGGGGAATATGCTTGTCACCATCCAAGTGCCGTATGACGAGCATGCCATGTACGTGACCATCACCTTTCTCGGGATTGAAGTGAAAAGTGCACAGGTCGACAGTTATGCTTATCCGGGTGGCTTTGATGCTGCCCAGGTCAAAGAAGTGAGCTCCGCCAGCCAAACGGTCATCTCGCCGGCGGCCGCGCCCTGGCCCACCCTCCCGCTGGCCGAGCGTGATGCCTATGTCTTCAAGGCGACCAAGACCAGCACCTCGCCCTACAACGAAGGCCAGCTTGGCCTGGTCAAGCTGCCCGAGGAGATGGCCACGGGGTCTGTCACCGTGTCGAATTACGGTGTGACGACGTCTTTGTACTATCCCACCGAGACGAAGCAGATTCATCTTGCCTTCTTCGCCTGGGACCAACCGGCGACCAAGCGCGCGGATGTCTTGAAGGCTTTCCAGCAGTCCATCACGAAAGAGATGGGCATTCTGCGCGGCGGGCCGTTCCTGCTGTAAGCTGCTCGCTGCCCCATGCGGCCGGGCATGCGGTGTCGCCCATCACGGGCATGCCCGGCCATCCTGGCCGTGCGATGCGTGGATGCGTCGCCCGGTGAGGCCTGTCGACTGCCCCTGTGCCCCCCCGCCCCGGGCATGCCACGCATGCCCGGTGGCGTCGTCGTGACGCGCATCATTTCAGGAGGTTTGGTTATGAGACACATGGTATTCCGCTACGGGGCCGTCGTCGGTCTCGGGCTGCTGCTGGCCGCCCTCACCCCGCTCTACGGGGCGGTGCGCGTGAGCGAGCGCGTGCAGGACGGGGCGACCCTCATCACCCTGCAAAATGCGAAGCTCGCGCTCACTTTCAACCCCGCGCGCGGCGGGCGGTGCGTGAGTTTTCGGTTTCTCGACACCAACGAAGAGATCATCGGCACGGAGGAGACGGCCGGGATGTTTCTCGACCACTGGGCGAAGTACCCCTGGCCGAGCGGCCTGATGCACCTGCCCTATACCGCGAAGATCGTCGGCGACGGCACCACCAGGGTCGGGGTGCAACTCCAGGTCACCGTGCCGGCGATGGGCGGCGGCAAGGGCGACCCGGGGCGGGAGGCCTCCCTGAAGATGCCCACCTCGCCGGACCTCATCGGGCTGGTCGTCAGCAAGACCATCTGGCTCAACGCGGACAACGATGTCATCGTCGTCGACCAGGAGATCAAGAACCCGACCGGCGAGTCGCGCGCCGTGGCGCCCTACCTCCAGCACGCTCTGCGGTTGGGCGGCAGCCGGTACCAGAACAGTTGGTATCTGCCCTCGGGCCAGGGGGTAGTCGTCAACCTGCAGCCCGACGCCGCGGGCGGCAAGACGATCGGGCCGGACTGGGTGCTCGATCCGACCGCCGGCTGGATGGCGGTGCGGCACCGGGGCTCGGGCCGCGGCCTGCTCTTCGCCTTCGACTACAACTACCTCCAGAAGCTCTACACCTGCGGCGTCACCGCCGAGTGGTTCATGGA
>JAGUZN010000126.1 GCA_020060775.1 Armatimonadota bacterium
ATCCCTGCCGGGATGACAACAGCGGAGTACCCCCCTCCCTCCTTCGCCAAGGCTTCGGAGGACAAGCCTACCTCCCCCCGTTGCGACAGGGGGAGGGAAGGTATGCCAGCACGCATTGCGGGTGAACCGCCGGGGCTCAAGGGTCTCTTGTGGCCTCGCATCCCACAGCTTACGCTGTGGGCTATGAACGCGCACCCCCGTTGGGGGTGTGACGGGCTGCGCCCGCAAGGGGTGCACCGCTCTCGAAAGACAAAGCGGCGATGCTCGCCGCACTCCAAAGCGGGCTGCGCCCGCAGGGGATGGTCTGGCACGCCCCCCCATCTGCCAAAAAAAGGGGCCGCATCGCGGCCCCCTTCTGTCTCCTGTCTTCTGTCTTCTATCCCCCGTCTTCTCGCCTACGCATGCGCCTTCAGCGTTTCCACCATGGCGACGATGTTCTCCGGTTTGGCGTCGGCGGGGATGGCGTGCGCGGGCGCGCAGATGTAGCCGCCGTCCTTACCCACCACGTCGAGCAGGCGCAGCACCTCCTCGCGCACCTCCTCCGGCGTGCCGTAGGGCAGCGTGCGCTGCGTGCTGACGCCGCCGTAGAAGGTGAGGTCCTGCCCGTACTCCCGCTTCATCGCCGCCACGTCCATCACCTCCGGCTGGAAGGGGTTGAAGACGCTCAGCCCCAGCTCGATGAGGTCGGGGAAGATGCTGTCCACCTTGCCGCAGCTATGGATGACGACGTATTTGCCGTACGCGCGCACCCGGCCGTACATCTGCGCGAGGCGCGGCTTGATAAATTCGCGCCACAGCGCCGGGCCCATGATGAGGCCGGTCTGCTGGCCCCAGTCATCGCCGAAGAAGACGCCGTCGATATCATACCGGCAGGCCTGATCGACCACCGCCAGGTTGTACTCCACGATGCGGTCGAGCAGCGCGTGCACGAAATCGGGGTCGTCGGCCATGCCCATGAGGATCGTTTCCATGCCCGCCAGCGTCCACGCGCGCTCGAACAGGCTGAAGCCGATATTAGCGGTGATGAAGGCGCCCGGCTGCTCGGTGCGCACCGTCGCCAGGAACGACAGGTCGGTGAGTTCCGGGAAGGTGTACTCCTGCAGCGTCGCCGGGGTCACCATGCAGTTGCACACCACGCCGATGTCCTTGTCCACGTGGCGATCCCACTGCACGCCGAAGGGATCTTCCCAGATATCCGGGCGCACCTCATGCCAGCGAGAGGACGGCTGGGTGTCGCACTCGGTCAGCGCGTTCTCCAGCGTGTCACGGTAGTGCGGGTCGCCGGTGTACGCCACCACGCGCTCATAGGCGCGCTGGGTGAAGATGATGTTGTACGGGATGTGGTCGGGCTGGCGATGCTGCAACGTCGTGCGCATGCGTTCGCGAATGGTCACGGTAGTGCCTTCCTCCGATGGAATATTATCGTTATCTCTTCGTCCTCCAGCGGTGGATTCCTGCCGGCCGCCGGGGTGGCGGCATGGATGTGCAGACGCCGGGAGGGAGGGATCCGTGCGGGCGCCTGTCATGCGCGCGGCAGGCGGTGGAACTTGGAACCTGGAACTTGGAACTTGGAACTTGGAACTAAAAAAGGGGGCCGCTCTCGCGGCCCCCCGTGCGTTGCCCAGCGCTTATTCGAGCGCGTACTTGGACATCAAGTACTGATCGATGAGCGCGCGGTCGAGACCGCTCTTTTCATCCCTGTAGAAGACGAACTCGGCCAATTGGTGGTTGTGGACGAACGAGTAGGCCCCACAGCAGAAGTGGTAGCCGAACCACATGCGCTCGAAGTAGAATCGGTCACTCGGCGGCGTGAATGTCGTGCCGAAGCCCTCGGCAAGTTTGGTGCCGTTGCGCCCGATGTAGATGTTGGTGTCGCTGTGACAATAGCTGGCCAGCATCCAGGTGTCGGCGGTGAAGCCGGTGGAAATGCCACAACGATTGCCGTAGAGATTCTGCACGCAGATGGTGGTGCCGCCCCACGCGGTGGCGAAGGCCTTATATTCGTTGGCGGCGTTGCCGGGTAAGTTGCCGGAGATATACGGATCCGGGTAACTATTGGAGCCCACCGGCTTGAAGACCATGAAGTACGAACCGCCCTCTTCGCTGAATCGCGGCTTGACCTTGCTGCTCATCAGGCGTTGCGAGGTGCCGTTGAAGGCTACCGCGTCAAACCCGTTGACGGCGTTCTCCACCAGCGTGGGCTGGTTGGCGGCGTTCGCTTCGGCGATGAGATTGGCGTTGCCGCTCATGTCCTGCCATTCCGGCACCAGCGTGCCGTTGCCGGAGACGTCGAGGGCCTCGGGCTTCAGCCAGAGCACGATGTTGCTCTTCACGCGCAAGATCGGATCATCCAGGTCCATGATGTCCACATGGCCGTCGGCAAAGGTGGCCACCGCTTTATTGCTGTGGCGCTCGTCGATGTCCTCCACGGTATACCCCACGTTGTCGTAGGTGACGGGCGAGGTGGTGGCGGCATGCTGGCCGTCACAGGTGAGCAGTTGCATCTCCGGCCGGTCGACCATCCCCAACGCGCGACTCGACACGCTCGAGTTGTAGATGTAGGCGTTGGCGACTTTCTTGCCCTTGGTGGGGCACATGAGGATGTTGCGGTCGACGTTGATCTCCGGCCACACGCTGGAGGCGTCGGGCAGCACCTCGTCGTGGTCCTGCGCCCACATGAGAATCGCCACGGCGATCTGCCGCTGGTTGTTCAGGCAGCTTGACTGGCGGGCTTTCTCGCGGGCTTTGGCAAACACGGGGAAGAGAATGGCGGCGAGGATCGCTATTATGGCGATCACGACCAGGAGTTCGATGAGGGTAAACCCTCGGGTGACGGATCGAGAACCAAACATGACGGTTCCTCCTTATGCGTGAAAATAAATCGAAAGCTCTTCCTCCATATGCTGCAGTGTTGCGACAGAAATGGCTGAGACTATACCATATTCCTATTACTGTTATTTTACCGCAAAAGTGAGTGATTAGCAAGTAAAACCGTACAACGTGCCATAGCGATGCTTGGGAACATGGGACTCGACCACTTCAGCAGGCACGGCGCATCGACCAGCAACCTGCAACCTGGAACTAAAAAGGGGCCGCATCGCGGCCCCCTTCTATCTTCTATCTTCTATCTTCTGTCCCCCGTCTCACTCGAGCGAGCGGGGCATGCGCACCAGGATCTCCTTGTGCGTCAGATGCTGGTGATACACCTGCACCGACTCCTCCCAGCGCCCCTGACCGCGCAGGATGTACTCCACGCTGTCGCGCACC
>JAGUZN010000428.1 GCA_020060775.1 Armatimonadota bacterium
CTGCGGACACTCACCGCCTGTCCATGCCGTCCATCATGTCCGTGCTGTCCACAACCCCTCCTTCTCCTCGGGGAGAAGGAGGCCGGGAGGATGAGGGCTCTTCCCCCTCTACCCGCCCTGTCCCCCACAGCCTTGGCGAAGGGGGATGGGAGAGGGGTCGGGGGTGAGGGAAATCACCACCATCGCACACCAAACAACTTCTATCGAACATCAGTTCTGCTCAAAAACTTTTTTTGGCAAAACAAACCCAATTTCACGCTCACGACTTAACATAACATGAAAAGCAAACCCAATTCAAAGCCAAATTGTAGCGGTAAACTAATCAACTAATTACCATAATTGGCAATACGTGACTGTGCGTTTCGATCGCATACGCCCTCTTCGGTGTTCGCTTTTGTGAGAACAGAAGTTCCAATACGAATGGACGATACTTGAGTGTAGGTTGACCCGTCGACAACCGTGTCCGGTAACCGGAGAGGATTCCGGCATCTCGCACCGAAGTAGAGAGAGACCGAACTATGGCTTCGACCGGGAAGGGGATCGCATGAAACTGGTGATGTACGGAGCGCCGTTCCAGGAACGGCCCGGAGTGATCATCGAGGAGCAATTCGTCCTCGACCTGGAACTAGCCGAACTGGAATCGCCGCACTCGATCGAGGAGATCCTCGAATACGATTTGCTGCCGCAAATCGAGGAACTCATCAGCGGGCCACTGCCCGAGCAGGCGCTGATTCCGTTAGCTGACGTGCGTCTCGGCCCTCCTCTGTCCGGCGTGGGCAAAATCATCGCCTGCGGGCTGAACTATCGCGATCACGCCGAGGAGATGGGCGATACGCTGCCCACACAACCGCTGCTCTTCGCGAAAGCGCCCTCCTCCATTGCCGGGCCGTACGACGACCTGATGCTCCCCCCGGAGGAGTGGTCGCGCGAAGTGGACTACGAGGTGGAACTCGGAGTGGTCATCAGCCACCTGTGCCACCGCGTGACCCCGCAGGACGCGCCCGCCTACATCGCTGGCTACACCGTGGTCAACGATGTGACGGCTCGCGATATCCAGCGGGCGGAAAGCCAGTGGTTCCGCGCAAAAAGTTACGACGGCTTCTGCCCCATCGGCCCCTATCTGGTGACGGCTGATGAGATTGCCGCCCCGTCCAACCTGGCGCTGTCGAGTCGGGTGAATGGGGAACTGCGCCAGCACAGCAACACCAGCCGGATGATCTTTTCCCCTGCCGACCTGGTGAGCTTTGCCAGCCAGACGATGACCCTCTATCCGGGCGATATTATCGCCTCCGGCACCCCCGCGGGCATTGGCGCCGGCTTCACCCCGCCGCGCTTCTTGCAGGCGGGAGACGAACTGGTGCTGGATGTTGAGGGCGTGGGCCGCCAGCAATACCGGGTAGTTCCTTTTACCGCATAACGTGTGATTCCCACCGTACTGGTGATTTGCATAGGAGAACGAGGTACAGTTATGTCAAACATTCGCGTGATCGTGGTTGGCGCCTGTGGAAAAATGGGGCTCGAAGTGGTCAAAGCCGTTTCCGCCGCAGATGGGATGGAACTGGTGGCCGCCGTCGACCTGATCAACCTGGGAGAGGATATCGGCACGATTGCCAGCATTGGCCCACTGGGCGTGGAAGTGCAGCGCGATCTGGTGGAAGCGATTAAACGCAGCAAAGCGCAAGTGCTGGTGGACTTCACCCGCCCTGATGCCATCATGGCCAACCTGCGCGCCGCCGTGCCGATGGGCGTGGCGGCCGTGGTCGGCACCACCGGACTGGAAGAGGCCCATCTGGCCGAACTGCGCACCCTGTCGGCAAAATCCGGTGCGCCCATCTTCATCGCCCCGAACTTTGCCATCGGCGCGGTGCTGATGATGCAGTTCGCCCAGCAGGCCGTACGGCACTTTGACTATGCCGAGGTCATCGAGTTCCACCACGAGAAAAAAATCGACGCCCCCTCCGGCACCGCCCTGCGCACCGCCGAACTCATGCGCGCCGCGGCCGGCGGCCGCCTTGCTGAACAGGGAATGCCGGAGCTGGGTGAAGACAGCCGCGGTATGCCGGTGGGACATATCCGCGTGCATGCCGTGCGCTTGCCCGGCACGGTGGCCAATCAGGAGGTCATCTTTGGAGGATTGGGGCAGACGCTCACCATCCGCCACGATACCATCAACCGGGAATCGTTCATGCCGGGCGTGACCCTGGCCATCCGCAAAGTGCGCGGACTCGAAGGCGTGGTCGTCGGCCTGGAACAGATCATGTAGCCGCCTACCCCATATGCAGGCCGCCGTCCACGGAAAACGTTTGTCCCGTGATATAGGCGGCGGCCGGGGTGGCGAGAAATGCAACCAGCGCGGCAACATCGTCCGGCTCGCCGAAACGGCCGCAGGGGATGCTGCGCAACAGCGCATCCTGGCGGGCCGCTTCCATCTCTGACGTCATTTCCGTGCGAATGATGCCGGGGCACACGGCATTCACCGTCACACCCTGCCCGGCCACCTCGCGCGCCAGCGCGCGGGTGAAGCCAAGTAACCCGGCCTTCGCCGCGGAATAATTGGTGCGGCGCATATCGCCCAGCAGTGCGGCATCGGAACTGATGTTGATGATGCGTCCCCACTTCTGACGCTGCATGCCGACCAGCACCGCTTTAGTGCAGAGGAAGGCGCCGGTCAGATTGGTGTCGATCACCGCGTCCCACTCGTCCTGCGCCATAAAGCGCAGGTAGTTGTCGCGTACGATGCCGGCGTTGTTCACCAGCACCGTCACCGGACCCAGGCGCTCCTGCACCTCCGCGACAACCTCTTTCGCGCGCACGCCGTCGCGCACATCCAGTTGCCACGCGGCGACATGGCCCCCCACCCCCTCGAGGTCGCGCACGACCTGTACGGCGAGGTC
>JAGUZN010000421.1 GCA_020060775.1 Armatimonadota bacterium
CCCTCGCGCCCAATCGAGAGGGCGGCCGTCCCTGGCCGCCGCGCCGACACGACGTCGGCGATAAACAGCGGCGCAGGATCGCCGCCCGGTCCAGCCGGTCCCCACCAGCCTGGCGTCCATGGCTGCTGCCGGTGGTTCACCAGCAGTGCGTCGTGGCATATCTTCCCTCCCCCTGTCGCAACGGGGGGAGGTAGGAGGGGGGTACTCCGCTGCGGGCATCCTGTAAGGATGCCACCAACCACCAACCACTACCCTGGCCGCCCCATAACGCCGACTCGTGTCATGCGGTGATGAACAGCACGGTCTGGAAGCCAACCCCAGTCGCGCCCAGGGTCGCCACCGCCGCGCAATGGCAGCAGCCGGTCGAGATGCGCGCGGACTTCGTCCTCATTGACCTGCATCAGCCCTTGACCGGGCAGCCCCGGTGTTGTAGTCTCCATGTTGGTAGCCCCTTTCGTGATAGGTGGAGTCAGCGCTCGTACTCTATCCGAAAGTGGGCTACTTGCCTACCCCCGGCGAAATGTGCGAAAAATTGCGGACGTTATCTAATTGAAGGGTTATCATGTGCTGATACCATCGCGTTTTCAACAAATCCAAACTTGTCCACCTGAAAGACCATGCCACGATAGCCAATAGCGACAGGATATGCCCATTCACGCCGCATGGACACTTTACTGTCACTCGCTGTTACATATCGAATGCTACCACCTGGGATGTTCCCAATCCCTTGTGATAACATTTTGTTTAGTGTGTCTGCACGTTTAATAGCATCCTCTGCTTGTTGCGCAAGACTCGTGGAAGTATCTCCGGTATTGGGTGTACGGGCAAACAGACCTCTGGTCTTCTTATTCTCAATACTGACTTCCACGCTGCGAGTGTAGAAAATCTCAGTAATGACGATAACCCACAGGGAGTCCGTCGACTTGTTCTTCTGTTGTGATGGTGATAAGTAATTGGCATACCAATTATTGATAAATGGAAGGCCGGTAGAGTATTGATTTTTCAACTTACATCCATTATATAATGGGTCAAGTAGGTGGTCAAATATTGCACATGCATTCACCGCGTACGATTCAGCCGAGGGAATTTTTACCGTGATGCTCTTCTCATCTGACCAACCGACGCCAAGCGCTGCAGTTATCGCCTCAACTGGTATCAATGCACTCAGTTGTCCTTCTGAGAAAGTCACAGACATAAACTCAGGAAAGGCAACGAGTCGGAGTCGATTGATGCTGGGAAGTGAACTACTGGCGTCAGATGCTGCATGGTACGGAGTCGGAAGTCCAGGGCTAGTATTATTGCATTTGGCGAACTCTATGCGTTTGGCATATTCGATACTCACTTCTCTCGAGAGTTCTTCCAGTTGCGCCCAGCGGGGCGACATGCCAATAGGGCTGTAGTTGCTACCAACGAGCTTTTCTATCTCACTGTCACTGGGGTCATAAGGATAGACATAGATGTCGCCTACCTGCACATCTTCACGAGGGGGAAAAATCGGAACGATCCCTAGTTCGCGCATCTGGCTACACCATTCTTTCATGACGTAGCCTTTCTCGGTTTTCGCCGCCGGGTACGTCCCGGCCAGTACTAACAAGGTGAACAGTGCGAGAAAAATACATGTTATCCGAGTAGTTTTTCTCATAGCGGTACCTCCTAGAGTACGCATACAGTAGGTGAGCGATTAATAGAAGATTACTCAATAGTAAATATTAGTAATGTTAGGTATCTCCAACATTGTGAGTATGGCCTGTATTCCTGTGTGATGACCTTACCAACGACACTTACTTGTTCTGCGCGAGCACGCAGATGACACTCACCTAGGCAGCCCAATATTCCTGTTTCCTCCGCAGTAGCCTGCTATAGTGTAACTCGGCAATAAATCAATCGATTTAATGGGGATTTCGGGGACACTATACCAATATTAGTTTGCTAACATCCTCCCCCTTGCGGAATCTCCGCATCCTGCGTAAGACACAGATGCGGGATGCCATATCCGCGCGGTGGCGCCAGAGGCCCACACCATATCACCCCTCGTAGACGGAAGCTTCAGCCGGCCGCGAGTTCCCGCAGTCGGCCCTCAATCAAGGATGCCGGGGGCGTTGCTCACCGGAGAAAATTATTCCTGCTCCCTCTTGACAGGGATTCGTGCTGGCAGTATATTAGAGTTGTCTGATATGTGACTTGTCCTATATAGGACTGATCGGAGTTGGGGGATGTCGCTGGAGCATGCGATCCTGGGATTCTTGCAGTACGGGCCGTCGTCAGGGTATGACTTGAAGGCGCGGTTTGATCTGTCGGTGCAGCATTTCTGGCCGGCCGATCAAAGCCAGATATACCGCACGCTGGCAAAGCTGGCGAAGGACAAGCTGGCGTGGGTGGAGCATTGCGAGCAGGAGGATCGGCCCGACCGCAAGGTCTACCATATCACCGAAGCGGGCAGCGAGGAACTGCGGCGCTGGCTGACGCGGCCGCTGGCGATGAAAGGCGGGCGCAGTGCGCCGCTGGTGCAGGTCTTTTTCGCCGGCCAGCTCAGCGATGAGGAACTGCTGGCGATGTTTCGCCGGAGGGCCGACGAAGTGCGCGCCGGGCTCGAGCAGTTGCGACAGGTGCCGGAGCGGGCGGAGCAGGTAACCTGGGGCATCGATGATCCCCGGGAGGAATGGTGCTGGTACCTCACCCTCGAGTGCGGCATCCGCTCCACCGAAGCATTCCTGGCCTGGCTGGAGGATGTCATTGCGCGCATCGAGCGCGGAGAGGCGCCCCGGCAACGGGAGGAGGCAGTATGCGAGCGGTAATTCTCTATGGCGGCGCCGACGATGACCAGGCTGGCGAAACGATCCTCCGGATGGTCAGCGAAACCTTCCTCGGGCAGGGCTGGGAGGTGGACGCAAAGCGGGTGGCGGCGATGCGTATCCGGCCCTGTACGGGGTGCTTCAACTGCTGGCTGAAGACCCCGGGTGAATGTGCGATCGCGGATGACGGGGGCGAGGTCGTGCGGGCGATAGCCAATTGCGACGTGTTGTGCTTCCTGTCGCCGGTGAGTTTTGGCGGGTACGCCGGCCGCTTGAAGCAAGCGGTGGACCGCATCATTCCCGTCATCTCCCCGCTCTTTCAATGGTACCAGGGCGAGATGCACCACGCGCTGCGCTACACGCCACCCGTGCGGTTGTTCACCGTGGGCTGGCAGCAGGCGCCCGATGCGGAGGCGGCGGCCGTATTCGCCACACTGACCGAGCGCAACGCCCGCAACCTGCATGCCCCCGCCGCGGGCAGCCTGGTGCTGCAC
>JAGUZN010000242.1 GCA_020060775.1 Armatimonadota bacterium
CCGACTACCCGGGCACGCCGGTCGTCACTGCCGACGGCGCCGCCGTCTCGCTCGTGCGCCAGCCGCTCGACCTCGACCGCGAAGGCGCGAGCTACGCCTGCGAGTTGAACCTCGACACGGTTGATGAACTGCGGATCACCTGGCGGTAATGAGGCACCGTAAAGGTCTTACCTTGACAAGCTGGCGGTGTCTCGCACATCATGGGGCATCTTCTTGAGAAGGATGAACTGACCGATGTCGACTCCGATTCGCATTATGCCGTGTCTGGATATGCAGCAGGGCCGCGTGGTGAAAGGCGTGCATTTCGTGGATATCCGCGATGCCGGCGATCCGGTAGAGTGCGCACGCGCGTATTGCGCGGCCGGGGCTGATGAATTGGCGATGCTGGACATCACCGCGACGGTGGAGGGCCGCGAAACGCTGCTTGAGGTTGTGAAGCGCGTGGCGGAGGTGGTGACCGTGCCGTTTACCGTGGGCGGCGGCATTAGCACAGTGGCGATCGCGGAGAAAGTGCTGGCGGCAGGCGCGACGAAAATCTCCACCAGCAGTGGCGCATTTCGCCAGCCGCAGGTGATTGCCGACATGGTGCGCGAATTCGGCGCATCGCACGTGACGGTGGCTATCGATGTCGATGTCAACCCGGCGCTGCCGTCGGGGTACGAGGTGTACATCGACGGCGGCCGCACCGCGACGGGAGCCGATGCCGTGGCCTGGGCCAGACAGGTAGCCGATTATGGCGTAGGCTGCATCCTGCCCACCAGCAAGGCGGGCGATGGAGCGCGCACGGGATATGACTTGCCCATCATTCGCCACATCGTGAAAGCGGTGGACGTGCCGGTGGTCGCCTCTGGTGGGGCAGGGACGCTCGAGCATTTTCACGAGGCGGTTGAGGCGGGGGCTGCTATACTACTAGCAGCTTCAGTGTTCCACTTCGGGCTGATCGGCATTCCCGAGCTGAAGGCGTACTTGCGCGGCAAAGGGGTGACCGTCGCCGGCTGATCCCTCAACCCTCACCCGTGTGGTGGCGGCGGGGCGCAGGAGGCGCGTTCGACCAGGTGCGGCTTTAATGCGATGCGCTTCACCGTGTCGATGGTAGGTGTGATGAGATGCGCCATACGTTCGAAGAGGAGATCGATGGCGCGTTGGGCAACTTCCAGCGATCTGAGGGTGATACTGGTGAGTGGAGGCAGGGTAGCCTCTGCATAGGGGTAATCGCCCACGCCGAGGACGCTGAGCTGGCGCGGGACCGTGATGCCCAGTTGATGGGCGGTGGCGATGGCATGCAGTGCGACCAGGTCGGATTCGCCGATAATGGCGGTGGGACGATCAGGTCTGCGGAGCAGCCCTGTCAGCGTCTCCCGGTAATTGGCGTACTGTGTATCAATGAACAGGTCAGCCGGCAGGCCGTGACGCGCCAACGCGCGGCGCACACCTGCCGGTCGACTCACCTCACAGGCATACAAGCTTGATTGCCCCAGGAAGGCGATGCGCCGGTGGCCGAGTCCAGCGAGATAACTCACCGCCATCTCCCCCACCGCATTCTCATCCAGCCCTACCCAATCCAACGGGACAGGGCTCGGCGTCACATCCACCAGCACCAGCGGGATCTGACGGGCGCGCAACAGCGCCAAGACTTCATTAGGCAGCGGGAACGCATGGCCGGAATGGAGGATAATGCCATCCACCGGGTACTCCAGAAAACAATTCAGCGCTTCTTGCGTCCGCACGGGACGAGAGATACTCTCGCGCAGTAGCCAGTCATACTGGTGCTGTATGCAGGCCTCCCATACTGTTTCGACGAGGATGGCGTCGCCGAATCCCACGATGCGAGGCACCAGGCAGCCGACCACCGGCCGGGTCTGGCGCGGCAACGCCGTCGCGTACCCGGGCGGAGAATAACCGTGTTCATCCGCCAGGGCGAGGATGCGCCGGCGCGTCTCCTCGGCCACCGGGCCATCCGGGCGCAGGGCGCGCATAACGGTAGTGCGGGACACCCCGGCCAGCTTGGCAAGTTGGCGAAGCGAGGCCATCATTCCTCCTGTTGTGACTGTCACATTATTTTATGACTTTCCTTGGTTGACGTCCAGGTATATACACGTAAAATACAAGAATATCGGTATTACATCCGGTGGATAACTTTCTATCTTATAGGCAAGGAGAACACTATGCGTATTTCATCGTTCCGTCGAGGGTTTACCCTCATCGAATTGCTCGTCGTCATCGCGATCATCGCTATCCTGGCGGCAATTCTCTTCCCCGTCTTTGCCAAAGCCCGGGAGAAGGCCCGGCAGTCGAGCTGCTTGAACAACCAGCGGCAGATTGCCGTGGCTATCCTCATGTGGGCGCAGGACCACGATGAAGAGCTGCCCGACTCCTCCAATGTCTGGCCGGAAATCAATGTGGACCGCAACATCCTGATGTGCCCCACCAAGGGCAAGAAAATCGCCAACGCCTACGTCTACAACAACCAGGTCAGCAGTCGGGCGCTGGGCGAGTTTGCCTCCCCCACGACGGTGTTCCTCACGGCGGATGGCCAGCATGCTGCCACCACCACCCCGACCGTCACCTATGACAATGTGGCCTACTACAGTGAAGATGCGGACTTCCGGCACAGCGAATCCGCCGTCGCCACGTTCATGGACGGCCATGTGGGCCTCTTCCGCCAGCCCTTCCTGCCTTCGAGCAGTGGCCTGGTGCTCTGGCTGGCCGCGGACCTGCTGGGGGTCACCAACAAGGCGGACGTGCTCAATTGGGACGATCTCAGCCCGAAGGCCAATCACATGACCTGTGCGGCAGTCAACGGCACCGGCGCCGCCCCGCAGTTCATCGCCAGCGCCACGCGCAATGGTTTACCGGCCGTGTGCTTCCGCAGCACCGCGACGAATTTGGGTTATCTCCGTCCGGCGAATGCCTTCGCACCGGCATCCGATTCTGCTGCCGGTGTCACCGTGCTGGCGGTGTATGCGCCGAACAGCGCCACACCCGCCGGCTCGCGCCAAACGATACTGGGCATGACCAGCGCGACCGGGGTCTGGAACAGCGGCATCCAGTTCTGTGTTGACACATCGACACCTGTGACCGCCCATACGTACGTCAACTGCTTGAACTCCTGGAGTGTCTGGCCGAACGTCACGAATGCGGTGGGCAACCACGGCCCCGGGTACTTCCATATCGTCGGGGTCGATGTGAATCCCAGTGCCCCGGGCGGCGCGGGGGTGCGCACCTTCTGTGACGAGGTTATGGGAACCAAAGCGGCCGGCACGGCCGCGACGGTGAACATGGTAGCAGTGGCCGTCGGCGCCCGCATCGATGGCGGCAACTATACCAATGTAATTGAGCCCGCGAATGCCGATATCGCCGAACTGCTGGTCTTCACCCCGGCCCTTTCGGAAGATGCTCGCGCCAAAGCCTACCAGTACCTGAGCACCAAGTACGGCATTTAGCGAATATTCGCTGCCCCTTGCGTGCGCACAGGATGTGCCCGCATACGCAATAGGCCAGACCACAGCCCCCTGCCAGTGACGCGGGGGGCTGTGGCATGCTGAGCGGACATTCCTCACAAGGCCAACCGTGACAGGCCGCGGTGGATGATTGAATGGTTCAGCTGCCGGTAACCATGCGTTCTAATGCCATCAGGGGGTACACATCGTGCTGAACATGCTTCACCGGCTGATGCCTCACCCCTCACCCATGCGGTGGCGGGGCGCAGGAGGCGCGTTCGACCAGGTGCGGCTTGATGGCGATGCGCTTCACCGTGTCGGCGGTAGGGATGTTGGGGTGCACGATGCGCTCAAAGAGGAGGTCGACCGCATGCTGGGCAACTTCCAGCGATCTGATGGTGATACTGGTGAGCGGGGGCTGGGTCACCGCAGCGTAAGGATAATCGCCCACGCTGATGACACTGAGCTGGCGCGGGACATTGATGCCCAATTGATGGGCGGCGGCGATGGCATGCTGCGCCCACAAATCGGATTCACCGATAACGGCGGTCGGACGATCAGGTCCACGGAGTAGCCCTGTCAGCGTCTCAAGGTAGTTGGCATACTGGGTATCCACGAACAGGTCGGTCGGCAGGCCGAGACGCGCAAGCGCGTGACGCACACCTGCCGGTCGACCCATCTCACAGGCGAACATGCTGGATTGCCCCAAGAAGGCGATGCGCCGGTGGCCGAGTTCATGCAGATACCTCACCGCAGTCTCCCCCACCGCCTCCTCATCCAGCCCCACCCAGTCCAAGGGGACAGGGCTCGGCGTCATATCCACCAACACCAGCGGGATCTGGCGGGCGCACACCAGCGCCAGTGCCTCAACAGGGAGGGGGAGCGCATGGCCGGAATGGAGGAGAATGCCGTCCACCGGATACCCCAGGAAGTATTCCAACGCTTCCTGCGTCCGCACGGGACGCGAGAAGCTCTCGCGCAGCAGCCAGTCGTACTGGTGCTGTGCGCAGGCCTCCCCCACCATTTCAACGAGTGTCGCATCGCCGAGACCCACGATACGCGGCACCAGGCAACCGATGACCGGCCGTGCATGACACGGCGGTGCCGTCGCGTATGCGGGCGAAGTATAGCCGTGTTCAGCCGCCAGTTGCATAATGCGTTCCCGCGTCGCAGGAGCGATGCGGCCGCGATTGTGGAGCGCGCGCACGATGGTTGATGGACTGACATTCGCGATTTTCGCCAGTTGTCGCAAGGAGATCACGGTATGCACTCCTCCATGAAACGATGTGCATCGGACGGTGCGGCACATGTGACGCAATATTACACCTTACACATGTTGACTGCCAATCCCTCCTCAGGGATACTTTGACATGAGAGGCCGAATGCCTCGATCATCCCTAATAAGGAGTACGCCTATGAAAACCTGTTCCCGAGGGTTCACCCTCATCGAGTTGCTGGTCGTCATCGCGATCATCGCTATCCTGGCCGCCATTCTCTTCCCCGTCTTTGCCAAAGCCCGTGAGAAAGCGCGTCAGTCGAGCTGCTTGAACAACCAGCGGCAGATCGCCGTGGCGATTCTCATGTATGCCCAGGACCATGATGAAGAGCTGCCCGACTCCTCGAATGTTTGGCCTGAGTTGAACATCGACCGCAACATCCTCATGTGCCCCACCAAGGGCAAGAAAGTCGCCAACGCCTACGTGTATCACGATGGCGTGTCCAGTCTCGCGCTGGGCGAGATTGCCGACCCCTCCGGCTGTTTGTTGACGATGGACGGTCAGCACGCCGCCACCACCAGCCCGGTCACCTACGACAATGTGGCCTACACCATCGACGATGTCGATGCCCGACATAGCAACAAGTTCGTAGCCACCTTTGCCGATGGGCATGTGGACGTACTCTCCACCACCCCGGATACGCTGCTGGTGCGCAGCGGGCTGGTGCTCTGGCTCCGAGCGGACAGTCTGACCAATGTCAGCGACACCGACCCGATCAGCAGTTGGCAAGACATGAGCAGCAAGGGTAACACCATGGCCACCGCCGCGACCACCGGCCAGCCCACGTACGTGGCCAATGCGAAAAACAACCTGCCGGCCATCCGCTTTACGAGTGGTGGAGCGCACCTGACCAATGCCGGATTTCAACCAAAGAGTGCCGCGAGCGACAGCATCACCGTGATCAGCGTGCTGAACAACCGGACAGCGTGGGCCGGGGTGGCATATGTCTTCGATGCGCCGGGTCTGCGTGTATTAGCTGCACTCGACGATGCCAGTGCCCAGAACAGCTTCCGGTACTGCTATGTGTCCTCGTCCTGGGCCAACCTGGCCTGGTTTTCCACACACTTCTGGAGCACGGGGTATGTGGGATTCAATATGCTCGCCGTCGATCTGAATGCGAACAAATCCACGGCGCGCATTTTTGCGAATGGCGTGAATGCCGGCGCGGCGTTTACGGTGTCTCCGACCGCGGCAGTATCGCTGACCAGCGTGGGCGTGGGGGGAGCATATGACGGCACCAACACGACCAGTATTGACATCGCTGAAACCCTGGCCTATTCGCCAGCGCTCTCCGACCTGGAACGCGCGCTCGTCGAGAATTATCTGACACAGAAATACGCCATCGAGTAACCGGATAGTTGTTGCATGGTGCATGCCCAGGACTGGCTTGTACCCGCAACATGCCAGACCACAGCCCCCTGCCGCTGACGCGGGGGGCTGTTTGGTCCTGGGGCAGGCGCAACGATGGCAGCTTCCGCATGTCCAATCGATGAGGCGCTGCGGGGCATGGTATGTCGCTACCGGTAACTATCCGGTATAATATCGTAAGGGGGATATCGATAGTGCTATATATGTTACGCTGGCTGTTGCCGGTCCTGGTACTTATTGCTGCAACCGCGGCCTGGGCGCAGGGGAAACCGGGCATGGTGAATGTGCGCGACTTCGGCGCGAAGGGCGATGGAGTGACCAACGACGCGGCCGCCATCCAGCGCGCCATCGATGCGCTCGGTGCAGAGGGCGGCGCCGTCTATGTGCCGCGCGGCGCGTATTTCATCGGCATGCTCGGCGAGCACCCGGTGCAAGGCCCCCCCCCGCAGAACTTCGTCGGCTACGGCGTGCAACTGCGCTCCAATGTGACGCTCACCGGCGATGGCCCCGGTGCGACCATTTTCCATGCACGGCACAGGAAAACGGAGGCGGAGCAGTACAGCGTGCTGGTCGTCAAGGATGTGGCCAATGTGATCATCGAGAAGGTCGGCATTCGGTTTGACCCGCTCCCCATCGACCCACAGCAGCAGCGCTTCACCAATGAATATGCGGTGGAGGAGGGGTACACCGGCCAGCGCCTGCAATGCGGCGTTGACATCCGCTATTCCCAGAAAGTCACCATCCGCGACATCGCCGTCCAACATGCCGGCCAGGGCATCTCCTGCTTTTTCGGCAACGGCGATATTCTCATCGACAGCGTGCGCATGCACAACTGCTACGGCTGCGGCATCGGCATCTACGCCGGCGCCAGCCGCACGGTGGTCAGCAATTCCTTAATCACCGATTGCAGCGACGGCATGCTCTCCAGCTATGCCAATGCCGGCGAGGTGGAATTCCTGAACAACCGTGTGGCCTGTACGCCGGACAACCAGCGCGGCGACTCGCAGACGCAACTCATCACGGTGGAGGCCTCCCGCTTCGTGAAGGTCATCGGCAACCACTGCGAAGGCGGTACTCCAGCCATCGATCTGAAGCGCACACGCGACACCATCGTGATGGGCAACACCGTGTGCAAGGGTTCCTGGGGCATCTGCGTGCGCCCGGGCGATCATCCGGCCGCCGCCGGCTATTCCTGGCGTTCAATCATCGCGAATAATCACATTGACGACCTCACATCTCCCTCGGGCGCGATCGGCATCCAGGTCACTGCCGGCGCCTTTGCCGTTATTGAGGGCAATATGCTCAACCGTGTGGATGGCGATGCCATCTGCGTGGATCTGCGCACGCACTTCCGACAGGCGGTGGACGGACACCACAGCATCTGGCCGCTCTCGGGACGGGGCGTGTCCATTGCGAACAATGTGATCGTGCGCCGTAGTGAGGAGTTCAGCAACGATGCGGTGAAAAATTCGGTGGTGATGGACCCGACCCCGACGCCCGCGGAGAAATGGGATCCCTTTGACGCGACGCAGCCGCCGGTGGACGGGCTGTTCCATGACGCCCACCGCGCCATCATCGTCGCCAATGCGCCGGGCATCGCCATCACCGGCAATATGGTGCGCGGCGGCCGTGCCGCTGACTGGCCGCATGCGGGCGGCATCGTGATCAGCGAGTGTGACGGCTTCACCTTCACCGGCAACAGCCTGGGCGACGGCAACCAGGGGCGCGGCCTGCTGGTGCAACGCTCCAGCGGCGTCATCTCCGGCAATGCTCTTGAGGGCGCCACGGAGTATGCGCTTCGCCTGGACAACTGCTCAGCGACGACCGTGACCGGCAACCGCATCAATTTCCGCGCTCAACACGGCGCGGCAATCGATGTGGTCGGGGCGACGCGCGGCTGTGTGGTCTCGGCCAACACCGTCTTCTCCGATGGCCTGCTGGTCACACAATCGCCCGAGAGTGCGGGCGAAGGCGTCAACACCTTCACGGCAAACATGGGCCGTCTCCGTCCTGCCGGAGGGAGCGCTGGTGTTGCCGGCAGCGTCCGAGGCCGATGAGGCCACCAATCATTTCCTGCGCCAGCCGCTGGCGCAATGCCCCGCGATGTCACGAGAAGGAGAGCATGTCCATGATTCGACACCGTGTTCGATTCTTACTCACCGCGCTGTTCGTCGCCTGCACCGTCCTGGGCGCATCCCCCGCCGGGGCGCAGGGACAGCGAGAGATGCTGAACGTGAAGGACTTCGGCGCCATTGGCAACGGCGGAGCCGACGATACCCAAGCGCTGCAGGCGGCCTTTGACGCCCAGCGCCAACCCCCGTACCACAAAGTGTACTTTCCCCAGGGCCATTACAAGATCAGCGATACTGTGCGCATGTATTCGCCGAATCTGTATACCGAGGGGGCGACCATCACGCAAACGGATCCAACTAAGGACATCTTCTACATCGAGCATGCCTGGCGCGGGCGCGTAGCCAATTTCACCTTTAACGGTGGCAAGAAGCAACTCAACATGCGCAATATTCGCGTGGACCAGGGCTTGCTGTTTGTGGACCACTGCAGCTTCAACAAATCTACGGACTTCGCCATCTACATGGAGGAACGTAGCAATCCCATGCACCTGATGGTTCAGGACTGTCATTTCAATCAGTGCGCTCAGGTGTTGCACACGGTGTGCGACTGGACCACGTTTACCGGCGGGTGGATCACCACGGCGTGGATGGAGAACAGAGCGGCAATTGAGCATCGCGGTGCGAAGTTGTTGCTGGAAAACGTGGTCGGCGTGCCGCTGGTCACGGGTCGGGACGACCGCTGGATCGACAATTACGGCAGCCTCACCTGCCGCAACGTGCGTTTCGGCGGTGAATTCGGCGGCATGACGCCGGTGTGGAATTACAGCCGTGCATTGGTGCTGATGGAAGACTGCTATATCGGGGCGCAGGGCAGCGGGAAAATGGCGGCGGTTTGGTGCGAGGAGATTCCCGGCCACTTCGCCATTCGCGATTGCACCCTGACCGTCCCACCGCTGATGCTGTCGCCCAAAATTGATTTAAAGACGTACTTCAACCACATTCCGGACGGGGAAATCCAGTTTGATCTGGAACGCAACACGGGCACCTACAGCCGCGAGCCGATTCGGCAATTAGTGCAGGCCGCCGCCCAGCGCGACACCAGCCCGCTGCTCAAGGGACAACTTTCACCGGAGGCCACCGCGCGTGCGCTGAATCACGTGGCGGAGAAGGTGCGCGCCCTGCCGCCGGAGGAGGCAGCCCCGGCGGAATCGAATGGCCATCGGCAGAAGACCGACCCCAAGGACTACGTGGAGCTGACCCAGAACGCCCAGTGGCGCCTTGATGCCAATATGGATGCCACCGCCATTAAAAACAGCGAGGTTATTGCAGCCATACAAGTGGGGGATGACAGCGTGTTCATGCGTCGTTACGGCCCTCAGGATGGCGGCACCTGGCCGCACGCCGAGTTGCACAACGTTATCATCGATCTCGACCAGACGCCGATCATCTCATGGAAGCAAAAAGATCCCGGACCCAATCCGCTCCCCGACGGCGTGGTCATGCGCGACGAACAGCAGCGGTTCCACAAGCTTGATGACGGCATTGCCATGCCGCTGGGCTACGCACTGCGCATCCGCGACGAGGAAACACAGCGCATGGTGTTGCTGAAGGAAATGCACACCCCGCCATGGACCGACTACAACGCGAAGGATTTACGGAAACTCTTCGAGGTACAGGGCGGCAAGCGCACTTTCACCATTAAATTCTATCCGCTCGGTGTCTACATCACCGGCATGCCCGGCTCCGGCTTCGCCGTGCCTGGCGAGTACCAGATCCTCGATTTTATCCGCGCGGAACGCGAGTGATCGGAGGCGTGTGTGTGCGCCTCGCCACCGACCGGAAGAGTCTAATCGATAGACGAAAGGGATGCTGATGAGAGATGACATGCCTACTGGTGTGAAGCGCTTTCCTGCCAGTCACATTCGGGTGCAGCGCACGAGTATACTGCGCTCGTGGTTGCAGGTGTTTGCCTTTGCAGCGCTGTGCCTGAGCATGGCCCTGGGCGCGTTGCGCCCGGCGTGGGCGCTCGATTCCTCCGAGTTGCTGTTTCATCTCGCATTTGAAGGCCAGGTGCGGCCGGAGTTCGCCCGCGGATCGGCAGAGCTGTCCGCGCAGCCTGACCACCTGGCCGAGCGCCTGGTGGAGGGCATCATCGGCCAGGGGTATGCCTTTGCCGGCAAAGGCAGCACCCTCACCTACTTCAGCGGCGAGCAGGGTGCGCG
>JAGUZN010000103.1 GCA_020060775.1 Armatimonadota bacterium
CCCACGCCGACCAGCAGGATCTCGTCGCCTGGTTGCAGACCACCCACCCCGGCCGCGTACTGCTCAACCACGGCGAGCGCGACGCCAGCCAGGTGCTGGCCCGCCTGCTCACCAAAGCGGGGCGCAACGCCACCCTCGCCGTCTCCGGCGGCGAATACAAGGTGGAGTGAGTCGATTACAGATTACAGATTCACGATGGCAGCTGGGGGGAGGGATCGCACGGGAGGGTGCGGTCGCCTGTCATGAGCACAGTCGAATGGCCGTACCGCGCCGGGACTCCCGCGCTGGCATGCGTGTTCGACACCACCAGCAGGGGTGATGATCTTGCATCCACGCCCCTTCCCTCTCCCGGTGCGCGGCAGCGGGTGGAGGGAAGGGGTCTTCCATTGTCATGCATCCCTCAGGGATGCCCCTAACCCCTTTACAACCCCTCCTCCCCCGCCATGAAACGCGTTCCATACGCTGTGGCCCCTGAAAATTCTATTGACAACCCCTGAAACGGTATCTTATTGTAGTTTACCGATACCCTTCTCTCGTTAGGTCGGGAAAGGTCGGTATACGAAAGGAGGCCCCAATGGGATACACTCGAAAAGGCTTCACGTTGATTGAGCTCCTCGTCGTGATCGCTATTATCGCCATCCTGGCCGCGATCCTCTTCCCCGTCTTTGCCAAAGCGCGTGAGAAGGCCCGGCAATCGAGCTGCCTGAACAATCAGCGGCAGATCGCCGTGGCGATTCTCATGTGGGCGCAGGACCACGATGAGCTGTTGCCCGATCAAAGCAACGTGTGGCCGGAGTTGAACATCGACCGCAACATCCTCATGTGCCCCACCAAGGGCAAGAAAGTCGCCAACGCCTACGTGTACAACGCCGGCCTCTCCAACAAGTCGCTGGGCGAGATCCCCAACCCGGACTCGCAACTGCTCACCGCCGACGGCCAGCATGCCGCCACCGCCGAGAATGGCACGCCCACCAATGCCGGCGGCTACTGGGAAGCCACCTACGACAACTGCGCCTACACGGTGGATGACCTCGATGAGCGCCACAGCGACCGCATGGTGTGCACCTACGTCGACGGCCATGTCTCCACCCTGCGCCTGCCCAGTGCCGACGAGCCCACCAGTTGGGATCTGCCGGTGAAGGCCGGCCTCACCATCTGGCTCGCCGCCGATACCATCCAGGGCGTCAGCGACGGCGGCAGCGTGACGAACTGGGAAGACAAGAGCGGCAAGGACAACCACGTCACCAACGTCTGGAACGGCACCACCTACAATGCGCCGGTCCTGGATGTGGATGATGCCAATGGCAAACCCGCCGTGGTCTTCAATTCAGCTACGCTAAACAACAATGCCATGAAAGGCCCCAAGCGCACCACCGGCCTCACCGTGGTGATGGCGGTGAAATCCGCCGGCTTCCAAGTGCCGCATACCTGCGCGCCGAACCCGCTCAATCCCAATCACGATGAGACCGACTACATCTCCAGCGTCAACTGGTATGCCGACTCCGCCCACCTGTATATGGCCAGTGCCTATGGTCAGTTCGCCGGTAACGGCTACCTGTGGAATGTGCGCACCGCCGGATACCAGACTTACAACCTGTCGCTGGAATATCCCGTCTATACCACGGCTTTCGTCGATGGCCAGAAGAAAATCACCAACGGCGTCATCACCCCGCGCACCGATGCCCGCGCCATGCCGTTTAAGGAAGGCATCTCGCTGGAGCGCTTCCGCATGGGCTTCCGCGAGTGCTGCTACGATCCGGTCACCAACCCGCTGCCGTTGAGCTACACCGGCGCCATGAACGTGGCCGAGTATCTGCTCTTCGCCCCGAGCCTGCCGCAACTGGAATCCTCCATGGTCGAGCGCTATCTGCGCGCCAAATACCAGCTCTAGGGGAGCAGACAACAGCGAGAATATCACCGATCGCAGGGGGCCGCGCCAGCGGCCCCTTTTTTGGTTGCAGATACCAGAGTGCAGATTACAGATTCAAGGTTGCAGAGGGTGGGTGGAAGCACAGCACCGTAGGACGCGGTCGCCGTACCGCGCCGACCCTTGCCCAGCCTGCAAGTATCGCACGGGGTTGAAGCTGACTCCGATTGCAGAGGTCGACAGCAAATGGAACGTTTTTCACTCAGGCTCTTGACAAACGCACCTGTATAGTAGGATAGTATTTTATCGGTATACTAACCCGGATATGCCGGGCCAACACCAACGAAGGAGGTGCATATGCTTCACACCCGCCGAGGTTTTACCCTCATCGAGTTGCTGGTCGTCATCGCGATTATCGCTATCCTGGCTGCGATTCTCTTCCCCGTGTTCGCCAAAGCCCGCGAGAAAGCCCGCCAATCGAGCTGCCTCAACAACCAGCGGCAGATCGCCGTGGCGATTCTCATGTGGGCGCAGGACCACGACGAGATGCTGCCCGACCACTCCAGCGTGTGGCCGGAGATCAATGTGGACCGCAACATTCTCATGTGCCCCACCAAGGGCAAGAAAGTCGCCAACGCCTACGTGTACAATGCCGGGCTCTCCAGCAAGGCACTGGGCGAGTTCGCCAATCCGGAATCCCAGTTGCTCACCATGGACGGCCAGCAC
>JAGUZN010000045.1 GCA_020060775.1 Armatimonadota bacterium
CGGCAGATCGGGCGGGCCATCGCCGGCAAACGCCACACGACGGCACCGCGCCAGCGCGTCACGCACCACCGCCACCTTGTCGATGCCCGTCGTGGGAGCGTAATACGGTGAATCATGCGGCAGCGACATCAGCAGTCCGCGTTCCGGATCCAGCGTGCCCGGGTTGGCATGCAGCGCGACATCGACACCCTGCTCAGCGAGCAAACGGCGGATATACCACGCACACCCGGCCGAGGCAATGACAATCTCCCACCCTGCCGCCTGCAATCGGCGCATCGCCTGCCCGAGTTGCGGGTCCACGCCCATTTGCTGGGCCACCGCCATCACCCGCGCTTCATCGCCGCGAATGTGGGTGAACAACCGGCGAAGCGCTTCGAAGTGCGCCAATTCTCCGCGCAGAAACATCTCCCAGTAGTCCGGGGTGTCGGGAGCAACCAGTTGCGCTCGCGCCAACTGATAGAAATCATGTTGCGCGACGGTGCCGTCGAAATCCGTCACCAGTACCGGGGCGCAGTCGAGTTGTGCGTGTTGCCGGGCATGCATAGCCAAAACCTGCCGATTGTACCGAATTCCGCCCGGCGATGCAACCTCGCCGGTGTGCGGCATGATAATTTTCACATTGCCCACCTGTCATGCTTTTGTTATACTGCGCGCGAACGCTCGCCGGAGGACTGCATACTACTATGAAATCCGCCTTGATGATCTGGGGGGGCTGGGATGGCCACGAACCCAAGCAATGTGTTGAAATCTTCGCCCCGCTCCTGGAAGCGAAGGGATACCATGTGCGTATCGCTGACACACTGGATGTCTTGCTCGAAGCCGATAGTCTTCGCGCCCTCGACCTGATTACCCCGGTATGGACCATGGGTGCTATCACCCCCGAGCAGGAGAAGGGGTTGCTCACCGCCATCGAGGGCGGCGTGGGGCTGGCCGGCTGGCATGGCGGCATGGGCGATGCCTTCCGCAACAACACCGAATACCAATTCATGGTTGGCGGTCAGTGGGTCGCACATCCGGGCAACATCATCGACTACACGGTCAACATCACCAATCACGATGATCCCATCACCGCCGGGCTTGCCGACTTTCGCATGCATTCCGAACAGTATTACATGCATGTCGATCCCGCGAACGATGTGCTGGCCACCACCACCTTCAGCGGCGAACACTGCCCGTGGATCGCCGGCACGGTGATGCCCGTGGTGTGGAAGCGGCGCTGGGGCCAGGGGCGGGTATTCTACACCTCGCTGGGCCATGTGGCCGCCGACTTTGATGTAACGGAAGCGCGCGAGATCGTGCTGCGCGGCATGCTGTGGGCATCGAAATAGGGGGAAATATGGCCGGGACACCTGTACAGGTTGGCATCATCGGTTGCGGCGCGATCAGCGGCGCGTATCTCGGTATGGCGAACACACTGGAGGCGATTGACATTGTCGCCTGCGCCGACCTCATGCCCGAACGCGCATGCACGAAGGCCGAGGAATTCAGCGTGCCCATCGCCTGCACCGTTGACGAACTGCTCGCGAACCCCGATATCGAAATTGTGCTCAACCTCACCATCCCCAGGGCGCACGCCGACGTGGCGCTGGCGGCCATCGCCGCGGGGAAGCATGTCTACAACGAAAAGCCGTTGACCGTCACCCGCGAAGAGGGACGGCGCGTGCTGGAGGCCGCGCAGGCCCGCGGGGTGTTGGTGGGATCTGCGCCTGATACTTTCCTCGGTGCGGGGCTGCAGACCTGTCGTACACTGATCGATGACGGTGTCATCGGCCAACCCATCGGCTGCACGGCCTTTATGCTCGGCCATGGCCACGAGGGCTGGCATCCCGATCCCGAATTTTACTACCAGAAGGGCGGCGGCCCGATGTTCGACATGGGGCCGTACTACCTCACCGCACTCACCTTCCTGATGGGTCCCACTCGCCGCGTGACTGGAGCGAATGCCGTCACGTTTTCCGAACGCACCATCGGCAGCGAGAAAAAGCGCGGGCAGATAATTCCGGTGGAAGTGCCCACGCATGTCGTCGGCGTGATGGAGTTCGCCTCGGGAGCCATCGGCTCAATCATCACCAGCTTTGATGTGTGGGCCAGCCAGTGGCGCAACATTGAAATTTACGGCACCCTCGGAACAATGATCGTGCCTGATCCCAATGGCGGGGCCGGACCCGTGCAGATCAGGCTGGCCGGAGAGACAGAATGGCGCGAAGCGCCCCTCACGCATCACTATGCCGGGCAGACGCGCAGTCTGGGGGCGGCTGACATGGCGTGTGCGCTACGCGAGGGGCGGCCGCACCGCGCCAGCGGTGAAATGGCCTACCATGTACTCGACATCATGCATGCCTTCCACGATGCCGCGAGGGAAGGCACGCATATCACGCTCGAAAGCACCTGCGCGCAGCCGGACCCGCTGCTACCCGGAGCGACCCTCTAACAGAGCTCCAACAACACACAACAGGGGCGGCAGGGAATCCCTGCCGCCCCTGTTGCCGTATAACGGCAACCCGACTGATCGATATTAGACCGTCTCAGGTTGTGCCACCGGCTCCTTGATCTCCTCCGGAGTCCCTGTGCCCGGCTTCTTCTGCGTGAGCAGCGAGACCACGACCAGTGTAAGGAAGCTCAAGGGGACGCTGATAATGGCCGGACTGTCGATGGGCAATGGCGCCAATTCCGGCTTCAGGTTGTACAGTTCCTTGTACATCTCGGGAGAGAGCAGAATCAACCCGACGGAGGACACGATGCCCACGATGACCGCGGCGGCAATACCCTGCGCGGTGGTCTTCTTCCAGAAGAGCAGCATGATGATCGCCGGCAGATTGGCCGATGCGGCCACGGCGAACGCCCACCCCACGAGGTACGACACGTTCATGCCCTGGTACTTGATGCCGAGGATCATGGCGAGAATGCCGACGCCGACAGCAGCCAGCTTCCCGGCGAGCACCTTGCCGTGGTCCGTAAGCTTGACGCCCAAGAAACGGTTGATTAAGTCATGGGCCACTGCACCGGAGGCGGCAACGATGAGGCCGCTGACGGTGCCCAGTACGGTGGCAAAGGCGATGGCGGAGATGATTGCGAAGAGCACGATGCCAAATGACTTCGCCAATAGCGGCGCCGCCATGTTGGAATCGGTCAGGTCCATCACCCCGTTTGTCATCGCGCCGAGCCCCATGAACAGCGTGAGCACGTAGAAGAATCCGATGCTCGCAATGGCGATAATCGTCGACTTGCGCGCACAGGATGGCGTGGGCACGGTGTAGTAGCGGATGAGAATGTGCGGCAGGGCTGCCGTACCGCAGAAGAGCGCCAGCATCAGCGAGATGAAGTTGATGTTACCCCAGAGGGTTTTGCCGACCTTGAACTTCGTCCCGGGACGCAGCAAGTCTTTGCCCAACACGGTCTTCGGATAGTACACGGTGAGCTTAGTTTCGCCCACGGTGAGCTTTTCCGTCGGCCACACGACCACTTTCCCGTGCAGAACGGCGGCAAGGTAATCGACCGCGTTAAGCGAACCGGTCTTCTCCACCTTCTGACCGTTGATCACGATCTCATCCATATGCCCGACCGAGAAGAACTTGCCTTCCGTACGCGGAGCGCCGTTGAAAAGTTTGGCGCCATCCGGCTGGACGGCCACAGTCAGCGTTTCTTCCAGGATCTGCTTGTTTTCGTTGAGATACCAGACCGAGGTATTTCCGGTGCTGTCCGTGAGTTCGACAAAACGTGCCTTGGCATCAGCCCCGCCATAGTAGGGCGATGTCTGCCAGTCCGTCGCTGGCGTATAGGCCGAATTCGTCAGGCTCAAGGTATCGCCCGCCATGGTGTACGGGATGGTCACGAACTGATGGTACTGCTTGCCCCCGACTGGCTGCGGCGTGGTCGATAATCCCCGAGAGAGCACGGCGACCACAACGATCGTGGAGAAGACGATCAGCAACCCCCCTTTGAGGAACTGCACATACGTGGTGGAAGCCATGCCGGCGGTGGCCACGATGATGATGACGATCGTGCCTACCAGGATGACCCCCCACTGGTGCGACAGCCCGAGCAACGGGGTGACCAGCACGCCGGCGCCGACCATCTGTGGAATCAAATAGAAGATGGAGACGACCAGCGTACTGATCGCCGCGGTGAGCTGGATACTTTTCGAGTTGAACTTCGAGTCCAGCGCGTCAGTGAAGGTATATTTCCCCAGCCGCTTCATCGGCTCGGCGACCACAAAGAGGGCGACGATCCACCCGGCCAGATAACCGATGGAGTAGAGGAACCCATCATACCCAAAAGCGGCAATCATGCCGCAGATGCCGAGGAAGGACGCCGCGGAGAGATAGTCGCCGGCGAAGGCAATGCCGTTGACCGCCCAATGGATGTCGCCGCCCGCGGCGTAATAGCCCTTGGCGGTTTTCGTGCGCTTGGCATAATAATAGGCAATCCAGAGCACAAAGGCAACAAACGCCATGAAGATGGCGATGGCGATAGGTGAAGTGACGTATTGCATGATCAGCGCTCCTCCACCGTTTCAGGCACCGTAGGCTCGGACACAGACGCAAACTGTGTCTCCGCACGTCCGGCCATTGCGTTGTAGATCAAGGCCATCACAAGGGCGAGGATGATCAGGCCGAAGCCATACACAATCGCCAGATTCAACCGACCGATCGGCATCGCCATGAGCTGCGGGCTCACACTGTTAATGACGACAAAACCGGCGTAGACGATGCCGTAGACAAGAAACATCCAGAGCCCAAGTTTCGTTTTGTACCCGGATGCCAGATCTTCACCCCATTGGGTCGATGGGCCGTGATCCATGATTACCCCCTCAAGTCACAGGTGTCTTTGCACATCAAAGGCTGCTGAACTCGGTGTGCGGGTGCATTCCAAGCATGTGTGCGCAAAGTATGCCGTATTGTATTGGTTTGTCACTTACCTGTCAAATGATAGCTAAGTAAGTTATCAGCAATACTGGTGACTGTGTGACACTGGTATTACATGCCGAGCAAGGATCACAGACATGCGTCAGGGGACGCCGCCGCCAGGGCTCTGCGGGTCAGTGAGATAGGGCAGAGTCTTAGAACCATGACATGCGACGATGGAACCAGAACCGGTTTTTCAGGGCAAACACCATGGCGCCGACGAGGACGGTGATGCTGGCTTCGATCGCCCACTTCGCCAACGCACGCAGTGCTAACTCCCACTGTGCAGTGAGCAATCCAATACCGATCAGAGCGGCTGTCGGTACCAACGCGAGGATGATGGTGATCCCAGAGGTCAGCACCGAGCGATGCGTGGCGACCACGATGGCTCCGGCGGCCGCAGCCAGCACGGGCACCACCACCGTAGGCAATCCAAAACTGATCCAGTAACTGGTGAGTGGAAAGGCGAGGATGCGAGCCAGACTGGCCTGCGCGCTTTGACGCAGGAGCAGAAACGCCAAGGCTGCGGCAATCGCCAGGACGAGATAACCAATCAGTAATGATCGGATGCCATCGCGCAACACCCGACGGTTGCGCAATGCGATCCCCCATCCCACATAAATGAACGGTTCAAACGCCGGCACGATGAGCAGAGCGCCGATGATCAGCGGAAGGTTGGCCAACGAGAGACCGGCGGTAATCAGGCCGCCACTGAGCACCATCAGCAGCAGGAAGTTCAAGTTGAGTTGACTGGTGCGCCGCAGGAATTCATGGGATTCTTCCCAGGGGCTTTCAATATCATCGTAGATGACGCGCGACTGCGCCGACTTGCTATAGAATGCATCAGGTTCTGAGATCGTAAGAGAGGTTGGACGAAGGGCATACTCTTCGCCGAGAATGTCCATCACGCGGGGAACCATACGGTTCGTCACCGTCACCACCAGCACATCGCCCACATCCTTGACTGATGCCTGGCGGTGGAGTTGAATCGAGAGTACATCATCCATCTGCCGTAACCGGGCGATTAACTCAGCTGTGCGCGCCGTATCAACGGCGGCGGTAATCGTTCGCGCCATACGCTCCCCTCTTCAGCGATAGGATATGGGGGGAGACGGTGGGCCTCCCCCCATATCCCATCATGCCGCCATGCGGCCGTGCCCGCCGAGTTCGGAGAGAAGCGATGGCAGATCGCTCTCCAGGCGCGAACGCATTTGATCCTCGCCGGTCCGGTTCTCCTGCAGCAGTTGTACCAACTCCTGCTCGCCAAGTTGCTGCGCGAGGGCAATCAACCCCTGGTAGCTCACTAATTCGAGGTGTTCTACCTTATCGCCCTCCAGCGCATTGTGAATGTCGATGAGATTTTGCGGGGGGTTGGTCTCCATGAACATTTGATGGGCACGCATCATGCCCTGCGTCACCGGATTTTCTGAAGGACCTATGGGGCCACCGAGTCGGTCGACAACTCGCTCCAGGTTCTCAATCTGCTGTTTTGTCGGATCAGCGTGCCGCTGGAACATCTCTTTCAAACGGGAGTGCTGCACTTCCTGTGTCATCAGCTGATTCATTTTCAGAATATCCCGTTCGGCGATGAGCATCTCGGAGCAGCGCAACTGGAAATAGTCGCGAAGGTTCATTGCCATACCTGGCCTCCTCTCATGTGACTATGCGAGTACCAGTGTAATCCAGCCGAGAATACCAGTAGGTGATGAAGTGCGTCATGCTGGTGAGAATGGCGAGGAAATGCACAACAATACCGAGCGACTGATGGGGTCGGACAAGGAGAATGCGCTAGCAGGCAGGAGAGAACAGAAGCATCATTTCGCGGGCGAGTTTGGCGGCAGTGGCACTGGTCATGCCGGAAGGGTCGAGCGGCGGGGCGACCTCATTCAGGTCCATGGCGACAATGCGCATGGGCGGCAAGCCGATCAGGCAGTCCAGCAGTTCGCGGTACGTGGCGCCGCCCGCCTCGGGTGTGCCGGTGCCCGGCGCAATGCTGGGATCGAGCACATCGAGGTCAAGCGTGATGTAGACCGGGCGCGTGGCCAGCGCCTCGCGCACGGTGTCAGGGATGTCGAGCCCCATGGAGAAATGCGCCGAACATTGCCGCCCCAGCGCAAATTCTTCACGCAGGCCCGAGCGCATGCCCAACTGCACCAGACGGTTGAAGCCGAATTCCTCCCCAATGCGATACGCCCAAGTGGCATGGGATAACGGCTCATCGAGATACGTGTCGCGCAGGTCGGCATGGGCATCGAAATGCAGGATCATCGTTTCGGGAAAACGGCGGCACACGGCGCGGGCGATGGCCGTCGCGATACTGTGCTCGCCGCCAATAATGAAGGGCAACGTGCCGGCGTCAAGCAACCGACCAGCCTCATCTTCCAGGTACTGGAGCGCGTCAGCCTGGGAAAGGCCGGTGAAATCGAGGTCGCCGAAATCCCCCACCCGCAGGTCTTCGAGATCACGGTCGAGTTGCGGGCTGTAGGTTTCGAGATTTTCCGAGGCCCAGCGGATGCCCTGCGGCCCCTCGGCACAGCCGGACCGAAACGACCCGGTGCGGTCGAGGGGCGCGCCAAGCAGGGTAATGTCGCCGGACTCCCCGGGCTTACTCGCCAGAAAGGGGTACGGTAAGGGCGGGTGGATCATCGGGGGCTTGCATCTCCAGGGCCGCAGCCAGGAAGTTCGGTAGAGCGAATGCTGCCTGGTGGATCGCCGGCGTATACCAACCGGTAGGATACCCGTTGGCCTGCAGGCGGGCGGCAATCGTCGCCGGATTCACCGCCGACGGATCGAGCGTCATCGACGCGGCGGTGAAACTCCAGAGCACGCCGGGGTATAGTGGAATGTTGCAGAGGTAGGTTTTCACAACCGGGAAGACCCGGCGCATGAGCGCGACCGCATCCTGCAGCTCATCGAGCATCACCAGCGGCGACCCGCTCTGGGTGACGATGATGCCGGTATCGCCGAGCGCCCGGCGCGCATCGCGGTAGAATGATTCGCCGAAAAGATCGACCGCCGGCCCCACGGGGTCGGTGGAGTCGACCAGGATGACATCGAACTGCTCCTCGGTCTCGCGGAGGTACTTCACCCCGTCGCCGATGATCAATTCGGCATTCGGGCGTTCAAAGGCATCGCCGGCGATCTCCGGCAGCAGGTCGCGGCTCACGCGCACGACCTCGCCGTCGATCTCCACCATGGTCGCCTTGGTCACAGGGTACTCCAGCACGCGACGCAACGCCCCGCCATCGCCCCCGCCGATCACCAGCACCCGCTTGGGATCGGGATGCGCCATCATCGGCACGTGGACAAGCATCTCGTGATAGATGTATTCATCCGCCTCGCTGGTTTGCGTGGCGTCATCGAGCACGAGCATGCGTCGGAACGGCACCGTATCTAAGACCTGCAGATGCTGAAACGCGGATATCCCGTCGTAGAGCACATCGCGGACCTGTGCCACCTGGCGCCACCCACTGCGGAAGGGTTCAGCAAACTCCCGCATAGACCCCTCCGACGTCGCCGCGCGCCTTTTCGTCGATAATAATGCCCCGGTTCATTTCCATCACCTGCACGCGCTCAGGCTGGAAATACTTGCGCAGTACAGGCACTGCCTTGCTCGGGTCGGTATGCTGTCCGCAGGTAAACACATCGACCGCCGCATAGCCGTGTTCCGGCCAGGTATGGATCATGACGTGCGACTCTGCCAGGATGGCAACTCCGGTCACTCCGATGGGCGTAAAAGGATACACGCGAAGGTCCAGCAATGTAGCGTCACAAGCTGCGATGGTCTCGGTAATCGCACGTTCGATCACCGGGATGGAGTTGATGTGTTCAGCGTTGCATCCCCACAGCTCCAAAATCAGGTGGCGTCCAACTCGTTCCAAATCTCTACCTCCACCACAGCACAACGGCAGCTATGGCGCAGCCGATGCGCTCGACTTTGTGCTCGGACGAAAAGACCAGGAGTTCGTCCAGCTCCAACCCGCGTTGGGCAAAGCCCTCGCGAACCATGCGGCTGACCGTATCCTCCACGGCAGCACGGGACCCTCCCGTATTCTCAAAAATCATACCGTGCCCATCCTTGCGCAGGCCAACGCCCACCGCGGCGGCAACCACGTCGCCCGGGGTATCGCTGTATTTCACGGTGTACACCGTGGGCACCAGCGCGCCCGCCTCAATCGCGGGGCGCTCCTGCAGCAAGGTCACATTCGCCGGGACGATGCTGCTCAGTTTGATCAGGTTCAGATTGCCGATGCCGGCAGCCAACAAGGCGTTATCGAAGGCGTTCAACTCGGTCACGCCCTCGGCGTGACCGGCGGTCGGCCAAATGCAATCCGGTGTCGTCCAACGCACGGCGGTGACTCCTGCTACAGCAAAATACTGCCGACATCAGATGAATCGGCAAGGCGACCCCGGCTTCCACCACACCATGCAGCCCCCAGTAAGCGCGCGAAAGCACCACCCCCGAGGTGGCCCCAGCCTTCTTTCAGGCCAGTGCTGGCAATGTTCCAGCCAACCCAAGATATGGTGCTTTTGACTCTCTTGCCCCAAACAGCAAGAGCAGGCACTGATTGTCAATGGAAGCCCATAACGGGCACGCGACAAGAAAAGAGTATACAGGAAAGGCGTCGATTACGCTAGTGGGTAGAAAATTTTTTTCACAATTATTTCCACAGGGGCGGCAACCCGCACGTCCGGCGGAAAATGTGCCCCTCCTCTCACAACGCCGCAGCATGTCCCCCACCCCTTCCGGAACAGCGATGAGCACGACATCGTCGAGCGAGTGCACGTGGTACACTGCCAGGGACATATCATCGGAGGCAAATGCCATGCGGTGTTGGGGCATGCTCATACTGCTGCTCCTGTGGACTGGCAAGGGGCTCGCACAGTCGCCTGTACGCTATGATGTTGAGGTCATGCACGGCCTGACGTATGCCACGCGGGATGCCCAGCCATTGCTCCTCGACCTCTACCGCCCCCTTATGGCGCGAGGGCCACTCCCCTGGGTGGTGGCGGTGCACGGTGGTGCCTGGCTGGGTGGTGACCGGGAACAAATGAAACCGCTCGGCATGTTGCTGGCCGCGCGCGGGTATGCCGTGGTGGCCATGGACTACCGCCTCGCCCCCGACCACACTTTTCCCGCCCAATTGGACGATGTTCGCGCTGCGGTGGCGTGGGTCCGCGGACGTGCGGCGCATTACCGGATTGCCGCCGGAGCAGTGTCTGCGATCGGTTTTTCCGCCGGAGCACAACTGGCGGCGCTCCTTGGGGTGAACCCAGAGCCCGGCACGCCCGAGGTGCGATGCGTCATTGCCTTCTTCGGTCCGATGGACCTCACCGTGCCCATCACGAGCCTGCAAGCGGAATTGGTGCTGCGCGCGTACCTGGGATGCCGGCAGCACGAGTGTCCTGCCCGCTATGCTCAGGCGTCGCCCGTGACCTTCATCACCCCCGACGATCCACCATTTCTTCTGCTGCATGGCACGAATGATACTATCGTCCCCTTTTCCCAATCCGAGCTGATGCGCGAGGCATTACGCGCGGCCAACGTGTCCGTCACCTTCGTGCCGATGCCTGAGGTCGGTCATGCCATTCCCGCGTCCAATACCCCGCTCGGCCAGCAGGTTGAGCATCAGGTCCTCTCCTTTTTGCATGCGTGTGCGGCTGACGTCGTGTGCATCCCGGCGCAACCCTAAAAGATTTTTCGCTGGCCTATTGACGCCCATCAGCATTTTCCCTATACTAAAACCCGTCGTCAGGGGCAACCTTCTCTCTCGGAAGTGTTTCGATGTTGCACCCAGATGACCTTCGGTCTCAACATTCGAGACACCGCGTAGGGGTGTAGCTCAGTTGGTAGAGCGGCGGTCTCCAAAACCGTAGGTCGTGGGTTCGAATCCTACCACCCCTGCCATGACGACAACAGGCGCGGAGCCGTGGTGTAGCCAGGTTTAACACACCGGACTGTCACTCCGGAGATCGCGGGTTCAAATCCCGTCGGCTCCGCCATCCCACCCCTTGAGCATCCACCGATTACCCAACTCCCGGTCGGCACTACGACTTGATTGCCATTGCAGGTGCTTCAATGACATTCGCTGTCGTGGATGTACGTTGCCATCCCTTGCTGACAGGAGGTGCTATCACTCGCCTCCTGTTATCGCTTGGGCGGAGCGCAGGACTGTCGGATGATGAGTTTAGGCTGGTAGAGGACGGTGCGCGGCTCGCGTTCAGCAGGATTGGTGGCCTCCTTCAAGCGTTGAAAGAACACCTCTGCGGCATCGGCGCTCCAACTGGAAATGCCCGTGTCAATCGAAGTGAGCGGGGGTGTACACAGTTCACATAAATCGGTATTGTCGCATCCCAGCACGCTCAAGTCTCTTGGAATACGCAACTGCAAATCGCTGGCCGCCTTCACCACTTTATAGGCATCCGTATCGCTCATAGCGATGATGGCAGTGGGTGGATTGACGCTTTTGAGCATGGCAGTCAACGTTTCGATGTACGTTGGCTGTTCCCGATCAAGGAATAACGCCTCATGCAGGCCGTAATGCCGGAACGCTTTCTGCATCGCCAGGGGGTGTCCGGCGACAATGCCGTGGGATAAGCAGCCGATAAAGGCGATCTTCCGGTGTCCTATTCTGGTGAGGTACTCCAACGACATCAACGCTAGCGCATCGTAATCAACGCTCACGCGATCGACGGGAATTTCTGTTGGAGTCACATCGGCGGCGACCAGCGTGATGCCGCGGCTCCAGAGATCCCAGATGGCCTCCCGTGTAATTGGTTCGTAGAAACCGCTGTGCACCAGCACCCCCCGCACCTTCAAGTCACACGCCGCCAGCAAAGCGCGCTGCACATGCACAAGCTGATTATGCGTTTGCAGGATGGCCAGGGTGTACCCGTGCGACAGCGCCCGTTCGGATACAGCCGCCACCAGCGACGAATCACTATCGGCGAGCAATCCCGGCAAGATGCAGGCTACCGCGTTGAAATCGGCTGGGGCACTGCGCTGCGCATAAGGGGGAAGATCACACTGGTATAACGAGGCCAGTTCGAGGATGCGCCGTCGGGTGTCCGCACTCACCCGGCCGGTGTTGCGCAAGGCGCGGAACACGGTGGTGGACGAGACGCCGGCCAATTGTGCAAGCTGCTTCATCGTGGTCATCGATCACCTCTGCGCTATGTCTGCACATAACACGCGCGCTCCCAGGCAGCAGTATTGTAACATGGCCCTTCCGGAGCGTATACGTTCGAGCGCCCATTCAGCAAGTAATCTACGGAAAGGGGCGTTCCTTAGCCGTGCGCCTACCCGATCACGGTGCCTGCACCCCAGCACAGTCACTGGGCCGCGACCGCGGCACCAGCGTCAGTGCGGTGCCGGCCTTGAGGCGCGCCAGCGTGGCAGGTGTCGCCTCCGGCGCTGGTGCGGGCGAGGGGTCGATAGCGTACGCGCACAGCTGTGCGAGTAGATACCGGGCCTCTACCCACTGCGGCGACAGCTGTAACCCGCACACCATCAGTCGGCCATGTCCGACCGCAACCTCGTGCAGATAGCCTAGTGAGCGGCACACCGGATAGCGGTGAATGGCGCGGACCACCGGCTCGCCCTCCGTGAGTCCGAGCGGCTCGAGATCCAGTGGGGGCGCCTGATCGATCATCCGGAACCAATGGAGATCGGCAACGCCTTCGTGGGGGAAAGCGCCGAGCATCGGATGGTCGGCGACCAGCGTGCCATTCTGCCCATCTTCGTACGGTGAGTAATTGGCCGGCGGCGTGAAATAGTAGTGCACATAGCCAAAATTGGGCGGATGTGGGCGCACCAGCCCCTCGGTCGCCGCGAGGATGACGCGGCCACCGGCAGATAAATACTCCACAACCTTGTCGTCAATGATTGCGGTGAGGAGTACCTGCGACGTCGCATCCGGCACTTCGATGACTGGAATCGCCGACCATTCACCCAGCCAGGAGTGGGCAGGGTCACCGTAGCGGCATACGCCCGCCGGCACCGGCGAATGGGCCGGGAAGAGCCAGAGCGACCAGTCATTGGTAATCTCGCGTTCCCCCTCGTGCACTCGGGCGTGCAGTGTGAGCGCCACCGGTGCCGGAACATCCGGCAGCACGGCCTCAACCTCCCCCACTTCGCAGGTGCGGAACGGGGTATGGGCATACGGGATGGCACCCTTGGCCAATGTGCGACCATCCGCAGCGCACAGTTGCCACTCGACATCGGGCGACTGGAACGGTGGGTGCGCAAAGTCGGACACCAATAGCGAACACCGGAACGTCTCGCCGGCGGTGAGGGCGCGGTGATCCGCCTCCAATCCTGCCAGCAGCACAGCATCGCCGTTCGTTTGCTGCCAGCACCTACTGTCCACGAGCTTGCGCTCGTAAAACTCGGTGAAGATGCCCTGGGGCGACGGATTGCCATCCATGGCATTAAAGTGGCAGATGCCGGCCAGCGTCGGCGAACCGCGGCGGCATCCCTCCATCTTTAATTTCGATTCCTGGAACTGCAGGCGCTGGCTCGCCTCGGCGAATCGCGGCAACAAATGGGCAAGGCCCTGGCGCTCGGCGGCCCGCTCGGCGATCTCGATCGCGTAGGGGCGTACGGCGCCCTCGTACTTGTCCTTGAGTCGGACATCAGGAAAGGAACTCCACCAGCGACACTCATGTTCAATCACCGGTTTGCCGCAGCTCTCCAGTATGGACGGATCGCCTTGCAGGTCATGTGGACAGGTGGACACAAACGCATTGACGAAATCACCGGGCATCTCCGGGTGGTAGCCGCCATCAGTCCAGATGACCAAGGCCGTCGGCTTGAGCGCTTTCGTGCGGTGGTAGCAGTCCCAGGCCACGTGTGGGAAGTGCGGCGCGGCATACTCATTGCTCATGCAATAGAGATTGGCCGAGGGGTGATGGGCATCACGCTGGACCACCAGGTCCCACTGGCGTTTGAGCACGGGATAGTTGTCGGGCGTGGGCTTGGGCCACTGGTAGACATGCATCGGCGACATCCCGCCCCAGGCGCCAAGCATCCCCATCTCGCTCTGCACCAGCAGGCCCACCTCATCGGCGATATCATAGTATTCCGGACCGTACACAAACGATTGGCAGCGCACATAGTTGTAGCCGTACTCGCGAAGCATGGTGAGTTTGCGCCGCCAACGCGCCCGATCGGTGTCCGGGCAGCCGGTTTCCGGACAGGAGATAAAATCGCCCGTGCCGCGCAGGTAGTAGGGATCGCCATTAATGAGGAATTGGTGCCCCGCGGTGCTCAGCGTGACGAACCCGGTACGCTCGCTCAACGCATCAAGCGTCTCGTCACCCTGCCTGAGCGCCAGGTCCACGCGGTAGAGATGAGGCGCATCCGGGCTCCAGCGGCGCGGTGACGGCACCGGGATATTTATAGTCCCATCACCCGGGAGCACGCATTCGCGCGCCACGACCGGCGTCTCGCCATCAGCCGGCCGCACCACCACCTGCAGCACGGATTCCGAGGGCGGCTGCACCCCCCCAAGTTCGACGACAACGCGCAACAGATCGTTGTCGGCATCGGGATAGATGCCACAATGCCGCAAGTAGGTCGGCCCGGTCGCGGTCAGTTCGACGCCGCGATACAGCCCCGACCAGTGGCCCTGCCAATCAAACGCCAACCCGAACTCTCGGTGGTGTTCATGCACGCGCACGACCACCGCATTCTCACCCTCCCAGCGAAGCCAGGGCGTGATATTACACGCGAACGGCACGAACGGCAGGTGATGCGCGCCCACGCGCTCGCCATTCACCCAGACGTCCGCGCTCGGGTGTACACCGCCGAAGTTCAGCCACACCGCTTTTCCCTGCCAGGCTGTGGGCACGGTAAACGCGCGCGCGTACCAGCCTGTGCCCGTGTAGGTGGCGCGGTACGTGCGGGCGCGCAGCTGAAAGTCCCAGAGCATGTCTTCGCCGTTGCCGCCAAACCCCTGCCCTTGCCAGCACCCGGGCACCTGGATAGATTCGTGCAGGCGGTCAGGTCGGGTAAACCAGCGCTCCTTGCACCCGCGGTCATCGGCATCGAGTGCAAAGCTCCAGGCGCCATCCAGGCTGATGCGATGTTCAGCACCATGCTGCCACAGCGGATTGACGCGCGCCGGCGTGATGGAACTCGTAAGCATAGACATCGCATACTCTCCTATTCTACCCTACGCAAACATACTGCGAAGATACTGCAGATAGAACTCCCAGTTCTTGAGCGGCACGTTCGGCGGCGTGCTGTGGTCGAGGCAGGGGATATACCCGCCGCGCTCCCACATCCAGGGCACCACACGGTCCACTTCCCGTTTGATGGCATCAACATCGCTGAACAACTCGCGCTTGTCAATGCCACCGAAGATGACGAGTTCAGGATACCGCCGGCGCACCTCCCGCACATCGTTGCCCGCAGCAACCTCGAACGGCACAAAGCAGTTGACCCCGGCGTCGATGAACAACGGCAGCAACACGTCGTTGTTGCCATCGCTGTCCACCATGAAATTTTTCAGGCCCAACGTCTTACAATAGGCGATGAAGTCCCGGTAGTACGGCTGCATGAACTCCGCAAACAGCGTGGGCGAAATGAGTGGACCGTTCTTGAAGGCCATATCCTCCCAAAAGAGCACAAAATCAATACGGACGTGCTCCAGCACACGCCGGGTCAGCTCAGCGTAAAAGGCCAGCCACTGCCGCTGAATCTCGTGGATGAGTTCAGGATCGTCGTAATACAGATACGAGAGGGTTTCTTCGCCGATGAGCATGCGCGGCATGCCGTACAGGCCACAGACCGTCAGACAGTTCGGCTCGACGTTCGCATTGTACTCCTGCCCGATGCCTGCCAGGTCGCCGTAGTCATGCGTGCTCGGGTCCAGTCGCCAGCGGATATCATCCCAGTCTGCCCGGCTGCGAATGGGAAAGCCGAATAAGTGCTGCGTGCCCGGTTCAGAATCATGCTTGGATTCGCGGTAGGTCATCCCATTGCCGTTCCGGCCAATGATGTACTCATCGGTCTCTTCGAGCACCACCGGTTCGAATTGTGGGAAAAGCGGCGGCAGGGTGAGGCCGCTGTTCACCGGCACGCAGGGAAACGCATCCATACCGAAATGCTGGCGGATATTGCCGGCATCAATCTCTGCCGGCATGCCCTCAGCATGCCAGCGGGTGATCGTTGATGTCCAGAACCCCAGCGTCTCCCAGCGTGGCGGGCGGTCAGGATTCACAAAGTTGCAGATGCTCTCGAAGCGTTCACGTACTGTCATCGCTGTGTGCACTTCTGCCGTACTGCGGGTCGTGTTCATCGACTTACATCCTCCCCCGGTTGTCGTATCTGCACCCCGATGCCTTTCACACGGGCATCGAGGCATGCGCTCATCGTCCAATATCCCCCTGGGGTTACACCAGCCTGCGTATACGCAGCGGTAAACGCCTCGCTGCGCGCGTAGTCGGCCAGCGTATTCTTCACGGTCAGTCGGAGATGGTTGGTTCCATTATTCAGCATGATTTGCGGAATCGTGATCGTCCACGGCTTCCACAAGATAGCGCCAACCGGTCGGTCATTGATCTCGACTTCGGCCAGGTGGTTGAGTTCTGACAGCTCAAGTTGTACATCACCATGCACCTCCCAGGTAAATGTTCCCTCGTAAATGAGGGTCCCACTAAATGTGCGTGCAGTGATGCGCTGTTGTGTCTCATCGAGTGGTATTTCGTTGCGCGAGAATTCACTCGCCTCCCAGGAAACGCTGCTAGCGCCGACAAGTGTCAAATCGGCGATCGCAATCGGAGCAGGAACAGCCGCAGGTGAGTCATCAAGCAGACAGGCAATCTCCCTCGGCAGTCGGGCGCGATCCCCCACCCACAGGAGTAGACTTGAGGTTTCAGCAGGAATGGAATACGTCTCGCCCTGGTGACGTACGAACGTCGCGTCATTGGCTGTTTTGACATACCATTCACACGTTCCGGCTGCTGCCTGTACGTGCACAGTGCCGTTGAAATCGTGTTCGGTGCTGTCGTTGAAGAGAAACACCAGACCATTCTGCGCATCCAATTGCCGGCGGTGAAAGCGCAACGGCGCTTGGCTGGAATATCTAATATCGGGCATAGGCGCTCCCCAAGGTCCCCATAGACCGCGAGTGCATTATCTAACAAGCTGGCCTCAATGTTCCACAATGGATGGCGATACTCCCCCGCGTCCTCGATCGCCAGTCCGTGCGGCGCCCAGATCTGCGCATGTGCACACGCATCACGCAAAAACTGGCGCTCGTTCTTGTCAGGAAAGATCTGCGCCGGTAAGTAGATGGTGTCGTACAGCAGCGCTGCCTGCGCGTCATCGGGGCCGAGAATATCCGGCTCGATCCCGCGGTATTCCAGAAACTCCATCAGGCCATCGAAATATTCGCTGGCGTGTTCGACATGGCGTGTTTCGTAAGTTGCCGGGGAATACCACACTGCATGTCGGGTTGCGGCTTGCCCCATACTGAGGAGGTGCGCTGTCGTCGAGAGGTACGTATTGAGTGTCGAGATATACGGATAGTACGGCTGCGGTTCATTGCACCCGTCGAGATACATGAACAGCGAATGTCCTTCGTTGCTATAACTGAGAGCGCCGACATTATGGATGGCGATTCCTCGCGAAAAAACAAAATCTGAGAGCCATTTCCGATGGCGCAGCGACCACCCGGCTCCATACACACCGCCGATTTCAGCGAGTGCCAGGCCCCCTCCTTGTTGCCGTGCGGCACTCGCGGCAAAGCGTGGAAAGTGCCCGTTATAGGCGAGCGCGTTGTACGGCAGATCAGGGCTCGGGGGAAAGGCCTCCATATTAGGGTATACTTGCCCGGTTACGATATCAATGCCGGGAATATGGTAGGTTTTCAGTGATGCCGCCAGATTACCCGCCGTGTTGGCATGTGCCTCAACACCCTCATCGTTATTGTGGTGTCCGATGAAGAGTACGCCGTGGTCATGACACCAGGCGCGCAAAGGAACGAGCCAATGCCGGATCCACATCGTATTGACTAACCGCGCAAACGCCGCACGCACTTCCACCGCATCGGCATCCGCCGGTTCGTCGATCCAGAGTTTCGGCAGATGCGGGATAATGTCGTAGCCATAGGTGGCCATGAACATCTCCGGTAAAACGCTTGACCATGCCAGCGGTAGTTCAATGAAACCATTAGCTAGCCGGTAATCGGTACGTACGCTGCCGGGCGTCCCCGGTTCGTCATGGAAAAATGCCGTTATTGTTTTGCCGAAGTCGTCGGCATACCTGTGGTAGTATGCCTCGTGTGTGATATCGAGGAAGGTCTTGCTCGCATCAGGGTGGTACATGTCGATGCGATGGCTGTCTTTGACTAATTCGTACACGAAGTCCGCAGTGCGGCAGAGTTCTCCTAGCGCAACGGGCTCGTTCATCGTCCCAGTGTGATGCCGTCGTCGGACCATAACTGAATGCAGATCAGGACGCCGCGTGGTAAGTAACCCTCCGGCCCAACCCGCCGGACAATATAGATCGTCCCAAATCCAGAGCGCTAGCTGGTGTTGCCTGCATGACTCGACAATAACATCAAACCGCTGGAAGTATTCTTCGGAGAGATACGGTTCAGGCGTGTACAACCCTTTTGCTTTCCAGTCGAGGTTGGCGATCTCGGGCGTAATAATGATCGGTAATACCCCGGCGTACTGTTGGGCCTTGATCTGGGCAAGCTGACCCCGGATCTTCTCTGGGACAAGGGGAGCATCGACAAACCACATCGGCACGGGCGTCATACCGCGCAAGTTATGCAGGCTGTTCACGGCAATAGACTCCCTGACCTGTGGAATCATGCCCGATGTGGGTCATGGCGTACGATGTATTCGCAAACCGGCTGGATGAGTATCGCATCATTCCATACCGATAGACGCATACATACCCACCATAGCCTCACATTCCCCTACCGTCAAGCTTCGGGTCTACGTTAGATAAGCTACATCTCTAACGTTGGTAAGATTGCATACGTGCTGCATGAGCACTGTGCGATCTCACACGACGACTCTCGTCCAACCGGCAAAGGCGTTGCCATTCGGGTCAGCAATCCAGAACCCCCCGGGGTCGACTTGTGGATTGGCGTATGTCGCCACAATGGTTCCCGGCGTAGTAATAGATCCGGGGTCCGCATCGTCGCGAGTGATGATGAACGCCCGCACGTCGTCAGCGCAACACTGGGAATCCCGTTGCAAGAAGTGCAGCAGATTCATCCGCCGCGCTTGAGACTGAGCAAGGTCGGCAAATGTCCTAACCCCCTGGCAGGTAAGGGCTGTCCTGATCTCGTCAGACACGATATGGTTGGTCAGGCAGTACGGCGCTGATGACGAGAGTTCGTACACGCCTGCTGCCGTTGCATGGGCGCAGAAGACGCCGCCCCGCGCATCCGAACACACGAGGTTCTGATTGAAGGGATGCCGGGCGCAAAATTGCCGCACCTCGTCCACCGTCGCACAGCTCTGAGCAATCACCCGCGTCGCAAGATCCTGATTAATCGCGTCGGGGCTAGGCCGCAGGCCCGGCAGCAATTGCGAGGAGATGCCGATGGCCAGCCCGGCACTGTTGAACGCCCGCATCCCCCAACTGGTGCCGGCAACGGGAATGGTAATGAAGCGATATCCGCTTTCAGGAACGATGCGCAGCGGATCACAGTAATACTCCCGCGAGTCATCGAGCGTGCCGGCATTGGCCACCGTGCCGTTCTGCAGGTGCACGACCAGGCTGGAACAGTGCACACTGGGGTCCCGACAATCATCCCACTGCCAGGGCCGCAGATTCAGCAACAGTATATCGCGAAAGTCGGCGCCAGCGCCGTCAGCAATGCCCTGCATTTCGTCAATCAGCCACGGCCAGTACTCGGCGATCAAACGCTCCTGCCGCTGCATCCAGTCGACAAACGCCGTATTATCCAGCGGTAGCGGCGTGTACCCAATGCGGTGCACCAGCACGCGCAGATTGGCATGCACCTGCGCCGCATAGGTTGTGCCCAGTGTACGCCCGATATGGTAATGTGTTCCTTCAACGGTGAACATGAAATTCCTTACAGTCGGATCGCTAGCGTGCTTTAACGCGCAACACGAGCATCGTGTGATAGCGGAAGGGTGGCACGTCGACCAGCACAGCTCCGTCCTTGACGCGCGCGTCTAATTGCGCCTGCACCGGCTGTTGTGCTTCCTCAAAATGGTATGGCCGCATGGCATGCGCTTCCTGCACGACACCCGCGCCCGCCTGAACACCGACCGTGACCCCGGACAGCGGGACAGGTTCATCAACCCAATTGATATCCCAGCGTTCCGTGGTCGGCGGAATGCGCACCAGGTGCACGATCAGGTCATACCCCTGGTCCGTCTCGCGCCGATAGACAAAACGCTTCCACCATACCTCCTCGGGCGTCGTCACGCTGATGACCTGTTCCGCATCGTCCACCACCGCGATATCCGGCGACCAGAGGAAACGCGAGTAGCGCGTCTGGAATTGCAGGGCGGGGTCGGCGCTCGGCCAGTTATCGGCGATCACGATGTGGTGCTGTGACGCGGTCACCAGCGCCATATAGTAGTTCACCGTCGGCCAGCCCCACTTCGACACGCCGGGTTTTTCGAGATCCGTGGAGATCGGCGGATAGACGTAGCCGATGATGGCATTGCCGTCGTAGCGCTGTACAATGTAGTCGCGGTTGTTGCATAGCACATTCAGGAACTCGCTCGGCTTGCGGTCCAGGCCTTCATAACCACCGGTATGGAACGGGATGGACATCTCCATCAAGCAGGAGACATTCTTCCGGCTAAAGACGGCGCGTATCCACGCATCGCTCACATCGCCCTCGGTACCCGATCCCAGAAGGAGGGTGCTGTCAGTGAGGCGGGCGATGGGCGGCCAGCGATAACTGTGGTTATACCAGGTGCCGAAATACGGATCATCGCCCTTCAATACGCTGTAGTAACGCTCCTGGATGCGGGCATTCAGCCGGGCGATCGCTTCGCGGTCTTCCGGGAGATTGCGCTGCCCCTGGTAGTCGTAGCCTAACATTGCGGTCACCGTACCATCGATGAACACGCCGGCGTATCCGGTCCGTTGGGCGTGCGCTTTGATGCACCGCGCCCCATACTCGACGGCCTTCTCCATGGCGAAATTGGCCGGCGCATGCATCCAGACGGTGTAGGGGCGGTCGAGATACGACTTCTTCGCGACGCGCTTCTCGCCCGCCTCGAGTGGTGACCCCAGCACCATCGGATCGGGATACCCCCCATACACCGGATCAACGGCAAATTGCCCGTTCGGATCGTAGAGGACGTACTCGGGGTGTTTACGCATTTCCTCATAACCCATAATGCCCGAAAAGTGGACGTTCTGATAAAAGGTGGTGTGCTTCCCTGCCACCTTCCAATGCCGAGCGTACTCCTGCAAGCCACGCGGGCTGATCGGCATTCCGCCCTGTTCGCCGACAATCCGATCAGCCTCATAGGGCTGTATCCCCCAGGACGTGGGCTCGGCGGAAAACCAGTGCTGCATATTGTTGTAGCGGCCGCCCGAGTGCATCTGCACGCGGAACCATTCCTTCCCGACCTGGTAATACTCCTGCCAGCGGTCGAGCATCGTTCCGGCTTCATCGGTCACTCGCACTTCAAGCGCCTGGCCATACATTTCCGGCCCCACCGTGTAGCGAACCGTCCAGGCGGATTCCGCCCCCGCCGCGATAGTCAGGCGCTGTTGCGCCACCTCGCGGCCCTGGTCTACGTCGACTAACTGCATAGCCGTCACGGAAACGGTCTGCTCGGCATCCGTCGTATTGCGAATGACGACCCTGGCGGTCGCCTCTTCCTCTTCCTCATACAGAATCTTGTTCGGCGTGATGCTGGTGATCATCACCGTATGAGGTTGTAATGTGCGCACACCGGGGCGGTATTCAAGCGTAGTGGTCGCCTGCGTCGCCTTGACCGGGGCAGGTGGGCTCACCGGCTTCTTGGTCAATGTGTTCAACACCTGTGTGAGTACGATCATCTCGTTGTAATACGGCACCCGCACCACGGAAAGACCCTCGGTCAACACGTATGGGGCAAGGCGCTGGATCTCCGTGTCCAGCGAAGCGGCCAACGCGTCATCGAGCGCCGGCTTGGCCTGCCCATAGGCTGTCAGGGCATCACGATACAACCGGACGCGTTCCTGAAAATCCGCGTCAGCTTTGACCACATCCAGTTGCTCGATCAACGCCCCCGTGCCGTACAGCTCCTCTTCCGCCTGCACGATCAGGTCGAGCGCCGGCGTGGAGGGCACGATATCCACGTCGTCGATATCCAGCTTGCCGGTGATGCCCATCCATGGATGCACGTTCCACAACGGTGGAGTTTTCACCAGCAGGTGCCGGTAGCGCACCCATTGCTGGCTCTCGACTTTCACCGTCCTGTCGGCGGCCGCTTCCCCGGGCGCTGTAAGTTGGATGGCTCTGCCGTCCTCCGCTTTCCCATAGGAGATGACATGGAAATTCAATCGGCCGGCTCCGCGCACCCAGGCGGTATACACGTAGTTGCGCTCTTCCAGCGGGAATCCATGGTAGCCGCAGAAATACACCTCGCCGCTCTTCCCGCTGCTGATCTGAGCGTAACTATCGTTGCCCATGCCGCCGGCATACGGAAAATCCACCGTGCCGTCGTTGGAGAACAGGCTCCACCACAGCGGCCACTTCCCCGCATCAGGGCACTGCCACCCTTGCTGGCGATAACTCTCCACGACCTCCGCGGTGACGGGGTTGGCGCCGCGCTCGACAAAACCGCCGTTCCGCACGTGCACCTGTGCCTGGGCTTGGCTCCCGCCTGCGCCGCTCATGCCGAGGAGTGCCGACCACACCCCGATGACCAGGATGCCGAACCGCCACCACCTCGGTTCTACCGGGAACAACTTAAATGATCCTTTGTACATGGGTATCTCCTCCAAAGCGTCATGCCGCGTTAAGCCAGGATAAGATGTTCTTCATGAGCGGGGACCAGCCGTCCCACTCCCACCAGGGAGTCTCGCCGTGTTCGCCAACGCCGGTGGGGCTGCACGTCAACACCGCCACGCGGCCCTTGCCGTATTTCCCGAGCACCAGCAGCGGTTTTCCGCCGGCGGTCAGCACCACCTCCGCACCCGGCTTCGGTGTGACCGCATGCCGCCAGAAGACGCGGGGATCCTGCGCAAAACTGATGCCGGTCAGCACGCGGTGTTTTGCCGTAGCCGCGTCCAATGTCCATGACTTCCCTTCGCCGGCCCATTTCAAATCGAACGGCCCGGAGAGCTCCACTGGCAACACCTCCAGAAACCGGGTATCCTCAAATTCGCCGTTGCCAAGTGCGTACGGTCCGCCGATCACCAGCAGTTTGCCACCCTGCTCGACGTAGTCGCACAGCATCTCAAAACCAATGTCGCCCAATGCACGGTAATTTACATCAGACAACACGACCGTATTGTACGCAAACAACTCCTCGTACGTGCCTGGGAACCACTCGACGGCGTTGGGCGGGCAATTTGCCCACGTATAATTAACCTGACGCCAGCCCGCCAGCGCATCATCGATGTTCAACACATGGGTGAACAGGCCGAATACCACCAGGCACCGCACTGGCTCCTCCACCCCGGCAATGGGAATCCGGCGAAAATCCGGTTTGTCAAACGCTTTCTTCTTCCGCGGAGGCGTCACCAGGTAGGCATCGCCGCGCGTGCCCGCCAGCGCCTGCCCTTTCGTTGAGAACGGATTGTAACGCCGCTCGTACTCATTCTGGTCGCCCGCGTAGTAATACTCATAGCGGTCTGTGAAGTCGGCCCCGCGCACCAACGCTTTGATCACCACGCCATCCGCGAGGGCACTTGGCGTGAAAGTAAACGTGTTGCGGACTTTCTCAAACCCCACCCGGCCGATGTTGATCGTCTTCTCGGCAATGATTTTCTTGCTCTTCCACCCGATCACCGTAAATTGCGCCGTGACATCGCGCAATGGTCTGGTCGTCGCCGCAATATCATGGGCGACACGCACCGTACCGCCATCTTCATCCGGCCGAAGGTCGGCGACGACATGGCTCGACGCGTGCACGAAATCGGCGAAATCTTTGACCGGCGTGATGGCATAATCGTATTTGAATGTCTTGCCCGGGCCCAGCGGCACCGTGTCGTAGAACCATTCCGCCGTCATTCCACAAGTGTAGATGCGTTGGATATAGTTGTAATCGAAGGTAAAGACCATGCCGCGGTTGCTCTGCCGATGGCGCACCGCCATCCACCCCGCGGTTGGGTCAAGCACCCAGTCCGGCCCGATATTCCGTCCGCCCTCCTTGTCGGGCTGGATATGCACCACCACGCCTTGCCCCGATGGCATGTACCAGTTGTTGTAAAACCTGGCGCCGCCCATATTCAGGTTGTGCTGAATATAGGGCGCGACGCTGCGCGATTCGGTCGTCGGGTTCTCGATAGCCTGGTTCACCAGAATCACGTCATGCTCGGCGTGCAGCCAGATGGTCTTCTTCACGACCAACCCCACCAGATCTTTCGTCGTGGGCTGTTTCAGGCTGCTCGCCACAGTGTCCGATCCCTTGCCGCCACCGGTCGCCGGCACCGTGATCCACAACTGGATGCCGATCCGTTTCTCGCCATCTTTGACGATCCTGTACTCGTACGGCAACCACATCAGCCCGCTCGGCCAGGTGTACTTGGCCCAGTGATCGATGAACATTCCGCTCACGGCATCACGACCGATGAGCTGTTCACCGGAATCGCGAAGTGTACACTCCACGCAGCGCCCGCCGCGCGCCGGATCGAAAGTCAGCGCAATACGCGGGTTGCTGATCGTCACCAGGGTGTTGCCCTCCTTGACGATCGTCTGGGCGGACAACTCGGGTTGCGCCGCGCTGCCCCAGGCAGGCAACAACAGCAGGCAACCCCAGAGGAAAAGGGCTATCGGCAAGTTCCTCATATTGAAAATCTCCTCCAAACTACGCGGCACGCAGCCGGCTCGATGGCATTGCATATGCTTAAGATACGAGTTATCGGCAGACGATTCCTTGCCATACACCGCCCGTAACGCCGAAACTCCAGCGATAGCGGGGGGCGTGCAAAGGGGCCTCGCATGAGGCACAGCCGCACGGAAGGCCCCCAAAAAATCACCCGGTTGTGGATCGGCTACGATTACATGCCCCACTTCTTTTTCAGGTAACCGTAGACCAGACCGCGCTCCAGGTCGGAGATGCCGGGAGTGAACATCAGCACTTCGGTCAGATCGCCCTTCATGGGTTGGTAATAGGTCGGCGCACTGCCCTCGATACGTATCCCGATAGCATAGCGGTCGAACGGGTAATCACCGTACTCCTGGGACAGGGTACGCGTGTACACGATTTGATCGTCGGTGAACACCCGCTCGACAATCCCCAGGTAGGTGGTGGGATTCACCTCATAGCCGTACATGTGGAAGAGGCCCACGCCAAAGGTGCCCGAAGTAGCGGTGCCGTAACAACTCGAGCTGGTTTTATAACCCCACATCGTGTTCGCCACGACCGTCGGCGCGGCCGACAGGCCGCTAACGTAATACAGCACGAGGTGCCCGCCCGAGGTCCAGTCGCCGGTCGGAGTCGTCCAGTTCTGCAGGACCGCACCATCCGCCCAGCCGGTAGGCGTCGAGGAGATTGGCGCATGCACCGCCAGGAACGTCCAACTGTTGTCGATCGACGTGCGCGGGTTCAGCGTGCTGGCGGGCTGCAGGTAGCCGGTGCCGGCAACATCAGCGCGCAGGCGAATCGCCGGCATGGCGCCGTTCTTGGCCACGCCTACCATGTACTGCGGGCGCGTGCCGGCGGCGCTCGCGCACATCATGTGGTTGCCCTTGCCGCTGGCATCTTTCCAGGTGGTGATCTCATCGCCGTTGGACAGACCCGTGAAGTCGTCCGCCTTCAGCTGCATCACCAGGTTGCGCCGCATCGGCAGTTTGTCTGGAGTGATCGACATGATATCGACGTGCCCGTCGGCAAAGGTGCAGACGAACTTGTTGCTATGGCGGGCATCCAGGTCATCGACGGTGTAGGCCACGTTGTCGTAGGTCACCGGACTGGTGGTGGCGGCATGCTGGCCGTCCATGGTGAGCAGCGTACCCGAGGGGTCGGAGAGTTCGCCCAGTGTCACGCTGGAAACACCATAGGCGTACACGTAGGCGTTGGCCACCTTTTTGCCCTTGGTCGGGCACATCAGGATGTTGCGATCGACGCCCAATTGCACCCAGACGTCGGCGTGGTCAGGACAGGTTTCGTCGTGGTCCTGGGCGTACATTAGAATCGCCACCGCGATCTGCCGCTGATTGTTCAGACAGCTCGATTGCCGGGCCTTCTCCCGTGCTTTCGCGAACACCGGGAACAAAATGGCGGCCAGAATAGCTATAATGGCGATCACGACGAGCAACTCAATGAGGGTGAACCCTCGGGACTTCGAGCCGTTTCTCATAGCAACCTCCCTTCGTAATAAACCTGTCGTGGATACGTATGCGCAACAGTGCAGGAATTTCGCGTGTCCATCAGCATGTCAATGAGTACTGCCACGATTACCGATACAAGAGAGCAGACCTACTGTGTGAGATCCGGTAATCCCCTCCCTCTATTTCCTGGCATAGGGACGCCTCATTGCTCTCACAATATCCATAATCCTACGGCTGCCGTCTGGCGTCAACAGGCCTGGTGCGAAATAAGTTGCGTAATCATTACGCAACTTTCCAGGCGGCGCACCACGAGGGCGCAGGGTTCCGTTGAGGCTGTACGCCGCTTAATGGTATAATGACCGTGCCGGATACGAAGGCCAACCCCCACGCTCCATCGCGCACATAACCGAGAAGGCGACGATGCCTTCGCATATGGGGTGAAACGTGACCACCTGTGACCAGGAAACGCAGATCGCCACAACGCGCGTTGACCTCCACTGTCACTCCACCTGCAGTGACGGCGCCCTGTCGCCTCGCGAGATGGCCGAGCACCTGGCCGCCGGCGAAGTGGTCGCCGCTGCGCTCGTCGACCACGACACCACAGAGGGGTTCGCCGAGTTCAGCCACGCGCTCGCAAGACGGGAGATTGCCTCCATCCCCGGTATCGAAGTGACCGTGCAATTCCGCGGCAAAGAGGCACACCTGCTGGCCTACGGCATTGACCCGTCCCACGGTGCGTTGCAAGCCACGCTGTTCGAGTTGCGGCAGGCCCGTGCCGCCGATGTGCAGAGCGTCGTCGAAACGCTGCGTAAAAAGTCGCCCACCCACGAGCACGCCGGCGCCCCCCTGCCCCCTGGTGGAAAACTCGAGAGCGCGGATGCGATTGCGCTGGTGCACGACGCTGGCGGGCGCGCCTTCCTCGCACATCCGTTGACGCTGACCAACGACCTCGACGAACTGGAACAACTCCTGATAACACTCAAAGGCCAGGGGCTCGATGGCATCGAAGCGATCTATTCCCCCTACACTGACGAACAGCGACAGCGCCTGTGCGAAATTGCGAAACGTCTGGGTTTGCTGGTGAGCGCGGGCACCGATGCGCACGACCGCCATGCGCAAGGAGCCAGTGCGGGCATTGACATGCCCACTGATCTCTGGAAAGCCTTCCGCGATGCCGTTTACGCCGGCAACCAGCCGGCAGCAAGAGCGACTACGCCCGCGCCGGTACGGGCGCGCACACGCTTCCAGCGGCGCAAGTTCATCTTCCATTTCGTCTTTCCCTCCTTCCTGGCAGTCGCACTGTTCATCACCGCCATCTACGCGATCATCCTGCCGACCTTCGAGCGCTCACTCCTCGATCGGAAGCGCGAGATGATCCGCGAGCTCACCAATTCCGCCTGGAGCATCCTGGCGGGGCTGGAACGGGATGAACGCGCCGGCAGACTCACCCGCGAGCAGGCTCAGGCCATGGCGATCAGCCGCATCGAGTCACTGCGCTATGGTCGCGAAGGTAAAGATTACTTCTGGCTGCAGGATGAAACACCGCGCATCATCATGCACCCCTATCGCAAAGACCTGAACGGTCAGGACGTCGCCAACGTGCGCGACCCGCGCGGCGTCGCCATTTTCGTCGAATTCGCTGAGGTTGTCCGGCGGGGTGAAGAAGGATACGTCGAGTACGTCTGGCAGTGGAAAGACGACCCCAGTCGCCTGGAGCCCAAAGAATCCTACCTCAAAGGCTTCGAGCCCTGGGGATGGATTATCGGTACGGGCATCTACATCGAAGACGTCAAAGCGGAAATTCAGCGCATCGAACGCAGCCTGGTGCAGACCTCGCTGGTCATTTCCATCATCGTCGTGTTGCTGCTGCTCTATGTCGTGGTGGAAAGTCTGCGTCTGGAACGTGAACGCACTGAGGCCGTGGAAAGCCTGCAGGATTCGACGGAACGATACCGTTCCCTGGTCGAAGCCACCACCGAAGGAACGCTGCTGGTCATTGACGGACGCTGTCGTTATGCGAATCCGATCTTCCTCAGCATGGTGGGCGCCAGCCTGCAGGAGCTTGAACTGCGTGACTTGATCGACCTCTTCCCGGTCAACGCGGAAAACGCCCTCGCCTGGGAGAATCTCAACCGCCTCCTGCAGGGCGAGGAAATGCGGGAAGGGTTCGACGGCATGCTGCGGCGGCGGGATGGCAAGCTGCTCGAGTGCGTATGCACCGCCAATCGCATCTCCTTCGCCGGGCGCAGCGGCTTCATCCTGCTGGCGCGCAGCATCGGCCCGACCTCGGGAGCGGAGCGAGTAGCGATGCGCAATGGACACGAGGCGCACCTGCCGCAGGTGGCGGAAGGAAGCCAGGTTGGCCTCTTCCGCGCGCGCGCCTCCTCCCGCGGCACCCTGCTGGCGTTTAATCCGGCCACGCTGCGCCTCCTGACGACGGCGGATGGGACGGATGGCGCGCAGGCGGCGCTTGCCGACCTCTTCCCCACCCCGGCGGAATACGAAGACTTCTACCAGGAATTGCAGCGTGCGGGATCGGCCGAGCGTCATCTGCCGGTAACCACTCATGATCCGGGCAGCAGGATGGTCGCGCTCTCCGCCACCCTCACCGTTGATGAACACGGGAAGCCCCGCTACATCGATGGAGTCGTCGAGGATATCACCCTGCAGCAGCAGCGCGCGGCCGAGCAGGCGGCGGTCATCGAAAAACTACAGACCTCCCTCCTCTTCCTGCATGAGCCGGTGAAACGCCTGGAAGGGCGCGCGGTCTTCTGCCGGTACGATACGCCCATTCACACCGCCACCGCCATGATGACCGAGCAACGCTCCAGCGCCGCTCTCGTGCAGTCCGAAGATAGCAGCGTGATCGGCATCGTCACCGATGGCGACATCCGGCAGCGTGTCGTCGCTGCCGATCTCAGCCGGCGTGAACCGGTGCACCGCATCATGACCTCGCCGCTGGTGACGATCGACAAGCATGCGGAAATTTACCAGGCGCTGTTACTCATGGAGCAGCGGAATATCCATCACCTCGCCGTCGCCGATGAAACCGGACGTGTGACCGGCGTCATTCGCAACCAGGAGCTGCTGCAGTTCCGCAATTACGGGCCGATTGTGCTCACGCGGGAAGTCGAGGGGGCGGCCACGCCCGAGGAAGTAGTGCGCAACTGCCGGCGCGTGCCGGAAATGGTGCGCGCCCTGCTCGAGTGCGGCGCCCATCCGGAACGCATCACGCGCATGATTTCCGCCGTCTGCAACGCGGCCACCGTGCGCCTCATCGCGCTGGCGGAAGAAGAGCTGGGCCCCGTGCCGACGCCGTTTGTGTTGCTGGCGCTGGGCAGCCAGGGGCGGCAGGAGATGACGCTGGCCAGCGACCAGGACAACGCCATCCTCTACGATCTCCCGCCCGGCGCCGACAACCAGCTACAGGTTGAGGAATATCTGCAGGCGCTGGGACGCTTCGTCTGCACCTGGCTCGACCGCGCCGGATACCCCCTCTGCCGCGGCGACGTCATGGCGCAGAATCCGCGCTGGTGCCAACCCCTGTCCGTCTGGAAGCGGTACTTCGGCGACTGGATACAGCGTGCCGAAGCACAGCAGTTGCTGGAATTCAGCATCTTCTTCGACTTCAACCCGCTCTACGGCCCGGAGGCACTCACGCACGAACTGCGCCGCCACATCGACGACCTGCTGCGCGCCCGCCCCGCCTTCTTCCCCCACATCGCGCAGAATGCGCTCCTCTTCAAACCGCCAACACGCCTGTTTGGCCGTATCCTCGGCGGCGAGCAACCGGGGCAGCTCGACCTCAAAGATGCCCTCATGCCCATCATCAGCTTCGCCCGGCTCTACGCGCTCCGCCACGAACTGGAAGCGACGCACACCCTGCACCGCCTGCAGTTGCTGGCCGAAGCCGATGTCCTCACCGAATCGAGCCGACGGGACATTGCTGGCGCCTATGAGTTCCTCATGCGCCTGCGCCTGCAGCAACAGGCTGCGGCCATCGCCACCGGACAAAGCCCGGACAATCTGCTCAACTACCGCCGCCTCACCCAGGCTGAACACACCCTCCTCAATCAATCCTTCGCCTTGATCGAAGCCATTCAAAAACGCATCAGCTACGACTTCCTCGGCGGCACCGCCTAAGAAGCTGTTTTCACAGACAGAGAGTTTGAATACAGCTTCTATGGCACGCAGCACACGCGGAATGCCGTCGCGCCCAGCGTAGCGAATTCCAGGTAGAGGGTGGCCTGGTCGGAGCGCCCGTGCCTGCCATGAGCCGCGTCGAACGGTCGGAGCGCCGTCATCCCTGCCGGCCCCCACCAGCCCAGCCTCCATGGTTGCGACTGGCGGTTGCACAAAAATACGCATGGCATGCCACACTCACCACCAACCACTCCCCCCAAACAGGCATGTTCACGGAAAGGTGGATGCGGAAACTCAACGAGGGGCTGTAAACAGAGGAAAGCAGGCGTGAAAGATCCCTTACGACAGCATCTGCTTGATCAGTTCACGCAAGCGCATGATGCCCTCCGTCTTGCGCATACAGGCATCCGCGCCGCAGGCGGCGCATGCCTCTTCGACGTGGGCATGATTGCTGTAGAGAATGGCCTTCAACCCGGGATACTGCGCTTTCGCAGTGGCAATCAACGCGTCGCCCTTCATCCCGGGCAAGTCCCAGTCGGCCAGCAACACCGCAAATGGGCCGGCCGCCAGTTGCGCCAGCGCGTCATCGGCGGTATCAGCCGTGACGACGGTATACCCGGCCAGCATGAGCACCTGCACAAACAGGGCGGCTTGCTCACGATCATCTTCGACCAACAAAATGCGTTGTGTTTCAACCATAGCGGACGGCCAGCCCTTCCCTTCGGCGCACATCATAGCATATCGCGCCGCATGTGTCAGACCACTCGTGATACAGTTGTGTGTAATCTTTGATGGGGCTACAGACCAGACAGGAGTCACGCCCGATTTCGGTGAACAGAGGTGGTGCTTGGAAAGAGGTGCCAATATGACCGACAATCAGCATAACGCCTACGACGACACACACCTGGCACAACAACTCATCGCCTTCCGCCAACAGTTGGAACGTGAAGGCGTGGCGGTGGAAATCGATCAAGATGCCCCGTTGGCGGAACAGCTGGCCCGGCTCCAGGATGTGGTGCTGCACCGCCTTGCGCGATATCGCGAGCGAGTCGCTGCCGGCCAACAGACCGAAGAAGCCTTGCATCGTAGCCGCACCCTCCTCGCTGAAGCTGAACAGCTCTCCCATACTGGCGCCTGGGAGTGGGATCTAAGCACGAGTCAATGGACCTTCTCCGATGAGTGGCTCGAAATTCACGGCGCAGCGCGTCGCACACTGGCTCCTGACGAACTCCTCGCTATCGCCCACCCGGACGACCGCGCGCGCATCGAGCAGGCTTTCCAGGATGTCCGCCTGGGCGTCAAGTCGTACGAACTGGAGCACCGCATCATCCGCCAGGACACCGGCGAAGAGCGTGTCGTCAAGTCACGTGGACAATTCGTGCGCGACGCCGCCGGTGCAATCGTGCGCGTCTACGGCTTCGTTCAGGATATCACCGAGCAAAAACGCGCGGAAGAAGCCCTGCGCGAAAGCGAGGAACGCTTTCGCACGCTCTTTGCCAATATGACGGAAGGCTTCGCGCTGGGCGAGGCGATCTGCGATGACCAGGGTCGCTCGGTCAACTTTCGCTTCCTGGAAATTAACGACGCCTTCCTCCGCCAAACCGGCCTGCCGCGCGAGGTGGTCGGCAAGCCCATCACCGAAGCGCTGCCGAATTTAGAGCCCGTCTGGATCGAACGCTACACCAACGTCGCCATGTCCGGCGAACCGATCCGCTTCACAGAATACAACACCGACACCCAACGCTATTATGATGTCTACTGCTACCGTCCTGCCCCCGGGCGCTTCGCCATCCTCTTCCGCGACGTCACCCATCTACGCTTCACCGAAGAGGCCCTCCGCGAGAGCGAGGCAAAATTCCGCAGCATTTTCGAGCAAGCGGCGGTCGGCATCGGGCGCGTGCGCTTCGAAGACGCACGCTGGATCGATGTCAATGACGCCTTTATCCGCATGGTTGGGTACAGTCGCGAGGAATTACTTAGCACGCCATGGCCGCAGATCACGTATCCGGAAGACATCGATATCGATCTGGTCCCCTTCCGCCAGATGGCGGCGGGCGAGCTCGAAAATTATAGCGTGGAGAAGCGCTTCATCCATAAGCAAGGCCATCTCGTCTGGGCGCGCCTGACACTGTCGCTCGTGCGCGATGCACAGGGACAACCGGCATACGAGATTGCCATCATCGAAGATATCACCGACCGTAAGCAGGCCGTGGAGACCTTGCGTGAGAGCGAGGAGCGGCTCACACTCGCGCTTGATGCGGCGGGTCTCGGCACATGGGACCTTGATCTGACCACCGATGTGGCGGTCCGTTCCCTGCGCCATGACCAGATCTGGGGATATGCCAAGCCGCAGGCCGAGTGGGGGAAAGCGCGTGCGATGGCGCAGGTGCCGCCCGAAGATCACCCGCGTATCGTGGAAGCATATGCGCGGGCATTTAAAACCGGCGTACTTCACCATGAGAATCGTGTGATCTGGCCGGACGGCAGCGTCCATTGGATTGCGGCAGATGGTCGAATCCAATGGGACAGCGAAGGCCGTCCTGCTCGTATCATCGGAGTGGTCGCTGACATCACCGACCGCAAGCGCGCCGAAGCGGCTCTGCGTGAAAGCGAAGCTCGTTTCAGCGCCGTCGCCAACAACATGGCGCAACTCGCCTGGATCACCGACGAAACGGGCTGGATCGTCTGGTATAACAAACGCTGGTACGACTACACCGGCACCACCTTCGAGGAAATGCAGGGGTGGGGCTGGCAAAAGGTACATCACCCCGACCACGTGCAGCGCGTGGTGGAGAAGTTCAGACACGCCATTCAGACCGGCACGTTCTGGGAAGACACCTTCCCGCTGCGCGGCAAGGACGGGCAATACCGCTGGTTCCTCTCCCGCGCTATTCCGATCCGCGACGAACAGGGCAAGGTCGTGCGCTGGTTCGGCACCAATACCGACATCACCGAATTACGTGAAACCCAACAGCAATTGCAGGACCTCACCACCACCCTCGAACAACGCGTGCAGGAGCGCACAGCCGCGCTGGAATCCACGAATAAAGAACTGGAGGCCTTCAGCTATTCCGTCTCGCACGACCTGCGCGCACCCTTGCGCAGCATCGACGGCTTCAGCAAAATCCTGCTCGAAAAATACCGGTCGCAGGTGGATGAGACCGGCCGGGACTACCTGCAGCGCGTGCGCAATGCCGCCATGCGCATGGGACGCCTGATCGATGACATGCTCAACCTCTCGCGCATCGGCCGGCGCGAGATGCGCCGGGACACCGTGAACCTGAGCGACCTCGCCGCTGCCGTGCTGACCGACCTGCGCGGGCGCGAGCCGGAGCGCCAGGTGCTCGTGGAAATCCAACCGGAGATGCTGGTCAATGGCGATCCCGGCCTGCTGCGCATCGTCATGGAGAATCTGCTCGGCAATGCCTGGAAGTTTACCAGTAAGACAGAGGGCGCCCGCATCGAAGTCGGCATGAGGATGCAGGAAGGTCGACGCATCTACTACGTGTGCGATAACGGCGCGGGGTTTGACATGTCTTACGCCGATAAACTCTTTTCTCCTTTCCAACGCCTGCACAGCGAGGATGAATTCCCCGGCACCGGCATCGGTCTCGCCGTCGTGCAGCGTATCATCACCCGCCACGGCGGCCATGCCTGGGCCGAAGGCGCCGAGGGCAAAGGCGCCACCATCTACTTCACGCTGGGAGAATCGGCATGACCGCCGCAATGCCGGGACAACACCGCCTCGAAGCCTCGGTCGCGCGGTGGCTCCCCCCCGGCATCGGGGCGCGCCTGCTCCTGCTCATCGCACTGGCCTTGCTGCCCATGCTCCTCTTGCTCGCCTGGGTCTATTACCAGCGCTATGAAGTCCGGCGCGACCAGGCCCTGCAAACCGAACTCGAGGTCGCACAAGGAGTGGCGACCATCTTCGATACCTATGTGACGGATATACGCCGGGAAGCGTTTGTGGTCGGTCAGGCCATCGTCATCTATGGAGAGGACGAAAGAGCCAGGGCGAATCGCCTGCTCACCGTCACCGCCGGACAATATGCCACCGTCACCAGCATGCAATGGGTGTCGCCGCAGGGGCGCATCATCGCCTCCAGCGTGCCGGGCTCCATCGGCACGAATCTGGGAGACCGCCCGTACTTCCAATCCATCTTGGCCGGCGATGAGTGGGCGATCAGCGATCTGCTGCCGCAAGGTCGCGTCACCGGCCAGCCGGCATTCGTCATTGCGCACAGTATCCGCGGCGAAGCCGGCGCATTGCAGGGCGTGGTGGTGGTCGGCATTGACCCGGCACAGTTAGGTGAAGTGACCCTCACTCAGCGCCGCCCAGGCGGGGGCGCTTATGCCATCTTCGACCGCGAAGGCACACTGATTTACCGTAGCCCGGAGACCGCCTTCACGCTGAAAGACCGCACGCAATGGCGCGAATCCGACGTCGTGCTGCGCGAAACCCTGCGCACGGGCGAACCGGCGACCGGCGTCACCCGGCTGGAGGTGGTCGGCGGAGAATGGGTATCGGCGCGCGTGCCCATCGAGCCGTACGGCTGGGTGGCGGGCGCAGGTCGTCCCGTAAATGTTACACTGACCCCCATCCGCAAGGCGCTGGTGCTCGATGCCTTGCTGGCGCTGCTGGCCACCGCGCTCGCCTTCATGCTGGCATGGGGCATCGGGCGCACCATCTCCCGCCCGTTGCGCCGCTTGCAGAGCGATGTGCGCGTCGTTGGCGAAGGCGACCTCTCGCATCGTGCCGCTGTGGCCGGCCCCGCTGAAGTGGCGCAGGTCGCCATGGGCTTCAATCAGATGGCCGAAGAGATCGAGGAGTTTCAGGACACGCTGGAAGACCGCGTGCAGCAGCGCACCGCCGAACTGGAAGCCTCGAACAAAGAGCTGGAATCTTTCAGCTACACCGTCGCCCACGACCTGCGCTCCCCGTTACGCGCACTCGACGGCTTCAGCAAGTTCCTGCTCGAGCGCTACCCGGAGCAGCTCGACGAGCGCGGCGCCGAGTATTTACACCGCATCCGCACTGCCGCGCAACGCATGGGGCGTCTGATCGACGATTTGCTGAATATGGCGCGCATTGGGCGAATGCCGATACAGATTGAAGCGGTAAACTTGAGTGCGATGGCCGGCGAAATTATCGCGGAACTGCGCGAGCGTGATCCCGAGCGTCGGGTGGAGGTAGAGATCGCCCCCGACCTCACCGTGCAGGGCGACCACGCGCTGCTGCGCATCGCGCTCGCGAATCTGCTGGAGAACGCCTGGAAGTTCACCAGCGGGCGCGAGGTTGCCCGCATCAGCGTGGGGATGGAGGAAATCGATGGCGAACGCGCCTTCTTTGTGCGGGATAACGGCGTCGGCTTTGACATGGCCTATGCCGACAAGCTCTTCCAGCCCTTCCACCGCCTGCATACCGAGGAAGAATTCCCCGGCACCGGCATCGGGCTGGCCCTCACCCAGCGCATCATCGCCCGCCATCGCGGCCGCATCTGGGCCCACAGCGCCGTCGGACACGGCGCAAGTTTCTACTTTGTTGTAGGTGATTAGGTGTGGAGGTGATTAGGTGGATAAGGAGAGCATCACTATAGATTCTACGGTGGTAATCCCTATGCCGACATTGCTTGGGCATGGCGATTGAACTCGTCCGGCGAGATGAGCAAAGCGTGATACTTTGATATATGCGCGATAAACCTCTTATCGTGAAGACAGAAGGCGGTTGGTGAGAAAGGGATAATACAAATAGTAAAACAGCCGGATTGGTTGAAAATAACGCATGCACAACCAGTCGGCCTGTACTTCGAAGGAGAACCGTTGTGGTTGAGACAGTGAAGTCATATAAAGATCTTCGGGTATGGCAACAAGCGATGGCTCTTGCCCGTGAATGTTATACTCTGACGCAATCGTTCCCGCGTGAAGAGCTCTTCGGCATGGTAAGTCAGGTTCGCCGTGCAGCAGTATCGGTACCAGCAAACATTGCCGAAGGGAGTGGGCGCGGAACAACAAAAGATTACATCCAATTTCTCCGCGTCGCTCGAGGAAGCCTCCGAGAGCTTGAAACGCATCTGTTACTTTGCCGCGATGTGGCTCTAGTATCCGAAGGACAGATCGGCGCTGTAACCGCGCAAATTGATTCTGTGTCGATTCTACTGGAAAAGCTCATCCGTTCTCTGCAAAACAGGCATTCACGTCCACTTAATCACCTAACCACCTAATCACCTAGTCACCTAATCACACCCCTCCGAAGGAGACAACATGGTCGAACCAATCATCCTCCTCGTCGAGGATAACCGCGATGATGAAGAGCTCACCCGGCTCGCGCTGCAGGAGAGTAATGTCGTAAATCAGCTCGTGGTGGTGCGCGATGGGCAGGAAGCGCTCGATTGGCTCTATTGCACCGGCGCGCATGCCGACCGCCAGCCCTGCCTGAAGCCCTCGGTGGTGTTGCTCGATCTGAAGCTGCCGAAAGTCTCCGGCCTCGAGGTGCTCGAGCGCATCCGTCAGGACCCGCGCACCCGACGGCTGCCGGTGGTCATCCTCACCTCCTCCCGGGAGGAGCAGGATCTTCTTCGCGGCTACGACCTCGGCGCCAATAGCTACATCCGCAAGCCGGTGGACTTCGAGCAATTCACACAGTCGATCCGGCAGTTAGGCATCTACTGGATGGTGCTCAATGAACCGCCCCCACTGCTGAATGAGTGAGGAATCGCAAGGTAAAGGAGAGAGGCCCGATGAGTGAACCGGTCATCCTCCTCGTCGAGGACAATCCCGATGATGTGGAACTGACGCGCATGGCACTCGAGGAAACCCACCTGACGAATCGACTCGTGGTGGTGCGCGATGGCGTGGAAGCGCTGGATTGGTTATACTGCACCGGCACACATGCCGAACGTGCACCTTGCCTGATCCCGTCACTGGTGCTGCTGGACTTGAAATTGCCGAAAATGAGCGGCCTGCAAGTGCTGCAGCACCTGCGCGGTGATGACCGCACCAGGCGACTGCCGGTGGTGGTGCTCACCTCGTCAAAGGAAGAACAGGATATCATCCGCAGCTACAATCTCGGCGCCAATAGCTATATCCAGAAACCGGTCGACTACACCCAGTTCCTGGAAGCGATTCGACAGCTCGGCGTCTATTGGATGGTGCTCAATGAGCCGCCGCCTGCCGGCGCGGGAGGATCATAACCGCATGCCCGAACCGTTACGCGTATTGCTGATCGAAGACAATCCTGACGACGCCCTGCTCTTGCAGACCGCACTGGAGGAAGGCGACTTCGCACCGCAGGTGACGCGCATTGAGAGCGAAGGGGCGTTGCGTGCGGCGCTCGCCAATAGCCCGTGGGATATCGTCATCTCCGATTACCGCCTGCCGCGTTTTGACGGCCTGGCGGCGCTGGCGATCGTCCACAAAGAAGACCCGGACCTCCCGTTCATCCTCGTCTCCGGGGCGGTCGGCGAAGAATTAGCGGTCGAGGCTATGCGCGCCGGCGCCGGAGACTTCGTGCTCAAAGGCCATCTCCTGCGCTTGGCCCCTGCCGTACAACGCGAACTGCAGGAAGCCGAAAACCGCCGGGAACGCCGGCGCGCCGAGGCGGATCGCGAACGCTTGCTGGTGGAAGTGCAGCGCCGTGCGGCGGAGTTGGAAGCGATTCTCACCTCTATTGCGGATGGTCTGATCGTCAACGATCCCGATGGGCGCATCGTCACTGCCAACCCCACCGCCGAGCGATTGTTCGGCACGCCGCCCGAACGATGGTACATTCCATTCCGCGAGCGCTGGAAAGAACGCCATATCTTCACCCCTGATGGTGACGAACTGCCGATGGAATCCTTCCCGCCGCTGCGCGCGCTGCGCGGCGAGGTGGTGCGCAACAACGTGCTGCGCGTGCAAATCCCCGGCCGCCCCGACGTCTGGGTATCGATCAGTTCGGCACCCGTTCGCACGCCGGAAGGACAAATCCGTGGCGCGGTGACCATCTTCGCGGATATCACCGATATCCTGGAACTGCAGAAACGCGAACGCCGTATGCTCTACACCGTCGCCCACGACCTGCGCGCGCCGGCCACCATTATCAGCGGCCGCCTGCAATTGCTGCTGGAGTACCTCGGCCCGCAGATCGCAGAAAGCCCATTGCAGGAGAGCGCACAGGCGCTGCAGCGTGCGCTGTCACGCATGAATCGCATGATTGACGATCTCACTGAAGTCACGCGCATGGAGGGACAGGATATCACGCTCGAGCGTGAACCGGTAGTGCTCGCAACCTACCTGCCCGCACTGCTGCAGCAGAATGCCGACCTGATTGACCCCGCGCGCGTGCGACTGGAACTGCCGGACGGGCTGCCGGCCGTCTCCGCTGACCCTGCCCGCCTGGAGCGCATCCTGCTCAATCTGCTGGGGAACGCCCAAAAATACTCCCCGCCGGGAACGCCCATCACCGTCAACGCCCACCCACGCAACGGCGAGGTGGTCATCAGTGTAACCGATCAGGGGCAGGGCATCCCCCCCGACGACCTCCCGCACGTCTTCGACCGCTTCTATCGCGCCGTGTACAAACGCGCCGGCGAAGGCATCGGGCTGGGGCTCTACATCACCCGCATGTTGGTGGAAGCCCACGGCTTACCCGCCGAAGCCGGCAAGGCGAAGGTGGGGGGGCGCATCTGGGTGGAAAGCGAGGTCGGCAAAGGCAGCACCTTCTCCTTCACCTTACCCATGGCGTCATGATGGCGAGGGAGGAGCATGCAACACCTCATCCACCCGGGCGTACAGCGCAGTGAGGTCGACCGGCTTGCGCAAAAAGCCGTCGGCGCCGCACGTAGCCGCAGCCGCCTGCACATCCATGTCACAGCTCATCAGCAGCGTATGGCAGGATGGCGCCTGGGCATGCCAGGCATTGATCAACGCATCGCCCGGCATCCCCCGCAAGTGCCAGTCGGTCAGTAAGAGATCGAACGAGGGATTGGGCAACAGGTCGAGCGCAGCTTCGGCATGCGGAACGGCAGCGACCTGATAGCCGGCGCGCGAGAGAGCTAACATGAAGAAAGACACCTGGTCGGGATCATCCTTCACGATCAGAATGCGATCTGGCTTCACTGTCGCAATTCCTCCTGCAACACGGCTTCCACTGGTTATTCCTCAGGATGCGCAAAACTCGTGGTACAGCAGAGCCCCCCTTGGCAAGAACATTTGCCGAGCACGCTGTAAAAACCGACCCCAGTCGCGCCCAGGATCTCGAGTGCCACGTGCCAAGGCAACTGCCGGAGCAGGAAGCCCCCCACCCCTATCGGGGTACGCGTCATCAGCCCACAGCGTAAGCTGTGGGACCGAAATCAGTTCTGACGAGGGGGGTATTCCTTATCCAAGCACCCCGCAGGGGCGCCACTATACACTCACCACTATCCACTCCCCCTATCCCAACGGTATGCGGATGTTAGCCAGGGGTGAGCACAGCGAGCCCCTGGAAGTCGATACACAAATATGCGCCAAGCCCTGTAGGGGCGCAGGAACATCATGCCCGTCCCGCACCAGCGCCTTCGACCTCGCATGCGTGCTCGATAACACCACCAATGAAACCGATCCAGCCCGTGCGCAGCGGCAACCATACCGTCCTGCAACCCGGGCATCGACTAGACTGCCTGCGCAAAGCAGCATCCCGCTGACGTACGATACGTCCGACGATGGCCCCGATCACAAACAACATCACGATTCCGAGCAGGACGTGGAGCGGGTCAATCACTGGCATGTGTTCCTCTATGAAAGACAGAGGGTAGCGCTCAGTGTCGTTGCGCAAGCGTTCGTACAGTTACGACCCGACAGGGCGTGTTTGACGTTACGAATCTTCAGTCAGCAGCAGGTAAGAAGAAAAATGCAGTGGTGCCGGCGAGAGGAGTCGAACCTCCACGGGGTTACCCCCGGTAGATTTTGAG
>JAGUZN010000312.1 GCA_020060775.1 Armatimonadota bacterium
CGACACGTTTTCGCGGGCGACCGGGTCCGCCACCTGCGCCACGATCTGGTCTGCCGCCACGCGGTCGCCCTCATCGACGTAGAGGACGTCGAGCACGCCGCCCTGTTGCGGCGTCAGGTCGGCTTCCTGCTGACCGCGGATGTTGCCACTGGCGGTCAACGTTTGCACCACGGTACGGCGCACCGGATGCACCACCGCCACGCGCGGCGGCTGCAGGAAGCCGATCAACAGCAGCACCGCCACCACGGCAGCGCCGATCACGCGAATGCGCCGTTGCCGGCGTCGAACCTCCTCTGGGGATTGCGGTTCTGCCATGCCCACCTCGTCATCCACTATAGCGGACAACGCGTTGCCGCGCCGTGCGAGGTTGGGACAATCCGCCGGCGTCGTTCGGTATGGCAGCGAGCTTCAACCTATGCGGCGTGACGTTCCCCGGGCGTTTCGCCGGCCTCGATGGCGTGTTTGAAATTCTGGAGGTCGCGGCGCAACTGCTCGTGGAACACATCATTCGCGCGGTGCTCCGCCACGTAATCGCCGATCCGTCCATACGGTGGATCGTACATCAGGTGCACCACAATGCGGCAGCCGCCCTTTTCGGGGAGGAATCGCACTACACCCGAGTTGCGCAATCCGCTCGTCGAATGCCAGGCGATCTCTTCATTCGTGCGCAGGGCGGTCGTTTTTGCCTCCCATTCGACGTGGCGTCCGGTCACATCCGCTTCCCAATGCGACATGCCGTCGCCGGTGCAGCGCACCTCTGTGAGGTGGGTCATGATGCGCGGCAGCTTCTCCAGGTCCTCCCATTGGGTATAGCACTTTTCGACCGGCGCCATCACGGTGACGCTGACATCGTGCACATATTGTCCCGTATGCTCATCTTTGTACCATTCGTGCATCTCGGCCATGATGAATTACCTCGGTGCGACAGATTCTCCCAATAGCGTTCCCGTCGCGGCGGCCCGTGTAGCCGGTGTCGCGTCGCGGTTATCCCGCATGGTGTCGCAGACGACACACGGGCGCGACCGGCATGCGTCGATCGCGCCCGTATGCGCAGGTATGGTGGTGTCGTCATTTGGCGAGGCATTGCCGGGATTGCTGTCCGGCCAATTCGTGCGTCTGTTGCCAGGTGAGCCATACCCCCGTCTCCTGGAAATGCTGCCATCGCAGATAGCCGGGGAGCGACAGGTATTTCGTGTCAGCGGTGTAGGCGACGCTGCCACAGATGGCGGGCATCATGGGCTCGGCAGACGGCGCCATAGCTGGCGCCATCGGCATGGTTTCCATCATCGGGCATGCTCCCCGCATGGTATATCCGCCATCGTATCCGGCGGGACCGCAGCTTCCACATGCCGCGTGAGCGGGCTGGGCGAAAAACAGGATCCCGATGCCGGCGAGCAGGCTGAACAGTATCGTGCGTTTCATGGTCCTCGTCCTCCTTGTCAAACGCTTTGTTACTAATCAATTTATAACCGATATAGTTATATAATAAACAATTTTACCATCCACTGAACGCTGCAATGTGCCGGGAGTGCCCGGCTTGTCGTTACTTTCGTGCGCTATAGAGGCATGGCGTCTCATAGTATTGTACGGGGAGGCAGGGATGGCGCAGCAAGAGTCGCGACAGGTCCGGTGTCCGGTGTGCGGGGTGGAGAAAGCATCCTGGGAGATGGTGCCGGGGGAATCGATCGGCAATCCGCTCACGCGGATCATCCCTGAGCAGCACCCGCAGTGGACGCCGCAGCAGGATATTTGTTCGTCGTGTTTGACGCTTTCCGCCGCGCAGCACCTGGGCAAGCTGCTGCGGGAGGGGCGCGAACTGGCGTCGCGCCAGGAAGCCGAGATGGACGAGGTGCTGAAGCCGTATGAATCGGTGACGCGCGACATCAATCAGGAGATCGAACAGCACCGCACCCTCAGCGAGCGGATTTCGGATGGGGCAACGGCGTTCGTGGGGAGTTGGGCCTTCCTGCTCGCACAGGGAGTCTTTCTCGCCATCTGGATCACCATCAATACGGTCGCACTGGTGATGCGCCCCATTGATCCCTACCCGTACATCTTCCTCAATCTGATCATTTCTTTACTGGCCACCATTGAAGCCCCGTTGATTATGATGAGCCAGAACCGCCAGGACTCGCGTGATCGCTTGCGCAGCAGTAACGATTACCTGGTGAACCTGCGTGCGGAACTGGAGATTCAGCACCTGCATAATAAACTTGACCAATTGCTGCGGGTGCACTGGCCGCAATTAGTGGAGACATTGCAGATGCAGGTTGAATTGACGCAGCAACACGTGCAACAGACCGTACGACGCGTGGACGAGGCGAACCCAGAATAGTCGATGTTAGCCCGTGAATGGTGGGAACCAGCGCAGCAACTCGCGCGCGACCAGTTCATGTCCCGCGCGATTGGGGTGATTCGACCAGGAGAGCAGATCGCTAAGCGCTCCCTGCTCGGCGACGTATGCCGCGAAGAGGGCGAACGAATCCACCAGGCCCACTTCGTACTCCGTCGCCCACTGGCGAATGCGCTCAGTATGCTGGTTGAGCCGTGTCCAGAGTTCGCTTTGCTCTGACGCCAGGCCACTAATGTCGAGTGTCGGCGTAAGGAGGATCACCTTCGCCTCCCGCGCTAATGCCCGCTCGATCATCGAACGCCAGGCGGCTTCGGCGGCTTCCAGGCCGATGTACCGATCGTTCAGGCCGTAATCGATGGTGAGCACATCGGGGCGATGGCCCAGCACTTCCGCTGCAAAGCGCTCGGCACCCGCGTGCGAGTTCTCCCCGCCGATCGCCGTGACGATCACGTTTACCACCGCAAAGGGGAAGCGCGCCTTGAGACCGCGGTGGAGCAGGTGCGGATAGGCGTTGAACGTATCGACCATTGGCGTGGCGAAATAGCCGGCAGGTACGCTGTGGCCGTGGCAGACGACGTTGACGGTGCGGTTGTCCGGCCAGTGGCGTTGCAGTTCCTGCACGGTGGCGGCCAGGTAGGTGAGCGGATTCGCGATAGCCATGTTTTCCTCACAGTAGACGGGTGCTGGATAGAGTTCGCTTGCTCTGGCACGCTCTCCTGCTTCATACATGCAGAGTTGGCATGAAAGCCCAAAGGGGGAGAGGAACCGGCCGCACTATGACGAATGAAGCGATAACGCTATCTGGTGAGCCCGCGGCTCACGCTGGAGGGGGTAATGTCTCATCTGCAACGTTTGCCCGAAGACGAGTTTCGCTTTGGCTATCTCTCTCCCAGCGAGTTGAAAGCGCGGCTGCAGCAAAAAGCAATCCTCTATCTGCCGATCGGCTCATTGGAATGGCATAACGAGCATTTGCCACTGGGCACGGATACTTTGTTGGCGATCGAACTGGCCGCGCGGCTATGCCGGCATGTGGGCGGGGTGGTGCTGCCGGGAATTTGGTGGAACACCGGCGATTGCCACAATGCGTACTGCACGTACCACATGCCCGAAGCGTATTACCGCGCAGCGTTGAAAATGGTATGCACCGGCCTGCGACCCATCCCTGCGCGCCTGCTGGTGCTGGTGAACGGGCATGGCGGGGGTTACCAGAAGGAATCGATGCCATTGATTGCCGATGAGTTGAACCAGGAGGGCTTCCCGATGAAGGCGGTGGTGGCCGATGCGTACACCCTTGGGCTCAATGCCGCCTGTCGCATCGATCACGCCGCTACCGGGGAGACCAGCTTCGCCCTGGCGATGATCCCGCAGCTCGTGCGCATGGAGCGGGAGATCACCCCGGACATCTACTCGCAGAAGTGGCCGTTCGCCGCGAAGGGCGAGCCATCGGCCGAGTTCGGCAACACGCTCTGGGAAGCGGTACTGTCTGAAGCAAGGGTGTTACTCGAGTCGGAATACACTGCAGCGGGCGGCATATCCCACACATCGCTTTGATCAAGCGTTACGGTATGCAGGCTGTTGCCGTCGTGCGCCTGATTGCGAGTTCCGCCGGCAGTACCTCGTGTTCAACTTCATTGGTGCCGTTGAGTACCTGGCGGATGATGTGTCGGGCGGAGGCGCGGCCCATGTCTTCCAATGGCAGTCTGACGGAAGTCAATTGGTTCACGCCGCTGGCATTGGGGAGGGGGTCGGTATCGTCAAAGCCGACCAGGCTGATATCTTCCGGTACGCGATACCCGGCTTGCGTGAGCAATACCCAGACACGGTGCGCCATCGCATCGTTATGCGCGAGAATCGCAGTAATCTCGCGATGTGCCTGTAGCACTTCGAGCAATCGTCTTTCCTGTTCCTCGTTCGCCGAATATCTGTGCGGGTTGATCCATTCCATCGGGGTTTCACATACACGGCAATGCAGCACTGGCACATGATACTCTTGCAGTGCCTGGTGGATACCGGCGAGACGCGGCCCGAACACTTCCATGCGATCCCGTGTTCGTGGAAACGACAGGTAAAGAAAATTCCGGTGCCCCAAATCCAGCAGGTGCTTGACGGCAGCATACTGCCCGTGGAAATCATCGAACGTAACCGTAGAACATCCTGTTAACGGCAGCACCAGTGAACAGACCGGTCGTTCTCGAAAGCCGGGATTATCGTGTAAGTCATTCAGTACCGGTTGATGGTGGCCCATGTAGACGATGGTACCGTCAACTTCACCGCTATTGAAGACCTGGGGCATACGGAATGTTGCATCCATCTCCTCGTGGAACAGGGTGATCAGCAGCGCGAATTGTTCCTCGGTGACCACATCCATAATGCCCTGGTAGATCCGCGCATAATACGCCAAACGATGGAACTGCGGTGGGAGAAAGAGCGCGATCACCCGATTGATTATTTTTCGACCGAAACGTTGCATCACCATGCGGCGAGCGGCCTGGTTTTGCGCGGGGGAGTAGCCTAGTTCCTGTGCTGCAGCCCAGACCCGTTCGGTCGTTACCGGGCTGATACGCGCGTCACGGCGCAGCGCCATCGATACTGTCGCTGTTGTAACACCGCATCGTTCAGCGATATTGCGTTGGGTTATCTTCATGCCGGTATCCTTGTCGGTGGGACGTTGAAAGCCGGACAAGACTATTGACAGGTTGGCGAAGGTATTATAGCATTTATACGTATAAATACACAAGCGCACTGGAGGTGCCTTATGCATTTGCATACACACTGCCACGGGCTGAGAATCAGTGTACTGATGCTCTGTCTACTGCTCTCTTCTCTATCGTCTGTCGCGCAGCAGGTTAACCAGCACTGGCGACTGCCCGTGGCCTTTGAGAAATCGGATGCCATGCTGGACACCCCGTATGAGAGTTATCGATTGCCCGTGCGCTACCAGGCCGAAGCCGGGAAGGCGTTCGCCGTGGAAGTCGAGCACGCGTCGACGATCCACCTCTCAAGTGCCGAACGCTTGCTGATGATGGACGATGCTGCCGGCGGGTTAGCCGCGCGGCAGATGGGCAGCTTCACCATCAAGTTCGATACACCGACCGAGGCGACCTACACCATGTGGTTCCGCTGCAAGGCCAATCCGAAGTCGGGTATCTGCGGCCCGCATCATGAGAGTGTGGACGGGCAGACGTATACATTCATCGACACCCGCCGCATGGATAAGGCAGGCGGGTGGATGTGGCTCAAAGGCACCACGCGCACGCTGGCGGCCGGCGCACACTCGTGGGTCGTGTGGGGTGATCTTTTCCTCTATGGGGCGGTTGTTGACCGGGTGTTGCTCGTGCCCGATCAGCAGTACGTGCCATCGGATGACGACCCCGGCCCCCCCGCCCGTTATACGGCTGCCATGGCACAAGGGCAGTTCATCAGTGAGGCGATTCGAGTTCCCGGCGTCAAGCGCTGGTCCCGCATCGAAGCGCGCACGCATCTCGACGGCGGGTCCGTGCAGTGGGCCTACCAGGTCGAGGGGGGAACAGCCTGGACGCCCATTTCACCGAATTCCGCATTGCCGACCGCTACACCCTTCAAGCTGAGACTCACGCTGGTGGCTGGCCCAAATGGCGGCAGTCCGCTAGTCGATAGTGTGCGGCTGGTATACGAGGGCGATCCGTTCACTGCCGAACTTGCCCCTGGCGTGCGTTATACCGCGCTGCCTGATGGCGGCTGCCAGGTGCAGACTGCCGCATATCAGATCACGTTTGCCGCCAATGGGCGTATGGCCAGCATGCAGATGGGCGGTCGCGAGTTGATCGAACCGGGCGACAGCGGCTGGGCGGGGGGCAAGCTCGTCTTTAACCAGGGCGTTCATGTGCAACTGGCCGCGCCCGACCTGCTGCCCGACCGCACGGTGGCCATTCGGGGTCGTGAAGCCACACAGCGCTTCACGTTCAAAGATGATCGCATGTTGATGGATTTTGCCACACACGGCGGACATGAGATCGTCGGCCCCGGCGATTTGACCTATTCCTGGCGGTTGCATCCAGAGCTAAAGGTCGATCGCATCGTCGAACGCAACACCGGGCGCGTGGCGGCGGTTGGCGAAGAAGCGCGTCACACCCCGCAGATTTTCTTTACCGATGGCTCGAGCATTTACCTGGAAGCGGCGAACCCGGGATTGCCCGCATTCACCCGCTATGAGCGTGGACCGGAACAACCGCCCACGCTGGCGTTCTGGTTCAACACAGCCAACTACGTGAACAACACTGTCGTCTTTCGCCCGAAACCGCTGCCGGCCGATGTGCTGCAAATGAACATCACCTGCACGAAATCTGATCACACTTATGCGCTCGGCGAAGCGATTGGCCTGCGTGTCCACAGTGCACTGCTCTACGGCCAGCACTTCAACGGCAAGGCGCGCCTGACGGTGGAGAAAGTCTACGCTGGCCCGGGGCAGGAAGAGGTTGTCAAGCTTGAGCAGCCTATCGATCTGCCTGCCGGGACCACCACGCCGGTCTCCTGGAACTTCACATTGAAGACGCCCGGCCTGTATCGGGGCTCGTACGAGGTGCTGGAGGGCGAGCAATCCCTGCGGAAGCTGCAGGTGATGATCCTGCACGGACCGGAAGCATTGCATGCCCCACCGCCACCCGCGGATTATGCCGCGTTCTGGCAACGAGCGATGGCGCAACTCCAGCAAATTCCCATTGCCTTCACCCGGCAAACGAGTGGTGAGCAGCAGGGATACCTGCGGTCGCGTATACAATTCACTTCCATTAACGGTCGTCCGGCCTGGGGTGATCTGGCCGAGCCGAAGGAGGACGGCAAATACCCGGCGATTCTGAAGCTTCCACCGGTTGGCACGGCGGCGCCAGGCATTGATCTGAACACAGAGCGTGGCTACGTGGTGCTGGGCGTCGAGGTGTTCGGACATGACTCCACATGGAGCGTCGAGCAGATCAATGATTTTTACGCCAAAGGCGGCATGAAATACGAGCCGCTCGGTACGCGCACGGTACTGCAGAAGCCCGAGGAATTCTGGCATTACTATGCCTACTGCACGATCGCCCGCGCCTACGACATTCTCGAACAGCATCCCAAAGTTGACCCGCGCCGCATCTATATCACGGGCGCCAGCCAGGGTGGGGGACTGACGCTGGCTGCCGCGGGATTGCGCCCGCAAAACGCCGGCGCACTGTCGGTCGTGCCGGGGATTTGCCGTCTGGACTGGGCCAACACCAATGGGGGCGCCTGGGGACCGCGTTTCCCTAATGAGCCGCAGTACGCGCTTATGAAGGGGATGGTGTCGTACTTCGACACCGCCTACCTGGTGCGCAATCTCCGCTCCCGCCTGGTCATGTTTATCGGACTGCAGGATACTCACACCCCCCCGCACGCCGCCGCCTCCGTCTTTAACGAGGTGCCGGAGGGGATACGCGAGCGCCGGCTGCTCATTGCTCCTTGGGTTGGGCACAGCGGCATCTCGGAGCTGGCGACCTATATCCCGCGCTGGACTGAAGAAGATAACCAATAGCGCATATTTGTAGTGGGTTGTTGCCCTGAACTTTGCTCTTCGACCTTGTGCTGGCTGAGTCCGCGTATGGCGTATGGCGTTTGGGGCAACGTCTTCCCCTCCCCTGTCGCTTGAAGACCGTGAGCACCGTCGAACGGAACGGGGGAGGGCAGGGTTGAAGACTGTGAGCGAACACCGTAAGTCGAACAGCGGGGGGCATTCCTTTTCCATGCATTCCGCCGGTATGCCCGCAGCGGAGTACCCCCTCCCTCCTCCCCCCGCTGCGCTGCCGCTTACAGGGGGAGGGAATGGTTGCTGCATTGCCGGGAGACATTCGTCGCATAACGCACACACACGATACCCTCGGCAGGCAAGGTACAACGTGACAGCCTATTACAGGTATTGTTTCGGATCGCCCTTTGAACGATGAGGAGCCCCACCTGCCTTCCGGTACAGGGATCGGAAGGCAGACGAACACGCACGCAAATGGGAGTGTGTCGCATGAAGGCATCAGCATTTTACCTATCACTTCTGATCTTGGCGAGTACGGTGGCGATAGCTGCTGGTCGAGCGGCAACCTTTACGCAGGAGTTGCCGGTGGCATTTACTCGGCAGCAAGGTCTGGTTGCGAAAGCAGGCGGCCTCACCCTGGCCAGCACGTTCGTGCAACCGATCGGGCAACCGTTGGTTATCGAGTGCGAAAATGCGTCCGACATCGACCTGCGCGGTGGGGAAACCGCATTACCGGCGGACGATGCCGGGGGTGGATTGTGTCTTCGGCATGTCGATGACTTCACGCTCAACGTGAGGATCGTTGATCCAGGTGACTATCGTTTTTGGGTGCGCGTGTCGAGTAAATTCAATGTGCTGCAGGGACCGGCTGAGCTCATCGTCGACGGCGTCAGCCTGGGGCATATCTATCAGGATGTCCCGGAAGCGCGCTCGCACCATTGGGGCTGGGTGGTCAGCAATCCTTTCAAGTTATCAGCCGGACAACATACGATCAAGCTCGATGGCTATACGATCTATTACGGCGCCCGCGTCGACCGCATTGTCCTCACCACAGCCGATGCGCCGGCGATCAGCGGTCTTGGGCCCGCGGCCACGCCCTGCGCGTTGAACAAGGGCGTGGCCGAATCCGCCTGGATTGCCGCGGATGGCGTGACACGCTGGGGAGAGTTGCGTGCGACCACGGTCGCCAATGGCAGCAACATCCGCTGGTTCGTGCGTCAACATCGTTTCGGACGTTGGCGGCCTTTAGTCACCACCAATTTGGCGGCACTCGACCCGGCCAAGCCGTTGCAGTTCCGCCTGGAAGTCAGTCCGAATGACCGCGGCGCCACCCCATGGATCAGCGATGCTTCGATCACCTTTGATGGCAGCGCGCGGACGCTGACATTTCAGCCGTTTGATAAGCAGTTCGTTGGCACCCAGGCCGGGGGCGATTATCTGCCCGTCAAGGGGGGACAACGCCAAGCTCCACCGCTCCAGTACACAGCGCTTCCCGATGGCGGATGGGACATCCAGACGGAGAATTACACGGTCACCTTTCTTGCGGATGGGAACATCAGCCGTTTACTGGTCGGGAAGCATGATGCCATCGTGCCGCGTCTTGATGGCACAGGCGGGACGCAGTTCAACCTGGGGCGCCCACAACTCCAAGCCGATGGATGCATCGTGTCCCGGGGCGACGAGAATTCAGTCACCTGGCGTTTTACAAATGAAGCCATACTGTTTGACGGGGTGCGGAACACGGATTTTTCAGCCGAACTGTTGTTTACCGTGCCAGATGACGTCGTGCGGGTGATCGACGCGCGAACCGGTCGGGATGGCAGCCAGGGGAACTTATGGGAAAAAGCCAGTCCGCAATACTTTTTCGCCGATGGCGCCAGCCTGAAGGCGGATGATGAGATGCAGTATGGCGGGGGATATGGTGCGCGATTGATGAAGTTGAATCCGGCTACGAGCACCTTGTCACTTGGCTTTTATATGAATTGCGCCAATTCCTGGCACCGCCGCATTACGTTACATGCGCATCCCTCCATCAGTGACGCGGCTCACATTCAGGTAGAATCAAGTCCCCCGGGGTTCAATTTCCTCGACGGTACGCCGATGCAGCTTGATTTCTCCACCTCGTTAATGTATAACGCGCAGTTCAGCGGGCGTGCGGAGCTGACGTGCACGCAGTGGTATGCTGATCCGCCTGCCGGGAACGTGGCTCTGAAACAATCGGTCACGCTGGACTCCCAGGCGAGGCCGATTCGCTGGACCTTTACACCGCCGAAGCCCGGCCTGTACCTGGCGACGATGCGCCTTGGCGATCGAGGAGGCAACGCCGCCGAGACTCGTGCGTTCTTCACCTATGGCATGGATGCCGTGCCGCCCCCGAAGAAACCAGCCGACTTCGAAGGGTTCTGGGATACGACCTTCGCAAAAATCCAGGAATTACCGCGTACCTATCAGGTGTTGCACTCACAGGAGTATGCGAACACGATACTGTATATCATCCAGTTCTCCACCATCGATAATAAGCCAGCCTGGGCCGCTCTACGTGTGCCGAAAAAACCTGGAAAGTATCCTGCGGTCCTCATGCTCCCGCCGGTCGGCAATGGCGCGCCGATGTACGGTGACTTTCCTGACCGCGTGCAGATGGGGGTGGAGGTGCGCGGGTTGAATCCCACCTTGCCGGACGCCGAAGCAGCACGAACAGCGCCGGTGAAATACGTGACCCCCGGTACGATGGATGCCGGCGAAACACGCGAGAGTATGTGGTTGTATTACGCGTATTGCACGATCGCCCGTGCATATGACATTCTGGAAAGCCTGTCGCAGGTCGATCCCCAGCGGATCTACATCACCGGCGCCAGTCAGGGGGGAGGACTCACGCTGGCAGCCGCCTCGCTTCGTCCACAAAATGCCGGCGCCGTGGCTATCATCCCAGGCCTGTGCCGTTTAGATTGGCGTAATAGTAATGGCGGTGGATGGGGACCCGGCGTGCCCGATGGCCCTGAACGTGAACGTTTACTGCAGGCGATCAGCTATTTCGATAATTGCAACCTGGTGCCGCGCATCCGCTCGCGCGTAGCGATTGTGGTGGGATTGTTGGATAACCACACCCCGCCACACGCCGCGATTAATGCCTACTACCAGTTAACCTCAACCGTCAAAGAGAAGCGCCTGGTGGTCAATCCCTGGCTTGGGCACAGCGGAAAAGCGGAAGATAATTTGATCCTGTCCACCTGGATGTCCGCCGACGATCCGGAACACAATACCTATGCTCCGCTGCAATAATCCGGAGGACAAATGAGTGTGTAACTGTCGTGGGTCGTCACGTTGTGCCTTGCCTTCCGACACGGTCCTGGTTCAGGTCGCGTTTGGCGGTTAGCGTTTCGCGAGGCACTACGTTCGCTCACAGTCTTCGACCTAGCTCCCCCCGCTGCGCTGCCGCTTGCAGGGGGAGGGGGTGCTGTGTATCCATCTTGGCCCTGTGTTGTCGGGCACGCATGCCAGGGCGAAAGTTCCGGCGCGGTGCGGCGACCGCGCCCTACGGACGGACCTCACGACCACGCGCCTCGGGGGAGGGAATGGCCGATCACCGCTGACCTTGCCAGGCAGAATACCACGTGACGACCCACTACAGGTAACGACTTGTAACGGCTGAAGAGTTGGTTGCACCGGCGCCGTCTGGTTTTTCGTGGCTGTCCGCGCCAGGCCTGCTCATCTTATCGCTCCTGGGGCGGTGAGATCATGCAGGGGTTTTAGCACATAGCGAGCGTGGGAATAGAATAGATACGCCATCGGTCTTTTCCTGGCGGACACGAACGACAAGGAGGAAGCCGCAATGGAGGCCGCACGGACGAATGGACAGTACTTCTGGTCGTCGTGGATGCGCGGGTTGTCGTTCGGGCAACTGGCGTGGACCTTTATCCTGCTCTCGCTGGCCGACCTGATGGCCACGGTACAGTTACTCGACTACGGCATCGCCGAGGGCAATCCGCTGGCCAATGCCACTTACCTGTTGAGCGGACCTGATGGTTTGATCGTTTACAAGGCTTTCCTGGTCACGCTCATCCTCGGTCTCACCTGGGTCATCCATCGCAAGCGGCCGGCGCTCGCGATCAACCTGTTGTGGGCCAGCCTGCTGCTTATGGCGGTGATTGCCTTGCGCCACCTGGCGATCATCTGGTACGTGGTGACCTAGCAGCCACCGGAAAAAGTCGCACTGGCATTGGCTTGTTCTTTTCGCGCGGTGCGGCGCGCTTCTCTCTGGCGTCTGTCACCTGACAGCGTGGCCAGAGATCGCGCTTGCCTCTCGCGAAAATACCTGCGCCACTGCTCAATGGGACTGTATCCGGCGGCGGATCCACTTGTCGATCTCCACGACCACGAAGACGGCGAGCGCAACCAGCGCCACTTCCAGCCAGGTGAATGCATCCACCGGCCGGGTCTGGAAGAGACGATTCATGATCGGGTGGTAGACGAAGAACAACTGCAGCCCGATCATGGTAAGCGCGCCGCCGATGGTCCAGGGATTAGAGAAGAAGCCCACCTGGCCTACGAAGCGGGTGAGCGAGCGACAGTTGAAGAGAAACGCCGTTTCCACCAGCACCACCACGTTCGCCACCACCGTGCGCGCTTCTTCAATGGGCAGACCCTGTTGCAGTTCGTACTGGAAGAGGATGTACGCCCCGATCACCATCAACACGGATACGTAGGCGATGCGCAGCACGAGATCCGGCGTCAGCACCGGTTCGGAGGGCAAGCGGGCCGGGCGCTGCATTAAGCCTTCTTCCTTGATTTCAAAGGCGAGCGACATGCCGATGAACACTGCCGTCGCCATGTTGATCCACAGAATCTGTACCGGCAGCACGGGGATGGCAATGCCCAGGGCAATCGCCACCAGAATGAGCAACCCTTCACCGGCATTGGTCGGCAGCGTCCACAGGATGAACTTGCGCAGGTTTTCATAGACCCCGCGCCCTTCGTCGACCGCCGCCTCGATAGTGGCGAAGTTGTCGTCGGTGAGCACCATGTCCGCCGCATCGCGCGCCACTTCCGTGCCCGTCAGGCCCATAGCGATGCCGATATTCGCCTGCTTTAACGCCGGAGCATCGTTTACGCCATCCCCGGTCATCGCCACCACTTCCCGGCGTGCCTGCAATGCTTCGACGATGCGAAGTTTCTGTTCGGGCGCCACGCGCGCAAAGACGTTCGTTTTTGCAATGATGTCGGACAATTCCTCCTGTGGGATTGCCGCCAGTTCCGCTCCGGAAAGCGCGGGTGTTCCCCGGGTGCTGATGCCGCACTGTTCCGCGATGGAGCGGGCGGTGAGGGCGTGATCGCCGGTGATCATCTTCACCACAATGCCCGCCCCCTGTGTTGCCGTCACCGCGGAGACGGCCTCAGGGCGTGGGGGATCGATCATGGCCTGATAGCCGACGAAGATCATATCCCTGTCGAGGTCGTTCGGATGCAGCGTTTCCTGTTCGCGCGGTACTTCACGCATGGCAAATGCCAGCACGCGTAATCCTCTGGCCGCCAGGTCATCCGCGATCTGTTGCAGTGAATTGCACTCGATCCCGGCGGTCTCGCCGTCAGCACGTAAAGCTTTACCGCACAGCGCCAGTACTTTCTCCACCGCACCCTTCATGAAAACCATGTGGCGGCCATCGGGGAGGCGGTGCAGCGTGGCCATGTATTGGCGTTCCGATTCAAAGGGGATGACATCGAGCCCAGCGGCCGCGTCGCGGAGCGCACCGGGGTCCACCCCGGCTTTGGCGGCCACTGTCAGCAGGGCGCCTTCGGTGGGATCGCCTTCCACCGTCCAACGCCCATCCCGCTCGAACAGGCGTGAGTCGTTGCACAGCACACCGGCGTGCAGGCATGAGCGCAGTGCTGAGTTTTCCTCCAGGGCAATGTTCTCGTTATCCAGCAGGACAGCGCCTTCAGGGCGATAGCCGGTGCCGGTCACCGAAAATTGCCGGTCGCCGGCGTAAACGGTGGTGACCGTCATTTCATTTTTCGTGAGCGTGCCGGTCTTATCGGTGCAGATCACCGTGGTGCTGCCCAACGTTTCCACCGCGGGCAGCTTGCGGATCACCGCGTGCCGTTTGGCCATGCGCGTGACCCCGATGGCGAGGATGATCGTCAGGGCGGCGGGCAGGCCTTCAGGAATTGCGGCCACCGCGAAGGCCACGGTGGCCAGGAAGGTGTTGACAAATGACTGGTCGCGCAGCAGGCTAATGGCGAATATGATAATGGCAAAGCCCACAATCACCCATGACAACCAGACGCTGAAGCGTCCGATTTGGCGCAAGAGCGGCGTAGTGAGCGAGGGAGCGGATTCGATGAGCGAGGAGATATTGCCCAACTCGGTCGCATTGCCGGTGGCGGTCACGACCCCCGTGCCCTGACCAAAGGTGACCAATGTGCCGGAAAACGCCATGTTCTTGCGATCGGCCAGCACAGTGTCTTCCGGCAGGGCCGCCGTCTCTTTCGAGACGGGAAACGACTCGCCGGTGAGCATCGATTCGTCGATTTGCAGTTCGCGTCGCCGGATGATGCGCAGGTCGGCCGGCACGCGGTCGCCCGACTGCAGCACGACGAGATCCCCCGGCACCAGTTCCGCCGCTTCGACCACGCGCGATTGTCCATCGCGCACCACGGTCGAGCGAATTTTTACCAGCTTGCTCAACGCCTCGATGGCCGCTTCCGCACGCGCTTCCTGAATGAACCCGATGATGGCATTCAGGATGACCACCGCGAAAATCACCGCGGCGTCGACTTTATGGCCGGGGAGGAGGATGGTGATCGTGCCGGACACCAGCAATACGTAAATGAGCGGGTTGTTGAACTGATCCAGAAAGCGCAGCAAGGCGGACCGGCGCTTGCGCACTTGCAGGGTATTTGGCCCAGCCACACGCAGGCGGTGTGTCGCCTCAGTCGAGGAGAGACCGGCGTGACTGTCTGTCTCCAGTGTAGCACTCACATCGTCGGTCGGCAGGCTGTAAAAGGCTTTGTGGTCTTGCCAGGACATCGAACCTCCTTGACGCACACTTTCCGGCGCAGTGTGCAACACCACGAGCCACACCACATCCGAAAGTTCAGCACACGATAGCCGTGGCAGTGTGCATGTGGCAAATATGGTTCCATTGTAGTTACCCGACGGGGAAAGTGGTTAATCTTGCCTGGCACAATAGCGAAGTTTTCGTCCAGCGAGGAAATGGCACGGGCCGCCGCTGAGTGGGAACCTTCTCGGCTCCGGCCTCGACTAACAGGTAGCTGGCGCAGGGGCCTCCCCAAATCCGTTGCCAGGAACTGCGAGGAAGGAGATGGTCATGAGTGCACAGGTACTGACAATGACCTGGAGATATCTGCTGCCCATGGTGGTGCTGGTGCTCGGTATCGCGGCATATGCCGCGCCGCTGACCGGCACCCTGCAGGTGTCGGGCGTGGTGGAGATCATCGGCGAAGGCAAGGTCGACTGGGCGCAAGAGGAGATTCGCGCGCGGGGCATCGGACTGGCTCCGGAGGGCATGAGCGGGCCGCGGGCAACCGCGCTGGCGCGGGAAGCCGCCATTGTCGTGGCCGAGCGAAACCTGCTCAAGGTGCTGCACGGGGTGCGCATCGACTCGCAGACGACGGTCAGCCAACTGATGCTCAAAGATGATACCATTACCGAACGCGTCGAAGGCTTCCTGCGCGGGACAGTCATCCTGCGCGAAAAGGACCTGGGCGGCGGCGCGTACGAGGTGGTGGTGGGATTACCGATTTTCGGCAAGGAGCATAGTGTCGCAGAGACAATGCGCCTGGACACGCTGCTGCCGCCAGCGCCGATTACGCCCGAACTGCCGGTGATTGCGCCCATCGCACCGGCGGTGCCAGTGATTCAGGGGAACTTCACAGGATTGCTGATTGATTGTCGCGGCTTGCATGCCGCCCCGGCGATGTGCCCGGTTATCCGCAGCGAGCACGAGACTGTGATCTACCCGCGCCAACAGGTGGCGCAGGAGGTGCTGCTCGAACAGGGGGTGGCTGGTTATTACCGTTCGCCGGCGGAGGCGAAGGCCGATGGACGCGTGGGCAATTACCCGTTGGTCATTACGGCTGTCAATGTCATCGGCGGCGAAGTCATTCAAACGAACCCGGTGGTGCGTGCAGAGGATGCCGCGCGCATTATCGCCGAAGATGAGCGCACCCATTTCCTGGATCGATTGGCCGTTGGGATCATCATCGATCCCCAGTGAGGTGAGCAGGTGAACACGCGCGCATGTTACAGTATAGCCTGGATGCTGTGCTTGCTGTGTATGGCAACCATCTTCCCCGGATCGGCGGTCGCTGCCGCAGGCAGTGGAGAGGTGAAAACCGTCATTGCCGAGGGCATGGGCAGCGGACACGACACGGCAGCAGCCCGCGATGCCGCATTAGCCGATGCCCAGCGTCGGGCGGTCGAGCAAGGGGTCGGGCTCTACCTGCGCGCGGATGCGCTGGTGGCGAATCTCGCGCTGGTGCGCGATGAAATTTATCGCAACGCCCAGGGATACGTGCAATCTTACTGCATTCTGGATGAAGGGGTCACGCCCGATCGGCTGGGGTATCGCGTGCACATCGAAGCACAGGTGCGCACGTTGGCGCTGGATGGTGACCTGCGCGGTGTGGCCGAGCGCTTGCGGCTGGCCGGCGCTCCGCGCGTGCATATCGCGTTGACGGGGTCCGCATATGCGCGCACCGCCCGCGATCTGCTGGCCGACCATCTCCTGCAACAGGGTTTTGCCGTGCTCGGCGGCGACCGCCTTGCCGCCTCCTGCATCGAGGGGACAGGATGCCTGGTATCCGCGCCAGGTGGACGATCCGAACAGGTGGAACGACCGGATATCGCCGTGACGGGTACCCTGGCAGTGGCCGAGCCGGAGCGATTGGCAGGCGATAAAGTTGTGTACCGCAGTCGGGTTACCGTATACGCCGAAGTGTTGATTGCGGAGAACGGGCGCACGGTAACCGTGATACCAGGGTTGGGAACGGCCGTCGCCTTCACTCCGGAAGCTGCAGCCACCGCGGCCGTGCCGTTGGCGGTACGGGACTGGGCAGCACGCAACATGACCGCGCTTGTGCGGGCAGCATTGGATCCCTGCCGCAGCTATCGCCTGGAGGTCAGGGGATGCGCCCCTGCCGACGCTGCCCCATTGACCCGCATGTTTGGGGAACTGCGCTTCGTGCGTCGCGCGCGACTGCTGGAAAGCGACGCCCAACGCACGCATATCGAACTGGAGTTTCTGGGTGGGGTGGAACACCTGGCCACCGTCCTGGCTACCGTGCCGGGATGGCGCATTACGCTGGAGACGATTGCACCATTCTCCCTGCGAGCGACATGCCAAAAGGAGATCGACCATGCGCCGTAACCATACCCTCGCATTCAGCATCGGGATATGCTTCATATTCGTACTGTTATGCACCAGTGCTCCTGCCCATGGCGCCGGCAGCACCTGCGTTGATGGCGTCTGCACCCTGGCGCCGGCCTGGCTGGTGAAGTGGACAACGCGCGAGGTGGTGGTAGCGTCGAGTGCCATGCGCCGGGCGGATGCCGAGCGCGAGGCATTGACCTGGCTGGTGGGCGAGGCGATTTTCGGCGAGGCGCGCGATGTGCTGGATACCTGGCAGCCGGAAATCGCCGAGCGCGTCTACCGCCATCCGCGGCGCTACGTCACTGATGCCACTCCGCGCCGGGAGGCCTACTATATCACCATCAATCTGGTGCAGGTCATGCGCGATCTGGTGAGCATTATCTTCGGCGAGATCACGCCCCGCGTCGCGGTGGGCACTACGGAAGTGGTGCTGCAGCGCGAGGCTCCCGACCCGGCGGTGCAGACGACGTTGACGTCCGCCTTGCTGGCCTATCGCTTCCGCGTGGTGGACCTCGAACAGGCGAAAGTCGTGCGGCTGCGTGACGTGATGCTGCAGTCCGAGCAGGGCGATCCACGGGCGGCGAACGCCGTGCGCAGCGAGGTGGGGGAGTGGCAGGCGGATCTGCTGGCCCTTGGCGAGAGCGTGGCGGAAGCGCGCCGGGACGGGCGCGGCTACGATGCCCGCATCGAATTCACCGTAATCGAAGGGACGAGCGCGCGCGTACTGGCGGCCATTGA
>JAGUZN010000365.1 GCA_020060775.1 Armatimonadota bacterium
AGGTAGCGGACCAGCGCGGGAAGCGATGCGGCCACGCGCCCAGCCCGCAGGTCGACGACGCGCACCCCGGGGGCAAGCTGCGATAAGTACGGGCCTGCCGCAACGGCCAGCACCATATCCACCGCGAAGCCCAGGTCGCACAAGCCGCGGGCGATATTCACCATCACGCGTTCCGCGCCTCCACCGCACAGTGATGGCAAAAAGAGCGCGAGCCGCGTCAGACGCGTTTCCCTAATCTCCCCCATACGCCATCCCATAAACCGCCTAAACGCATTCGTGCGTAGGTCCATCGCTCAGGCTCGTACAACAGGTCGCCGATGAACCAGCGAGCCTGATCGCTCAACAGGCAGTGCAGTGAACGCACGTCCGGCTGGAAGCGGGTAATCGTGTAGAAGGCATTGCGCGCACCGTAGTACACTTTCCAGGGGGCATGATAAGCCCGTATCTTACGTTGCCAGAGAAAACGCACTTCCCGCTTCACCCCAAAGGTGTGGTGCATGATGGCATCTGGCACGACCTGGCTGAGGATGCCCAGGCGCTGGAGGCGCAAGGCGTACTCCACATCGTCATACCAGATGAAATACTCCTTGATCGGCAACCCTGCGCGATCGAGGACCTCGCGGTGAAACAACGGCCCAACGAGTGCGAACAGGTAATGTCCCGGCGGCAACGGATGCGTGCGATCCGCGATCGGAACGTCGGTAACCCGACCATGCCACACCCCGGCGGACGAGCGCAGCCCGGCGCTGTCCTGCTCCAATGGAATGAGGACCTGCGCCGTGTTCCGGTGCTGCAAGAGGTTCGCCAGGCAGTCCGGCGCGGGACGGCCATCATCGTCCATCGCCCAGATCCAGGCATACCCCTGGGCATGCGCCCACTGCATCCCGGCATGGAAGCCCCCGGCGCCGCCGGCATTATCCGGCAAGTGCAGGACGCTGACCTGCGAGAATTCGTCGTCGAGCATGCGGGCGGTGTCGTCCGTGCTGGCATTGTTCACCACCAGAATTTGCTCAACCGAGCGCGTCTGGCTGAGCAGGGCATGCAGACACTCGCGCAGTAAGGCATGTCGGTTATAGGTCACAACGACAGCGCAGACTTGCTCGGGCATGTTGCGATCTCCGTTTCGAATAGGGATAAGGCTCGGCCTACCGCCTGATCCATGTTATAGTAACGATATTCGCCCAGGCGTCCCGTAAAGATCATCCTCCCCCGCACCTTCGCTGCCTCATCCCGGTACCGCGCATAGTGGGCTTCCGCCTCGTGTTGCGGCACCGGGTAATACGGCTCATTCTCTCCCGAGGTATGGGCCTGCGGATATTCGGTCACCAGTACGGTCCCGGCGCACGATTGGCCGGTCAGGTGCTTCTGCTCAGTAATACGGGTGAAGTCGAAATTGCACGGATAGTTCACCGTGCCGACTTCCTGCATGCGTTCCTGCGGCAGCGTCGTGATGTCAAACCGCAGACTGCGGTAGGGCAGTGGGCCATAGCAGTGGTTGAAGAATTCGTCGATGCAGCCGGTATAAATCATGTGGCCGTAGCGTATCTCACCGGCAACGGTCCGGTAATCCGTGTTGAGGAGCCACCTGATCCTGGGGTGGTCCAACATGCGATGGAACATGGCCGTATATCCCTCTTGCGGCATGGCCTGGTAGGTGTCCTGGAAGTATCGGTCATCACGACTGATAGCGATGGGAACGCGGGCGGTGACCGCAGGGGAGAGTTGCGCGGGGTCCATTCCCCATTGCTTGCGCGTGTAGTGCAGAAAAATCTTCTCGTGGATGAATTCCGCCAGTTCGCGCACCTCCCCCTGCGGTTGCTCCAGCAGTGTGGCGATGGGGACGCGCGCGCCCAGGGGATAGTGGCGCAACAGCGCCTCTTCGAGTCTGGCGGCATACCCGGGGGGGAACAGCGCATGCAGGCTGTTCAAGTTGAACGGGAGCGGCACCTGCTGGCCGTCAATGCTGGCGCGGACCCGGTGATAGTACGGACGCCAGGTGGTGAACTGCGAGAGATACTGCCAGACCTGTTGGTCGTTGGTGTGAAAGATATGCGGCCCATACCGGTGCACTAATATGCCGTGCGGGGTAAATTCGTCATACGCATTACCGCCGATATGCGAGCGGCGTTCAACCAGCAGCACACGCTGGTTGAGTATGTTGGCGATGCGTTCTGCCAGTGTCACGCCGGTGAGCCCCGCACCGACAATCAGCCAGTCCACCGTCATCTGCCGTATCCCTCCGGCCGCCGACTGCAAATCGTCGGCACTTCCTTGCTGTCAACAGGGTATCGGAACGCGTACGCACTTGCTGGCAGGGTTACCGACATTTCGCGGAACGGTGTGTTCACCTGTGTCGGAAACATGCCATGCAGTGATCGCTATTAGCCAGAGTGCCTCCGGCCAACAGGTGCTTCCGATCAGCGAGGAAGGTGTTGACTCTGCCCGGAACGGGTTGCGGCAAAGTGGTGATGATACTCTTGCAGTGTCACCCCGGTGCACGAAGCGCTCACCTCCTGAAACAACACCGTGAGATCAGCGTACAATTTTTCAATCGTTGCTTTGGTGGGAAAAGTGGGACTGCCTCCGGGCATGAGCTCCGACGAGTGCAGCATGCCCTGCACGTAATCTCGCCGCTCTTGCACAGCCTGGCGCAACAGCCGCAGCATCCAGGGTAGGTTCCTGCCGTTCGGGCGCAGCCAGACGACGGGGGGTATAACGCGATGCAGCACGCGGGCGAGGACTGATCCTGCGCCGAGTCGCTTTCCTAGTGCCGTCATTAGCATCGGGCGGTTTGGCACAATGGTCATCGGGACTTCGAGTAGCGTGGAGTGGCCCGAACGACTGATGTCCGCCAGGTCGAGCCAGTAGGCTTCGGAAGGGAAGGGGCGGTAATCCGTTCCGCCGGCTTGCGCTGGATCCCCCATGGCCGTGGCCCAGGAGACATGCGGCGTGACCGAGCAATCTACCGTGTATCCGTGGCGCACCAGCGCTCGCGCGTACGCGCCGTTGAAGCTCCAGCGCCCGGCGCGGTGACTGGCCATCCGCACGCCGAACGTATCCTCAAGTAGCGCGGTAAGATAGGCCACCTTCTGCTCGATGATCTCGGCTGGATACTCAATCAAGTACGGCTGTGAGCGAGCATCGTTATCGGTGAGCGGGAATGCCGGCGGGGTATTCCACGCATGCAGATGCATGCCGACTTCTGCGGTGTGGCGGCGAAGCGCATCCCGGGCAAAGTCACAGTATGCCGCACACGTCGCCATCTCATAGGCGGTCAGGTAGACCGGCTTCACGCCATATTGCTCGCACAGTAGTTGGAAGCGCGGCAGATAAGCGGCGTTCTCGGTGGTGATGGCATCAGGCTTTGCCCAGAAGTTGTCGCCTTCGGTATCAATCGTCATGATAAAGAACGGCATATCGATCCTTTATAGGCACCGCACGGCCCCGGGTGATGCATTCCGCCGCTGTTGCCAGGCGTACGCGAGATGCAGTACTGGCCGCACCACCGAGCCGGCAAGCGTGAGATTCCATTCCGTGCGCTCAACCCCGCCAAAAGCTAATTTGAACTTGGTAATGCCATAGTAGGGTGAATCACGATCGGTCACAATGCCGCCCCAGTCATACCAGTGGAACCCCTGCCGCTTATACTCCAGAACCTGCTTCCAGTGTACGGTAGAGGCGATCGCCCCACGCTGCGCTCCCGAGAGCTCGCATGCAACGTTGTGACAGCCGTACATCACCCGCACGCGGTCAGGGTAGTCGCGGAGCACAACATCGATGGTGGCCAACCGTCCCTCCAGGGTCGTCGACCAGATATCGCATCGCTGTGCAATCAATGTGAAGTAATCCCAGTCTGGCTGCCGCACCCCTCGTTCCTGGTAGAAGCGGGCGAGCAGCGTGTAGGCATCTTGACGGGAGACCTGGTTGATCGCCATCTCCATGGGTAGGGATTCACCCCTGCGGATATTGCGGGCTCGCGACGTGTCGAGGCGACCGGTAAGTTGTTCGACCGATTCATGGAGGTCGGAAATAAGCGTGGTGAACGGTTGGCTATCCACAATGTGCGGGGCAAGCACGTCGCGCACAGCATCGCTGGCCTGCATACAGTGCGCATATGTCCAGGGCATTAAGCCGGTAATGTCTCCAGCCTCGGCAAAGAACATGATGGGGATCGGTATACCCGTTCGATGCCTTTTAACCAGCTTAATCATGTACGACTCCCATCGCGTTGCCGGTGATGCGCGTCCACACCCACCCCAGCACGAAAAGCGCTCGCCACTGTGAATAGGCCAGCATCGAATTCTACTATAGAGATGTTACAGGAGCGTGGATGGGCCGAATGCCGACAAGGCGACAGCATCCGGCGAATGCACGCATCCATGTCGACCGAACGCGCCAATTACCGGTGAGTCATGGCGAGAACGAGCGCTGCATCCTGCCCTGGTGGGACGGGTGGTGAGTCTGGATGCAAGCGATGGTACGACCTTTTCCTCCGTGCAAAGACCACTTGTACCATTTTTGAATACAGCAATGTGATTTGTGTTCCCTTGCTCACTCGCACGTCCTGTACAATGACGTGAGAATAACCGGTGGGGGGTGATGCGTATGATCAGCGTGAGAAAACGGGTACGGCTGGGGTATCCACTCACCTGCCTCTTTTTTGCTGATCGACCGTGTGACTTACCGCCAATGCGATCATGGGACTTCATGATTTGCAAGCAAGCCAGCCGAGAAGTCATGGAGTGCTGCCCGGACCGCGCCGTGTATCGCCTACCGCAACAGACGGTATTCAATGATCTCACGGCCTCTGCAGATTCGCTCTGGGATCAGATCGACAAAGAACGGAAGCAAGCAATCACACGTGGAGAACGGCAATCGTTCGGTCTGCTGCGCAATACGCTCGCTTTTGATGCGCTCTACACGTTCATTTCGGACTTTTGCACTGCACGACACATCGTAAAGCCCTGCCGGGATTATTTGCATTGTATCGTACAGCAAAGCGATACCTGGGTGGTCACACTGGCGGATGAACCTGTGTTCATCGATGTCGTCATGAAGGATCACCCGTCGCGGGTCCGGCTGATGTATCGGTGTCATAACGTGCATGCCGACCTCTCCAAGACCAAGCGCGGCTATGCCAACTCCTTTCTGGGGTGGCATGAGATGCTTCACTACCAGGCGCAAGGCTACCGAATCTTTGATTGGGGTGGCATTTTTACGAATCCCGATTCTCCGCATTATGGCATCACCTTGTTCAAACGTTCTTACGGCGGTGAAGTGACGGAAGAATGGGATATGTTGTTGGCCGGGAAGCTAGCGCGGTCATGCTATTACGTCGGGAAGTGCTTTATCGCCCGGGATGAGTTGGCAGTAGATGAAGAGCAACTCGCGCAGGTGTGAGCGCTGGAGGTGAGATGAATATACCGGCCAACACGCGCATGACGGCGTCTGCCGATTGGACGCGGCCTCCCCGTCGGGGAATGACCGTACGGGTGAAAACGCGTGAGGAGATCCAGGCTACGCTGGATGATCACGGTCGGCTCGATGGCTTGCCCTTCCAGGGGGAGATGTGGCAGTATTGCGGGCACACCTTCAGCATTGCCCAGGTCATCAACCGCATTTACATCGAAAAAGGCACCGTCCGCAAGCTGGCGCACACGGTCATCCTGTCGGATGTGCGCTGCAGCGGGCTGGCGCATAGTGGCTGTCAACGGCGTTGCCTGCTCCTGTTCAAGCAGGATTGGCTGCGCCCGGTTGCGCCGAATGAGGCGCGGAACCCCTGCGGAGACGTGGACGATGTACATGAAGCCCTGGCGTCGCATGCCGATATGCCATGCCAGGGACAGTCTACCGTTCTCACGAACGCGACAACCCCGCTGCCCTTCTGGGATGTACGGCAGTACATCGCGGATCTGCAAGCGCAACGTTTCTCCGCGCGTGACTTCATGCGCATGCTGGCCTACATGTGGCTATTTCACTTTCGCCGCACCCATCCCAAACCGCGTCAAGGATCAGGCGATGCACGGCAGTCATGCACGCCTTCACCCGAGGTGCTTAACCTCCAGGCAGGCGAGTGGGTGGAGGTGCGTACTGCCGATGAGATTGCTAGCATGCTGGATGCGCAGGGAAAGTATCGCGGGCTGTACTTTTCCGCGGAGGGCATGGCCCGGTACTGTGGGAAGCGTTATCGCGTCTCTCACCGGGTCGAGCGGATGATTGATGAAGTCAGCGAACGATCGGTCAACCTGTCGAACACCGTGGCGCTGGAGGGCGTCACTTGTGACGGCATCGGCCTGCGCGGGTGCCCCCGTGACTGCTACTGGCTCTGGCGTGAAGCCTGGCTGAAACGTGCGCCCTCGCCATAACGCTCGAGACCGTATAGAGTCTTTCACAAGAATTTCTGACAGCCTTCGGAGAATGTCCTATCGCACTAAGAGGCTGTTTTAAAAGCCTCTGTCCTTGGATGCCGCCGAGATGTTTTCGACTGACGGTAGGGGAGTCCGCGATTGTGTGAGGACATACATGATAGGACTGCCCCTACCGTCAGTCGGAAAAAGATCAAGGTACACTGGACAGAGACTTTCAAAACGGCCTCTAAGGCGCAGTCCTGTTGGTAATGGCAAGCATCATCGCTGGCGCACTGTCGGGTGACATACGCCAGATGGGGAGGCTATTGCCTTGTGGGTGATCCGCAGCCAAGCCACGACCTGCTTATACGAACCCCCTTGTAGAACCGAGGCAACAGTCTTCTCCACGAGGCCGAACCTCAAGCAGGGCAACGCCGACCATCGCTTCTACGAAGGATTGTATACAAGCCGGCAATCGGCTGACTAACTTACTATACAAGGAGTGCGCAAGGACCGCGAATATGCCGAGCGCTCGAATCACGGCAGCGCCAGGCGCGCCAGCAAATAGTCCTCATCGGGACTGCATACTACCAACTCCTGTGCAGAATTCCTCGGCTGGGCGAGCGTCTTCCGTCGGTTGTTGTACTCAAAACCAGGCTGTCACTTCCATCGGCGCGTTTGAGTTATGCAATGCTGATGCGTGTACTGATATTCTTCGTTTGCTTCGGAATACCGCAGATATTGCTCTGCGGGCCCACAGGGGTTGACAGAAGCGAAACCCCGTGGTAGAGTACAACTGTTACAAACACTTTGGGTGTATGATTCACTACTGGTAAGATGTGATGGCTGATTCGCTGACGGCGGTGATCGCCCAGAAAATACGGCAGGACTTCATCGATGGCCGGCGGCTCCCCATCGGAGCCCGCCTGCCCAGCGTGCGTGACCTTACCCGGATGTACGGTGTGTCCATCAGCACCATTGCCAATGCCTTGAGTTTGCTGGAGCGTGAAGGCGTTGTGCAGAAGCGGCACGGCAGTGGGTGTTACGTTACCGATCCTGCTGATAGGGCTACAGATGGTGTTTCACGCCCCAAGCTCCTCGGGTGTGTCATGCGGAATGCGGCGGCGGAATCGGTGGTGCGCATCACTGCGGGCATCCAGCACGTCGCGCACAAGCATGGCTTTCATCTCCTGACCGCCTCAACCGATGACGACTATGATGGCGAACGCGAGCAACTCTCACGCATGCGTGATGCGGGGTGTCAAGCCATTGTGCTGCTGCCGGCGATTCGTACGCAAGGGCAACTACTCAAGGATTACCTCACGACCGAATTCCGTGAGGTACCCATTGTATTGGTAGACATCGCGTATGCGGAGCAACAGCGATCCAGTGTGATCTTTGACAACTATCGCGCCGGCTATGCCATCACCGAGCACCTGGTCGGCCAGGGACACCGCCGCATCGCGTTTCTGGACTTGAACTTGCCGGACGGCGGCCTCATGCACCGTTCCACTCGTGATCGCTACCTGGGGTATCGTGACGCGCTCGCTGCCGCGGGGCTACCCTATATCCCTGAAGATCATTGGACATTATTTCACCGTTTCCCCAGTCAATGGAACTCTGAGGAAATTACCAGCGAGTTGCTGCCGTTTCTCACCGGATGGCGGCGACAGCCGGAGGACCGGCCGACTGCGGTCATCGCATTGGAAGACTTGACGGCCATGCACATGCTCTCGCTTGCACGGGAGCTGCACATTGCCGTACCCGATCAGCTGACCGTGGTGGGGTTTGACAACCTCTCGGTCGCCCAGACATTCAGTCCGTCGTTTACCACGACGGCCGCGGATTTTGCGCGCGCGGGGGAAATCGCCACCGAGATGGCGCTGCGCGAAATGTTGAACCCGTCTGTGCCGCACGAGGTCTATGTCTTGCCCGTTCCTATTCTGCATCGCGTGTCGATGCTCCAGCGTGCTGAAACGGGAGCCATGCAGCCTGCGCTCTCGTAGTCTGACCATGACATCCAACAAGGGAGGAACTTACCATGCGTACCCGATCACAGGGATTCACCCTCATCGAGCTGCTCGTCGTCATTGCCATCATAGCTATTCTGGCCGCGATTTTGTTCCCGGTCTTTGCCAAAGCGCGGGAAAAAGCCCGGCAGACGGCGTGCCTGAACAACCAGCGCCAGATCGCCGTGGCCATCCTCATGTGGGCCCAGGACCACGACGAGATGCTGCCCGACTCGTCCAATGTCTGGGTGGAGATCAATGTGGATCGCAACATCCTCATGTGCCCCACCAAAGGCAAAAAGGTCGCCAACGCCTACGTGTACAATAACCTGGTCTCCAGTATGACACTGGGCGAGTTGTCCAGCCCCTCGACTGAAATGCTCACCGCGGATGGCCAGCATGCCGCCACCACCATCCCGCTCACTTATGACAATATCGCATATGCGGTTGACGACCTGGATTACCGTCACAGCAATGCGCTGGTGGCGACGTATGTCGATGGGCACGTGGAACTGGTGAAAGGACTCCCCGCCATCCTGGGAACCTTGCAGTGGTTCCGCGCCGACAAGAATGTCACCGTGAACGGTACGGCGGTGACGCGCTGGGATGATTCCACCGGGAACAGCTCGTACTACTTAACCCCGTATATTGGCGGCGGTTGGGTGGCCCCGACGCTGCAAACAAACGGCATTAACGGCAAGCCTGCCGTGGCCATGAGCAGCTCGCTGCTCTGGGACCGTGATAACGTGCCCGGTCACCTGTACGGCTTCTCCTCCTACCCGACCCTGACGATCTTCGGCGTCTATCAGCCAGACTTTTCCGGCGTAACGGTCAACACGCGTTATGGCCTCTTTTGCACGGGTGCTGCGGTTGAGGGGCAACCACGCTGGGAAGTCGATTACCGTCTCACCTTCGGCTACGTGCGCGGCTATATCCATGTGGCGGGGGGACAGGATATTTCACTGTTCCCGCTGGATGTGCCACAGGTCTTTTCGTTGACCTTGAAGTCGGCAGGGTCGTATTCCACCATAAATGGCAGTAATAAGGTGCCCTTGTACGGAACCGGGGCATTCAACCCGGCAGTGACCGATCGCCTTGAACTCGGTCGCGACCAAAGGAACACCACGTATAAGGGCAAGATCGCCGAGTTCCTCATTTTCACCAGTGAGTTGACCGAGGCCCAGCGCCAGAGCGTGGAGAAGCTGCTGATGAGCAAGTACGGCGTCGCAAAGCGTTAGCCGGCGCCTGCAGATCTGTGTATAAACGGGGATCGGCAGAATGCTTCTCTGGTCCCCGTAGCGTACCTCGGCTCGTGCACGGGCACAGCCCCATGCCGTCACTCATAGCTGCGCGACCGTGTCTCACTACGTGCGCTCGTATTTCCAGGAATAGCAGTATGTCAGGATTGCGTGTGAATCTATCATTGCCTTGTGCGACGTGCGCCATCGCTGCAGACGACCCCGATGTATGTTACCTGTACGCGCGACGGCAGTTTCACCTGGATAGGGTCCAGCCAGGCAAGCTCCTGGTGGCATCCCGATTGTTTGCGCGTGTCTGGGTGAACGGGATCTATCTTGGGCAGACATATATCCGTACGCATGCTGATGAGTTGCGCTGGCAGGAGTGCGATCTCACGCCGTTGCTGCAGGCCGGCGAAAACGTGGTCGGGATTCTGGTGCACAGTTGGGGAGAGGCCGCCGTGCAGATTGACGGAGTGCCGCCCGCCTTTCCGGTGCAGCTGGTCTGCGCAGGATCAGTCGGTGACATCGATTTTTCCGAGCCCACGCAGTGGCGAGTGCTGCCGGCGCCGGACTATCGACCGGCTCCCCGCATCGGTGCGCTGATGGGGCATGCGGAATACCGGGATTTACGGGCTGAACCGCTCGGGTGGAACGCGCCGGGCTTTGATGACGCGCAGTGGGCGCCCCCGGCGCCCATCCCCATCCAGGTGGACCGCATCCTACCCTCGCCGCTGCGTCCCCTCGCGGAAGAGATGACGTATCCTGAACGTCTGGTGCTGCACGGCACGTTGTGTGCCGGGCAGGGCTATCGTGTGTACCCACCTGCCGCGGGCTACCATCACTGGCATATTCGCTTCACTGTACACCAGCCGGTCGAGCTCACCTTCTTTGTCCCCGCCCCGCTGAGCAAAGAGGACGCAGAGCGCCTGATCTACGCACCGGCTCCGGTGGACTACGCTTTTCGCCTCGATGGTCGCCAACAGACGCTGGCCCTTGCGCCTGTCTTTCTCCACCTCAATCTACGCGGTGGGGTGTTCTTGCCCATCACGATGAAACTGCCGCCCGGCGAGCACTGCGTGTCAGGCAATTACGTCCCGCCGGATGCCGCCTATTTACTTGCTGATGCGCGCGCCCTCTCCGGCTGGCTGTTCGGCATACGCGGAGGTGCTGTCGACGGCATCGATGTCGCGTGGAGCCGGGAGGCCGACAGTGCCCGCGAGCGCGCCACGGAGGTTGAACCTGACGAGGAACTCGCTCGCCTCATGCATACCATTGTGCCGGTCGGCCGAGCTGCGTTACGCGAGTCCGGAGAGATCGCGCTGTGTGTTGAGGATGCTGATGAAGTGGTCGTGCTGGAGTTTGCCGAAAACATGACCCTGCTGCCGTCCATCGAAGTTGCCGATGCGACGGCGGGCAGCGAACTGGAGATCATCTACAGCGAACGCTTCAGCAGCCTGCCGACCTTACTGATCCCCGCGTCCTATGCTGATCGCGTCATCCTGCGCGACGGGTCCCAGGTGTACGAAACAGCATTTCAGTACAAATCGGCGCGTGTCCTCATGCTGATCATTCGCGCGCGGGGCGGGCGTGTTGTCCTGCGCCGTGTGGGCGCGACATTCCGGCGCTATGCACTGGACCGGGTCGGCAGGCTGCAGACGAGTGATCCCACGTTGAACAGCATCTGGCGGATGTGCCGGCACACGCTGGAAATCGGATCTCAAGACGTAATGGTCGATGGCCCCTGGCGCGAGCAACTCCTCTACGTCGGGGATAATTTCGTCCAGAATCAGGCGGCCTATCACCTGTTCGGCAACCATGAACTGCTTGAGTGGCAGCATGAATTGCTCAGGCAGGGTCAAATGCCTGACGGCATGATCTACCCGAATCAACCGTACCGCGCAACCCCAGCGCAGTACCGGTTGTTGGATCAAACACTGTTGTGGCCGGTACTGCTGGAACACCACTGGCGCTATACCGGCCGTGAGGCGTTTCTGCGCGCGCAGTTGCCCGCCATGATGCGGTTGCTCGATGGCTTCCAGCAGTTGTTCGGCCGCGCGTGTGAGGGCGATCCTCGACTCCGCGATGTGGCCGGCTGGCAGTGGATGGACCATCCCGGCCTGGTGGGCGGCGTGGTGCGCAGCATCCGGCACGATGGCATTCCATCCGGCATGAATTTCATCTACGCACTGGCGCTGCAGTCCGCCGTGCGGCTGTGCACCGACTTTGACCGACATGACGAGGCTGCACAATACAGTAAACTCGTTCACCTGTTGATGCGGAGATTGCACGCGCATTGGGATGACGAGCGCGGCCTGTACGCTGATTGCTGGGTCAACGGCTGCCCAAGCCCGGAGGCCAGCCTTCACGTGAATCTGCTGGCGGTGCAAACCGGCATCGTGCGTGACCCGGCGGCGCTGTTGGCGCGCACCTGGAACGCCCCGGATGTGCTGCAGATCTGTGGGCCGTTTTTTCGGGCGCACCTGTTCGAGGTGCTGCATCGGCTGGGGCGCATCGAGGCGATTCTGGCCGAGATTCGGTCGCTCTGGGGCAGCTACCTCGCGGCAGGCTTGACCACATTGCCCGAGTACATTCCCTTCTGTGGCGAGTGGGGGGCAAGTGTCGGTCACGGCTGGGGGGCAGCGCCGGCGGTGTACATCATTAAGAGCATCGTGGGACTCTCCCCGCGGTCGCCGGGCTGGCGTGAGACGCTGTTCAACCCACGGCTGTGTGATGTGCAGCAGGTCGCGGCTGTTGTCCCGACGCCCTACGGGCCCATCGAAGCGCACCTGGGGCAAGACGCCCACGGCATCACCGGGACGATGACAGTGCCTGAAGCGATCCACGTGATCACACCGGAGACCGCAGAACTCAGTCGAGTCAGCATTCGTGCTGTGCCTACCACCGTATATCAATATCCGTCACAACGCCTTGGAGGTGTATCATGAGACAATCTGCCTGTGCCACGATTGTGCTTTGGCATCTGTTCGCCCTGCTGTGGTGTGCCGCCGCACTGGCGGCAGACGATGCGCACATACTCACGCTTCCTGTGCCGGTCGCATATCAGGAGTTAAACACGGCAACGGCCTCGGCCGGTGCAGTCGTGTACAAGGCCATGCCGGCCAATGTGCCGAGCGGCGTGATCGCTGAGGCGGAGTCCGCCAACGTGAACTTCGGCGCCAACGGCGGCTATGCCATGACGCCCGGCGGCGGGGTGGTGCTGCAGCGTCCCCAACGCCTGGTATTGCCGGTGACCCTCGAGCATGCCGGCGCGTATACCACCTGGTATCTCGCGCGTATGGCCGTAAACAGTCAGAAGCGCTTGCAGGAGAACGTCGGGAAGACGGCCCTGCAGGAGATCGATGTCACCGCGCAATTTGCACAAGACACGTGGGGGCAGTGGGTATGGATACATGGGCAGACCTACACGCTTGATGCCGGTAAAACGTACCTGGTGGCGGAATTCGCGGGAGCCGTGGCGATCGATCGCATTGCGCTGTTGGATGCCCAATTGTCGCCCGCGCAAGTAGCGGCTTTACCGATGCCTGTGCCGGCGGTGACGCCCGGCAGTGCCGTAGCCGATATTGCACTCCCGCCGGGCTTTATGCGCTGGGCCGATCTGGCCGCCGACCTGCATGAGCGGCCAGGCCTGCGGTTCGAAGTATATGCGCCGGATGCACAGACCTGGAAACCGTTTGATCCGCAACATCCGCCGACGGGCGCTTTTCGTGTACGCATCACGTTGACGCCGAGCCAACAGAACCCGGTGCCCGTGTGTCCGCTGGCCGTGCATTACGTGCCGCAACATGCGGCTGGGGGTGTGATCACCTATGATGGATTCGAAACGCTGGATGCCGGGACAGTGATCAAGCCCGGGAGTCCGGCGGGCAAGTGGACCGGACATGGCGGCTATCCTGGCCTGGCGATGGTCGTGCAGAGCGCCGAGTCAGCCGACCGCGGCAAACAGTACCTCAATGTGCTTGGCGGCAAGCTCCTACCGGAAGCGCATTGCCGGGCGATGAAAATCGAAGAGGGCGCAAAGGAGGGTGCGCTGGTGACGCACTTCGCGTGGGATCACGCGCGCGACCCGCAGCGGTTTCATGGCGCGCACCTCCTGCTGCGCGTCCGGGTGCGCGGAACCGGGTATCTCATGCCGTACCTGTATGCCGATAAGGGGGGCAACCCGCACGCGCTGTATATGGTCGTGGATGCGCCGGATTGGGTGACCGTGACGTGGCCCTATACGGTGAACCTGCCGAACGCCACCGCCCTCCTCCATGTCGCGTGGCACTACGTGACATATGATGACGCGGGCCTCGATCTTGATGAGGTTGAGGTGATCGACCTCGATGCGGTAAAAGGGGAAGTACGATGACATGGCGTCAAATCGGGCTGTTGGTCGCGTTGGTGTGGCTGTGCCCATCGATACTGTCGGCAGGCGGTGTCCAGCCGTCTTCGTTGGAACTGGTCACTTACCCGACGTTCATCACATTAGACCGTACCGTGCAAACCGACCGCGTGATCCGGCTCCAACAGACGTACCAGCCGATTGCGCAAGGGTGGAACCTGGAAGCGGAAAGCGCCACCCTTGCCTTTGCCCCCGGTGGAGGTTATCGGGCAACCGATGAGGGCGGCATCGCCGTCCACCGTGTTGAACGCCTGGACCTGCCATTGGCCATCGAGCGCCAGGGTGCATATACGGTCTGGTACCGGGCGAGCTTTCCCTTCAAGGCAACATGGTGCCACACCGAACAACTTGCCGGGCAAACGATTAACGTCATGGACTCGGATCAGGTTGGCGAAGATGCCTGGGGCACATGGGTATGGATTCGGGGAGGCACCTACGAGCTGAAGCCGGGAACGCACCACCTCCAACTCAACTGGATGGGCGGAACGGAACTCGACCGCATCGCCGTTGTCGATGCCGCGTTGACGCGTGACACGGTGATGGCGTTGCCGCGCAGTCAGACCGCCGGCACCACGGGGTCTGCGATCAGTGGGTGGATCACGCCGTCATCGTTCGATCGTTGGGTCGATCTCGCTGCGGACCTTCCCGCGTTGCCCGGCGTGCGGTATGAGATTATGGAGCATGGCCAGCGCACCTGGACGTCGCTCGACCGGCAGCGCATGCCCACCGGGGCATTTCGCCTGCGCATCACGCTCCAGACGACGCCGCTATGCCTTTGTCCGGTAGTGCCCGCGCTGGCATTCCGCTACCTGCCCACGGCCGACGAACTCTTTGTGCTGACCACGTCGCGCGGCAGAGCCGTCTTCTCGAAAACGACAGGGAACTTGCTCGTCGTGCAGGATGCCGAAGGGTATGTGCTCTACAAAAGTCACGGAAATTCGGCGCTCTTCGGGATCGATCTGTATGAAGCAGATCCGCGCACCAGTCTCGCATATCGTGCCATCATTCCCGAGAAGGCCGCCTTCCGCCAACACGAAGAGGCCGGGGTATGGACCTTCCAATTAGCGAACGGCCTGCGAGCCGAGTTGATCGCACGAGAAGGGCTCGACGCGACTATTGAACTCCGCCTGATCGTGCGGAATGGCGAGACCTCGCTGGCGGTGAAGCCTCACTTCCCCGTCCTGAACGGAATGCTCACCGGTCCTCGCGTGAAGCTGCATTACCCCTTATTCACCGGCCAGGTGCTCAACAATCTGGGCGGACACCCCTTCCGCACGGAGATGACCTACCCCGGCAACATGGCTTCGCAGTGGGTGGTGATCAGCGAGGAAGACCGAGGCGGCATCGCCTTTGGGGCCTTCGACCCCGCGATGCGGCAGATGAGCTATCATCTCGGAGTGGAAAAAACGGGCGCTCCCCTGCAGGTGTCGCGTCACTGCGCACGCCGATTGGAGCCTGGAGAAGAGTGGGAACCCACCGCTTTTGTCCTCGCCCCGTTCACCGGGGACTGGCGCCAGGGGGCGAAACCCTATCGTGACTGGGTGCTCGCCACCAAGCAACAACCCCGTCCGAATGGCTATATCGATCACGCCCAGGGGTTCTTGAACTGTGGACTCACCGAAGGGGCGGACTACTCGCTAATGCCCTGGATCTTTGACATGGCTCGTCAGCGCCAGCTTCGCCTCACCTATTGGTGGGGAGAAGATGGGATTGGCGCATGCCCGGCCCATTACGTTACTCCGCCGATCATGGGAGGTCCAACCATCTTCAAAGCCGGCAATGTGTATGGAAAAGCGAGTGGCATTACCGCCGGTTATTATATGAACTCGCAACTGTACACCAAGCCAAACGTCGTCGGGAAGCCCTGGTTGAATTCGTCGGCAATGAGCGCACTTGAACCGGAAGCCCAGCGGGAACCGCTGTTGCTGACCGCCGCGCAGGTCAAAGACGCTGAAGTACGCCCGCTCAATGGCAGCAGCGCCTATGCCTACTGGATCAAAATGACGGCCGTGCAACCGCAATGGCGCCAATACCTGACGGCGTGGGTACGACACTACCTCACGACATACGGCGCCAACCACATGTACTTTGATCAACTGCTCGCCGATTCAGGCGAGAACGTGTGGGTAACCAACACGGCCGATGGGTCAATTGGCGCGTGGATGGAGGGCTACCGGGCCTTCGCCCAGGAACTCAACAAGACGACCGCCGGGATCCCCGGCCGTCATTACTTCCCGACAGAGGGATTCAGCGAGTTTGGGGACGCCTTGTTTTCCTACGGATTGTGGGCATCCACCAAGAATGCAGGAGAAGACCCGGGCGGATACCGACTCGGGCGTCAGGCTGTGCAGACACCGGACTACGGCAAGTTTTTATTGCCGTGGGGCAACTGGTTCGAATACCATTTTCACGTTGACGCGCCCTTCAACGCGCTCCTCTACAACGTGCCGCTGGCGGTCGGTCCCCTCGGTAATCAACCTCGGGAAGACCAGCGCTACATTGAGGCGGTGAACGCCACACAGCGATTCCGCGCCGAGTTCAATCTGCTCTGGTCAGGCGCACGGTACCAGGATACACTGGGCGTGCAGCGCGCCCCCGCTGGACTGCGCGTACGCACCTATGAAGGCGACCCGCGTCTCGGCCGCTTCGAGTTTGCCGCTCTCATCGCTGACGAACCGATGACCGGTAGTGCAAGCCCCGGACCGTTGGTCATTACGCCGCAGGTGCTGCAACGCATCAATGCCGTCTGGCTGTTCACGCCTGGCCAGGCGACTCCGCTGCCGTACACCTATCATGATGGCAATGTGAGCGTGGAGCTGCCGGCAGTGAAGATGGGGTATCTGCTGCTGGTCGACGATCTTCCGACCATGGTGCGTTTGGATACCCTGCCCTGGGAAGCGGAGCCTGGCGCGTCGCTGTCCGTCGACGGCACCGTCTTCCGCTGGACAGCGGCAAATCGTGAACGTACACTCAATCTGGCGGTGAATGGTCAACGTTTCACCATCTCCCTGCCGCGCATGCGCCAGGCCGGCGTACAGCCGATCACGGTGCGCGTGCGATTGCCCAAGCAATTGGACGCCGATAACCTGGCGGAAATCACGCAACGCTTGCCGGATGGTGGGCAGCATATACTGGGGTACGTGTCCGGAAGGCCAACGGTGCGCGCGCGGGCGTATGTGTCACATGCCGATGAAGCGCTCATCCTGCAGATCGAGAATCCGACCGAGCGCGAACAGACCTATCGCATCGCGATGACCTTGCCGGAGAAGCTCGGGTGGGTATCCACGCTTCCACAACAGGTGCAACTCCCCCCACGCGGAACAGGCGAGTGGCGGGCGCAATTGGCTGGCGTGCGTGACCTGGATACCCGGCTGTTTTTCAGCGGCGAAGTCATGTGCCGGGATGAACGCATCCCCGTGCACGCCTCGGTGCAGCCGCCGATCTTTGATGGCGGATTTGAACAGAGTGTGTCGAACGAAGGCAAGTACGGGTTCTCCGAGTTCTGGAATCGCCCGGAACCGTCGATGATGCCCCCGGACTTGCCCCTGGCCTTCCTGGGTCAGTATATCGATACTGAGCGAGTGCATTCCGGCGCGCAAAGTCTGCGCTGTGAGGCGAAACGGCAGAGCCCGCGCGCGGGTATCATCAGCCTGCAGGGCCGTGCCGAGGCAGGCCGTCGCTACCGGTTATCCGCCTGGTTCTATCGGGAACATGCCAATGATTCCGTTACCGTGCAGTTAGCCGGTTATGCCCTTGGCGGCGGATTGGCGGTGGCGCCAACGGCTAATGACCCCGTCGGTCAGTGGTTCAAGTTAGAAGCGGAAATGACCAGGCCGGCGGTGCCCAATGTCGCCGAGAGCTGGACGCCGTTCGTCATATTCCATACCTACATCTGGTCCACCGGGGTGAAGACAGGATCGGTGTGGGTGGATGATGTTCACGTGGACGTCATCGAATAACACGCTCACAAGGGGGGCAGAGTCCGTGCGTACGACATCCGAAAGATCACCGTTGCAGCCCACGGCATATGCCTGGAAGCCGGAAGAGGCCAGCCCGCGGCAGCAGGCCGCTCGCCGCGAGCATATCTTCGCCCTGCTGCGTGAGAAACTGCGGGCCCGTGTGGTGCAGCACGAGGGGATGACCTGCATCCCATATAACGAACACCCGGAGGACATGCGGGTGCACCTCTGGTCGGCGCGCGCCTTTCTCCACGGTTCGCCCGATGAGCAGCGGCTGGCCAATGCCTTGCTCGCATCGGTCGAATTTCGGCATGCCGACCATTTCTGCGGTGCGGCATCCGCGACGTTGCTCGTTGCCGAGCATGCGCGGCTTGAGCCGCAGGCCCGCGACAACCTGGAGCGCTTCCTGCAGCGGAGCCTGTCGGACTGGATGACACGCGACTATGCCTTCCACGGCGCGAACGATAATGCGCCGGCCGGGTGTGTTACAGCGTTAGCCCTCTATGGTCAGTATGTCGGCAATGCGGGACTGTTGGCGTTTTGCCGCCAACGTCTGGCGCAACTCATGCATCTCCTTGATCTGCGGGGATATATCCATGAGTGTGTCAGCCCCACGTACTCCGCCATTTCGTTGATGGACTTCGCTGAATTAGCCGAGCATGCCGAGCATGCCGACATCAAGGCGATGGCCTTGCGGGCTGAGCAACGCATCTGGCAAGAGCTGTTGGTGCATTTTCATCCCCGCCTGCGTCAACTGGTCGGGCCGTTCTCGCGCGCGTATCCTGATGATAATGCCAACCAGTGCACGCTCGCGATGATGGCGATCTATGCCGCCTTCGGCGACGTCTCCCCCGTCAGTCCGTTGCGTATGCTCTTCCCACCCGCTGACGGCACCTTTGCCCACGGGCCCTGGGATTTCCAACTGCGGAGTCTGGCGGCACAGATGGCGCCGACCTACCATCCACCGCTCGAGTTGGCTGCACAGGCGTTCCAGCGTGCAGTACCTTCGACCACGCAGGGGAGCAACGAGTTCTGTGCGGGACACGGGACTCCGGGAGGCCAGACTACCGTCTACTGTTACATGGATGAGACGTTTGGCATGGGCTCTTTCGGCAGCCGAACCTGGATCGGGCAGACGACGCCCCTCCAACTGCTCTACCGACGCCGGGCTGCGGATGTGCACGCATCGATCGAAACGTATCTCAGCAGCATCCGCTCGGTATACACCCGCATGCTTGTCGCCGATAAGTTCGAATCCATGGAGGTGCGCGCCGCGTCCATCGAGCAGGAGATTGGGTCGGATGACGGGGTGGCCTTCTCGGTGCAGCATCAGGGTACCGCGCTGCTGGGGTACGTGCCGGTGCGGCAACGCCATGACGCCACGCGGGTCATCCGCACGTCGCTCGTCTGGCCCTTCCATCACAGCCGCCCTGACGAGGTGCGATATGGCGATGATGCGCTGGTCGGGTTCTCAGGCAGCTATCGTGCATGGGATTGGTGCTTCATTCGGGACGGCGGCATCTTCCTGGCGGTCTATCCGCTGATTGCACAGCAACAAGATGCCATGCTGTGCAGCACGCAGTTCGCCGATGCCGGACAGTACGGGCTGCTCTCCTTCTTTAACATGTGCGGCTTCCATCCATGCCCACTCAGCGATCGGGAACTACGCGGCTTCGGCTCCGGGATGCTTGTGCACGTTGCAGCAGCCGAGCAGTACGAGAGCTTCGAGCGCTTCATCGAAAGTATGCGGCAGGCGACGATCGTGCAAGAGCAGTACGGCAGCGAACGTCTCTTGAGCTACCAACATGGCGACACGCAGTTAGAGCTGCTGTACGATCTCCAACAACTCAATATGCGCCGGGCCGTGCGGAATGGCGAACTCGTCCACGAGAACGTGTGGTTAGACACGATGCCAACACTGCCCCTGGTTCGGTGAAATCCGTGCCAAAGATCTAGAGGTCCATAGAGTTGCGCAGGCCGCCTTTCCCGCCTGCTGACTCTGGCCGGCTAACTGAAAGGGATATCTCGATGTCTGTCTTTGCCCGTGTGCAAATCGTACCGATCAACGAGCCGCCACAGTCCATGGGGGCTACCTACCGCGATTGGGCTGTTCAGTATTGCGCAGCGGCGCGCCGCGCCGGGGTGACGGAGTTACAGGTCAATTTCCTGGCGCTGCCGCTGCACCCGATTCTCTGTGAAGATCCGACGAAGGTCTACCACTGGTTCTCGCACTACGCGCCGTCGCTGGACCAGTTCGCCGTCTCGCGCCTCTTCCGCGGAGTGTACCCGCTGCCGATTGTCGCCGCCAACTTTGAACGCATGCGCGTGCTTGCCGAGGAAGCGCTGCGCTGCGGGCTGCGCCCGTTTCTGTACTGTGCCGAGCCACGCTTTGTGCCGGAGCGTTTTTTCCGCCAGCGCCCTGACCTGCGGGGGCCGCGCGTCGATAACCCAGTGATGAGTGGCACGCCCTGTTTTGCACTCTGCACGGATAAAGCCGAGGTGCGTGAGCACTATCGTGAGATGCTCACCCACATCCTCACCGCCATCCCACAGATCACCACCTTATCCCTGTTCACCACCGATTCAGGTAGCGGCTTTTGCTACAATTCCGACCTCTACGCCGGTGCGAACGGCCCTGGGCACTGTCGGCGCATCCCGCTGATTGAACGTATTGCCACCTTTGCCCGCGAGCTCATTGCTGCCGGGCGCGCCATCAACCCGGAATTCCAGGTGCACATCAACAGCAATCTCCCCCCTGCAGTGCGAGCCGAACTGGCGCGCTGCCGTGTCGATGGATTGTGCCTCCCCGTCTACGGATGGTACTCGTGGACCGGAGGCCTCGAAGACCAGTGGGCCTACTATCAGTACCGGTCACAGATTGCCCGGGTGGGGTACGAACAGGCGCGCGCTGAACGCATCGCCGACCTCCAGGCACGCGTGGAAGCGGTCGCGGTGCATGAGCAGGCGCCCTGGGCCATCTGCTCCTTGCCGACGGAACAGTACTTTCTTCCGCTGCACTATGTGCCGCAGCCGTTCGAAATCCTGCGTCTACTGCGTACATACCGATCACTGGGCGTCCGCAATCTCTCGCTACGCGGTCTTATGACCTTGCCGAACCAGGTGCGCTACGATGTCAATGCGGCGACTCTTCCGGCGTTTCAGGATAACCCGGAAGCTGATGATGAGACACTCGTCGCGACCTTGGTGCGCTCCTGGGGGCTCGAGCGCATTGCCGCGCCGCTGCATGAGGCCTGGCAGGCGGTTGACCTGGCCATGCAGCGACGGCCGAACTGGAATCACGGATTCGGTCGTGATGAGCATTATATGGTCGGCCCCCTGGTGCCCGATCCCGCACGACTGACCGTTGACGAACGGGCATACTTTGATCACGTATGCTTTGATGAGATCTATGCCATTAAAGGTCCGCTGTACTATCTTCCGAATCTGGGCTCGCTCCGCGAATACGAGTATGTCTTGAATCAGTACGAAGCAGAGACCTTCCCTCGCCTGCGCCAGGCATGCGCGGTGCTCCACACAGCGATTACGCAGGCCGATGGCGAGGAGCGTGCGTGTCTCCAGGAACAACTGCGCTATATCCAGATCATCGAATCGCACTTCCATAGCCAGCGAAACTGGATCCGTATGACGTATCTGATGCGGGGCGGGCATCTGCCCGAAGAGGCGCGAGACATCGTCCAGGATGAAATCACCAATACGCAGGCGCTCGTAGACCTGCTCGCGGGTGAGCCCGGACGTTACCTCATGCTCGCATCGGCTAAAGGGCGGATGTATGAACTGGACCCCGATGTCCTGGTCCAGTGGGAAGCGCGCCTCCTCGTCATGAAACGCCATCTGGACGATCCACTGATCCTGCTCTCGGAAGCTGCCGTCGGTGATGGGGTCAACGCGCCGGAGATGGAAGAAGGGACCACGGTATGACATCAGCACCCTTGCGTATCGCCCAGGTCGGCGTCGGCAACTTTGGCGCCTATCGCCGGGCGCGCCTGCGGGAGACCGGCCTGTTTACGCTGATCGCCGCCTACGATCACAACCCGGAGGCGCTGGCGCAGTGCCGGCAGGAAGACGGGGCCGCTCCGGCCGACAGCTACGAGGCCATGCTCGAGACGCCGGGGCTCGAGGCCGTCATCATCTCCACCGGCGCCAAGTATCACGCCCAGCAGATCATCGCCGCTGTTGAGCGCGGCTTGCACGTGTTCGTCGAAAAGCCGCTCTGCAGTACACCCGAGGAAGTGGAGCAGCTCCTCGCCGTGCAGCGCGCCACCGGCCGGGTGATCGGCGTAGGCCACACCGACCACTCCCACGATGCCGTCGCCCGCACCACGCAGCACTTGCTCGCGCACGGTGAACTGGGCGTCGTTGCCGCCGTGGAGGCCACCACCGCCCACAGCGGCGGCCTGTTTATCCAACCGGGCGATTGGCGGGGCGATCCGCAGAAGAACCCGGGCGGGATGCTCTTTCAGTGTGGCGTGCATAAAATCCACGAGCTGCAGTTCCTCTTTGGCCCAATCGTCCGCGTGAGCGCCATGATGCGGGGGGACGTGCACGCCACCGGGACCGCGGATGTGGCTCTCTGCCTGCTGGAGTTCGCCTCCGGCCTGGTGGGCACCCTGCATGCCTACCACGTGACGCCGTACTACCACACGCTGCACATCTTCGGCACGGCAGCCACGCTGTACCGGGAGAGCCGCTTCTTCGACGAGGGGACGACGCTGCGCCTGCAGCGCGAGCACCTGGACGGAAAAGCGCAACCGCGTGAGGTCGTGACGGTGACCGGGGAGAACGATGTCTGCGGGAACCTGCGCAGCTTCTACCGCGCCATTCGCGAGGGTGGGGAGGCGTCCCCGTCGCTGCGTGATGGGGCCGCGGCGGTGAATGTAGTCTTCGCCGCCGAAGAGTCCGCCCGCACCGGGGGGGCGGTCGAGGTCCGCCCTGTGCTGGAGGAGCGGGCTGTGTACTGATGTTCCGAGCGGCAGATCGGGTGACCCCGCATGGCGACAACAATATCTCACGGCCATGGGGCGGGTGTGCTTTGCCGGTTCAGCTCTGTTGGAGTGCGCTGATCGTCGGATGGCGATGGTGGCCACCAACCTCGCAGGATACGATGGCTTGCCGAAATACTATCCGGGTCATAGCTCCATCATCGATAGCCGGGGCTGCCTGATGGCGCTGCAGCCAGGGGAGTATGTCGTTGATTTTCTGCGACCCGTGCTCATCCACGGGGAAATCGTCGTGCAAACGCCCTGTGTTTGCGTCATGCCAACGTGGTGTTGTCATGACGCGACATGCCCCGATTGAAATCGCAGCGTTATACCGCGAAGCCATATGGTCGTCCAGGCAGGCACCCCCGATCTCATCCAGTTACCAGGCGGCTGCCGGTCGGCTCGGGGCATTCATGCGTGGGCTTGTCGGCACACCCGTCCTAGTGATACAACCCCGGCGCGGGCGTCTGCTATACTGGGGGATGTACTTACGGCCGATTCGCAACACCCACACGAACACCGTCGAGCAGACCTGGGCACTGCGCCCGCAACGCCCAGGCCAAGCGCGGCTATTCACGCGACAGCCGACCGGACTGCCTGGTCTGTATCGCCCTGGTGGTGAGCTGCGAAGGGATGCCGTTGGGGCATGTTCCCTGGTTGTGCGTTGCGTCGCAGGCAAGTTTCGCCGAGGGACCGGTAAAATCGCACAAACGCCGCATGACATTACGCAATGCCATTGCATGCCAGCGCATATACCTGGTCGTACCGCGGCATGACGGTTGTTCCGCCGACGGCGGTGATGCAGTACGCGGCACAAGCCGCTCCCAATCGACCTGCGGTTTATAGATCAACCCCGTTGATGAGTCCGGCGAGAAAGCCCGCACCCCAGCAGTCACCGGCCCCCGTCGTATCGACAACCTGGGCCGGCAACGCCGGCACGGCGATACGGAGCTCTCCAGTCGCCAGCAAGCTCCACGCGTTGCCCATTTTCACGGCCACCGTCCCTGCGCCGTGATCCTGCAGACGAACGATGATCTCTTCGGGGGAGTCCTCGAGAGAAATGGCGCACAAGTCATCGATGCTGGGCCACACGTAATCACAGTACGGCAGCAAGGCCGCGAAGGCCTTGCGGTCAAGCCCTTAGCCCCAGCACTCGTCCAGTAATGTCACCACGCCGCTGTGCCTCCGCGAGCAGTTCGTCTCCGGGTGCACCGTCTAGCTCCGGCAGCGCCCAGCAGTCCTGATAGAGAAGAAAATCGCCGCCAGGATACTGCCGTATGTTATCAGTGACGACCACTGGGCGCACGCGTGGTTCAGGATATTGCGCCAATGTACCGCTCAACGCACCGACCACCAGGAGGCCAAGACAAGTTACACACTTCTCCAGCCGGCTCCTCCGTTGGCATCTGCAGCAATGTGTGCGGGCTTTCGTAGCGGATCGCGCGTGCGATCGACAGGGCTTCTTCTTTGGTGTACTGCCCCTGACCGCCTTCCCCAACTGGTGGTTCTTCACACGTATGGTGTGACATTCCGGCAGGCCTCGACAAACCGCCGAATGTGCGTGCTAATCCCTGGCCAA